>NZ_JNCF01000008.1 GCF_000770585.1 Legionella norrlandica | reverse complement strand
AATGAGCAGCTTATCATTTGCGGTTTATCAGTCATAACCATCCCCCATCTCACCAATGCCATTTAGCTCAATTTCTGAAAGACTAAGCCTCCATTACAAATCAGCTATCAAAGAAAATAATAAATCTTCCAATACCAATGTATGATTTATATTCATATTATGGCTTAATTTTCGCAATAAGTTATTTATTTTATCGATCTGAGTAAAAACCAAAATCGGATTTAACAATATTAATAGCTTATTTAATTGCTTTTCTGCAAAGCCAGTGTAGGTTATTCGAAATAAATGCATGTACTGCAGTTGGGAATATGCTAAATATAAAAACCACAAAAAAGTATTTAATTCGTATTGACTCCATTCTGCAGCCAATGTGCATGGATGATTTTTGCGTTCAATAATAGCAATCAAACCCTCTAAAATCGCCTCTGAATGCTTCATGATGATTGCCCTATCCGACGACTCTTGATAGTAAGAATCCACCGAACTTAACAGATTATGGGACAATTCATCCGAAGCAGAAAATCGAGTAATTTGGCAGCGACTTAGTACAGTAGGTAATATCGTACTGACTTGTTGTGCTAACAAAATAAAAACGGTATGCTTTGCTGGCTCTTCCAGAATTTTCAATAAAGCATTTGATGCAGCACTATTCATCGATTCAGCTGATTCAATAATGATTAATTTATAATTTGCTCTTTGAGGTGTTAAAAATGCTGTATTCTGTAACTCCCTGATTTGATCAATTTTAATTACTCCACCAATTTTTTCTGGTTTAATCCAATCGATATCAGGATGCTCCATACGTTGAATCATCTGACAATCCATGCAAGTCAAACAAGGTTCTGCCGGTTTAGTTTTACAAAAGAATAACTGAGCTATTTGGCTGGCAAATCTTATAAGATCACAATGCAAAGGACCAACAAATAACATGGCTTGCGGAATACGCCCTTTCATCAATGCCATTTGCATTTTTTGCCACTGTTTCAGATGAGTTATGATATTGTGCGCCATAGAAACTTCTCGATTACTGATTGAATAGCATCTTGTACCTGCCCTAAAGGCTTATTTGCATCAATTGTAATAACTTCAGGATTTTGCTTAGTAAGGCTATGATAGGTTTCATAAACTCTATGAAAAAATTCAATTGCTTCCTGTTCAATTCGATCGAATTTTCCTCTTGCTTTGGCTCTTTGCATACCAAGCTCTGGCTTAATGTCTAAATATAAAGTGAGATGAGGTTTGAACCCCTGTAAACAAAAAGTTGACAATTCATTAATAACTTTTATATCTAAACCGCGGCCTCCGCCTTGATAAGCCAACGTGGAAAGCTCAAATCTATCCGCAATAACCCATTGCCCCTGATTCAATGCTGGTTTAATAACCTGTTTAATCAATTGAATTCTTGCAGCATAGAGAAGTAACAATTCACTTTTATCATCCAGCACATTACTATATTCCGGATTTTTAATTATATTTCTTAAAACCTCGCCTATCGCTGTTCCGCCAGGTTCTCTGGTTGTGATAGTACTGATGTTTTTACTGGATAATAGCTCAACAACCAAATTCACAGCAGTTGATTTTCCTGCTCCTTCCAGTCCCTCAATTACTATCAACTTCCCAGCTAATGATGACATTAATAATCCTTGCGTCTGTATTGATTAATTGCTTGTTTTTGTTGCTCGTAAGTTTCAGAGAACTGATGAGTGCCATCTCCTTTAGCAACAAAATATAGATAATTAGATAATTGTGGATGTGCCGCAGCATCAATTGCCTCCTTCCCTACCATCGCTATCGGTGTGGGAGGCAATCCTCGATTTAAATAAGAATTATACGGTGATGGTATTGATAAATCATCATGAGATAATTTGCCCTTGTATTCATTTCCGAGGCCATAGATGACGGTAGGATCCATTTGTAAAGGCATTTTTTTCCTCAGTCGATTTATCATTACACCAGAAATTAACTTTCTCTCTTGAGCGATTGCAGTTTCTTTTTCGATAATGGAAGCAGCAATCAGTAGCTCATAAGGAGTCTTGTAGGGTAAATTAGGTGCTCTATTATTCCAACTGATACCCAGATAATTCAATAAATTACGATGAGCCTGCTCTAATAAAGCCCTACTGCTACTGCCACCTTGATACTGATAGGTATCTGCAAGTAATAGACCTTCTGCATTTGGATAATTTCCTTTAATGATCTTCCAGTCATCAGGATTATATTTCAGATAATTGGCTTTTCTTAAATCCTGCTCTACTTTCTGCTGGGTTGTACCTTCGATAATTGTAAAATTTAAAGTAAGAACGTTCCCTGCAACTATCCTGTGAAGCAGTTGCATTGCAGTTTCTCCAGGGCTAATTTGATAAATTCCTGCTTTTAGCTGATGAGATAACCCCTTAAAGCGAATAACCATGAGAAGTAACTTTGCAGAATGGATCAATTGCCTGTCTTGCAAAGCACGAGCAAATTGGTAAGCTGATGCTGCCCTATCGAGAGTAATAATGGTTGGAGATGCATTTTTAGGAATCATTGGAGCATATAATAATCGATGTATACTCCAAGATAAAAACAAAAAAGACATAAAAAACATAGCTATAATAAGAACAACCAGTTTTTTAAGTCTTGAGAACTGCATTTAAATTCGCTTGAACAATAAACTACCGTTTGTTCCGCCAAAACCTAGCGAATTGCTTAGAACATAGTTAATGCTTCTTCTTTGCGGCACATGAGCTACATAATTCAAATCACATCCCTCATCAGGATTATCCAAATTAATAGTAGGTGGCGCAACCTGATCTCTGATAGCCAGAATACTAATGATTGCCTCAACAGCCCCTGCAGCTCCAAGTAAATGACCTGTCATGGATTTGGTTGAACTAACAGCCAAATCATAAGCATGATTTTGGAATACACGCTTAATCGCTTTTGTTTCATTTAAATCATTCAGATAAGTTGATGTACCATGGGCATTGATGTAATCAACGGCTTTAGGATCTATGCCAGCGTCATGTATAGCTGCTTCCATTGCTCGAGAAGCCCCATCAGCGTCTTCATCAGGTGCTGTAATATGATAAGCATCTCCAGACATTCCAAAGCCTACCAATTCCGCATAAATTTTTGCTCCACGAGCCTTCGCATGCTCATATTCTTCCAGTACCAAAATACCAGCACCTTCGCCCATGACAAAACCATCTCTATCCTTATCCCAAGGTCTTGAGGCTTTCTCCGGCTCATCATTGCGCTTGGATAAAGATCGTACTGCTGAAAAACCAGCAAGACAAAGTGGCGTTGTGGTCATTTCAGCACCACCACAAATCATGACATCAGCATCACCATAAGCAATAATACGTCCTGCAAGGCCGATGTTATGTGTTCCAGTAGTGCATGCTGTCACAACAGAAATATTAGGCCTTTCAGCTGATGCTTAATAGAAATCTGTCCAGCAACCATGTTGATAATACCTGCTGGAATAAAAAATGGTGAGACCTTACGTGGACCACCTGAAACCAGTTTATCCTGATTGTTTGTAATTGTTTGAATTCCGCCAATACCAGCACCAACTGCCACACCGGCACGGCGAGATAAGGCTTCATCAATTTTCAAACCTGAATCAAGTATAGCTTCATCAGCAGCTGCCATACCATATTGAGTAAAGACATCCATTTTACGGGCGTCTTTAATTGGCATGTGATCCTCAACATTAAAGTTCTTGACCTTAGCCCAAATTTTCGTTGGATATTCACTGGTATTAAAATCTTCTACCAAGCCTACCCCGCTAACTCCAGCCAAAATATTACGCCAAGTTTCTTCTACATTAAGACCGACAGGAGTAAGCATTCCCATGCCAGTAATAACCACACGCCGCTTATTCAATGAGAGCTCCTCGAAAAAAATTAAGCTTCTTCTTTGTTTAGATTAGATTCAATATAATCAATAGCTTCCTGAATAGTAGTAATTTTCTCAGCTTTTTCATCAGGAATTTCTGTTTCAAATTCTTCTTCAAGAGCCATAACTAACTCTACTGTATCTAAAGAATCAGCACCTAGATCATCAACAAATGATGCATCATTTTTTAATTCTTCTTCTTTAACACCTAATTGTTCCACAACAATTTTACGAACACGATCTTCAACTGTACTCATAACGTGATTTTCCTCTTTCGATTGATAGAAATTATTAAAAAATACTGACGGCTAGTTTATTCAATTATACAGATAACGCAAGTGCATTTAACTCATATACATACCGCCATTGACATGAATTGTTTCACCTGTGATATATTTTGCACTATCTGATGCTAGAAAAGCTACTGCTTCTGCTATATCTTCTGGCTGACCCAACTTACGCATAGGAATTCTTTTGAGCATTTCTTCTTTGACCATATCTGGCAAAGAAGCAGTCATATCGGTATCAATAAAACCAGGAGCTACTACATTGACGGTAATTCCCCTACTACCAATCTCCTGCGCTAAAGATTTAGAAAAACCAATAATGCCAGCCTTAGCTGCAGTATAGTTTACCTGGCCAGAATTTCCACTGGAACCAACAACAGAGCCTATAGAAATTATTCTTCCCCAACGTGCTTTGAACATAGGCTTTAAACAAGCTTTTGTCATTCTATAGATAGAGTTTAAATTGGTTTCTATTACTTTGTACCACTCTTCATCATCCATACGCAATAATAAATTGTCCGCTGTAATGCCTGCATTATTCACCAGAATAGCAGGACACTGATCATTGTCGGATAAAGTAGACATCAAATTTTCGACTTGTTCCGTGCTAGTGACATCTAAAACGATTCCTTCACCAACTAATTTTTCTTTTTCAAAAAAAGAATTAATAGAAGCTGCTCCTTGCTCAGTAGTTGCTGTACCAAATACAAAAGCACCATTTCGTGCCAGTTTCTCAGCAATTGCACGACCAATGCCGCGACTAGCGCCAGTTACTAATGCAATCTTATTTTCTAAATTGCCCATTTAGTTTCCTCTCAAACTGGAATATGTAAACGCTCTATGACTTGCTCAAGGCTGATGCTGTCATAAACACTGATGGTCGGTAGATTTCTTTCTATTCTTTTTATCAAGCCATTCAAAACTTTTCCTGGACCACATTCTATTACCAATTCAGTCTCACGTCGTTGAATTAACTGGATTGTTTCAACCCAACGAACAGGGCTGAATAATTGCTCTTTGAGCTTTTCTCTTATATGTTGAGTAGAATGATAAACACTTAAATCAACATTACTGATCACATCGACTGAAGGCACTTTAAACTCTATAGAAGCAAGACTGTCTGCAAATAATTCCGCAGCTTCCTTCAACAGAGGACAATGGCAAGGAACGCTTACAGGAATAACCATTGCTAACCTAGCCCCAGCATCTTCAGCTAATTTAATGATTAAATCCACTGCTACTTTATGCCCAGCAACAACAGTTTGACCTATGGAATTATAATTGGCTGGTGTAACTAAGTGACTCGTTGAACTGGCTTGTTCACATAAGGAACGTATCTGTTCATCAGATAGCCCAACTATGGCAGCCATGGCTCCTTCACCTAACGGAATGGCATTTTGCATCACCTGTCCCCTGCGGGCTACTAATTGAGCTGCTTCTCTTAAAGACAAGGAATTAGCGCAAACTAGTGAAGCATATTCTCCCAAGCTGTGGCCAGCCATTACTTGAGGTTGAGGCACACCTGATTGCATTAATAAACGATAAATTGCAACGTCAGCAGTTAACATAGCTACTTGCGTATATTCTGTTTGATTTAGTTTCTCTTCAGGTCCGTTTTGCACTAAATCCCACAGATCATAGCCTACAGCATCTGAGGCTTCTGTAAAAACATCTGTGATAACGGCATATTGAGGTATAAAGTCAGACAACATACCTATAGACTGAGATCCCTGTCCTGGAAATACAAATGCTGTTTTTACCATAATAGAATTAACCCTTAATTGTAATTTAGTAACGAATCACCATGGCACCCCAGGTCATTCCACCACCAAAGGATTCAATTAATAATACTTCATCCCTTTTAATTTGATTACTTCTAATTGAATAATCAAGAGCTAAAGGAATAGAAGCAGCTGAAGTATTACCTTGGTTGCCAATTGTAACTATGACATGTGACATAGGGAGAGATAATTTTTTAGCTATGGCTTGTATAATCCGTATATTAGCCTGGTGTGGGATCAGCCAGTCGATATCAGACTTTTGTAAATGACTTACATCTAGTACTTCATCAACAATATTGCCCATAATATTCACGGCGATTTTAAATACTTCATTACCTCGCATTCCAATCGTTGCTTTTTCTTGTTCGAACGTTGAATTGCGAAGAACCAATAATTTTTCAGCGTCATAAGCAGAATGCAAAACACTGCCTATTATCCCTTCGCGTTCACTTGCGCTCAAAACAACTGCACCAGCACCATCGCCGAATAACACACAAATAGAGCGATCAGTCCAATCAACTGCTCTGGACATGCTTTCACTGCCAACAACGAGTACATGTTTAGCAGCCCCTGTCGCAATGTATTGTCTCGCTATATCCATGGCATACACAAAACCACTGCATGCAGCACCAACATCAAAAGCTGGAATAGGTCTTTTGATTTGTAAAGCATTTTGCACATGACAAGCAACACTTGGGAAAAAATGATCTGGAGTACATGTCGCTACTAATATCAAATCAATTTCTTCTGCATCAAGACCTGACGCAGCCAAAGCTCGTTCAGCCGCTTTAGAAGCCATATAAGATGTTGTTTCATGCTCTTGAGCAACACTACGACTACTAATACCTGTTCTGGTAACAATCCATTCGTCACTAGTGTCGAGGATGGTTTCCAACTCAGTATTAGTAACTTGCCTTTCTGGAGAATAACTCCCAGTGCCATTGATAACAGCATTCTTCATAACAACAATCCTTGATTTATAAAATCATTTATTTGATCGCGTACCAAATCAATAACATTATTTTCGACCTCAAGAACAGCTTGTTCAATAGCATGTTGGAAACCTATTTCATTGGCTCCACCATGGCTTTTGACAACAATCCCGTTCAAGCCGAGCATGCTGGCACCATTATATCGAGATGGATCTAAACGATTTTTTAAATGTTTTAAGGCTGGTAAAGCAATAAAACCAGCAATTTTTGTTAGCCAGTTTCTATTAAATGATTCTTTCAGGAGGGTTAGCAAAAGTTTTGCCAAACCTTCACTCGCTTTTAAAGCAACGTTCCCTACAAATCCATCACAAACTACCAAATCCACCTCACCAGTGTAAAAATGATCTCCTTCAACATACCCTACATAATTCATAACAGAGCTTTCTGCCAGCATATGTGCAGTACGTTTAACCTGATCATTTCCTTTAATTTCTTCAACACCAATATTCAGCAAACCAATTTTAGGTTTCGATTTGTTTTCAATGGCTTGTATTAGCGCAGAGCCCATTACAGCAAATTGAAATAAATGCTCTGCACAAGAATCAACATTAGCGCCTAAATCAATAACTCTGGTCTTGCCGCCCATAGTAGGTAATTCTGACACTATCGCTGGACGATCAATTCCCGGTAAAGTTTTCAATACGTATCGTGCAGTAGCCATCAATGCACCAGTATTGCCTGCGCTCACACAAGCCTGTGCTCTTCCTTCCTTAACCAAATTAATTGCCACACGCATTGAGGAGTCTTTTTTGTTACGCAACGCATGGGATGGCAATTCGTCCATTGTGACCACCTCTGAGGCATGAACAATAGTGATTTGTTGGGAAGACAAGATGCCATGTTTTTTCAGAGATGCACTGAGCTTGTCTTGTACGCCAACAAGCAAAAGTCTCAAATTGGGATTATTTTTAGCTGCACGAATACAGGCAGGAATCACCACATCTGGCCCATGATCCCCACCCATCGCATCAATTGCAATGGTGATGTTTTTCAAGAAAATTACTCTTGTTCGTAAGCAGTTTCAGCATCAATAATTTTTTTGCCTCTATAATACCCATCAGGTGTCATATGGTGACGACGATGAGTTTCACCTGTTGTTGGATCAACAGACAACGTAGGTTTGGTTAGCGCATCATGAGAGCGTCTCATGTCACGTCGTGAGCGTGATTTTTTATTTTGTTGTACGGCCATTGTATTACTCCTAAACAAATTGCATTCGTAAAGCGGGAATATTACCGATATTTTAACTCCAATCCAAGTATTAATTGCCAAAATATCAATTAGATTCTTTTTCCCCTGTTAAAATTTCATTGATTTCACTATTACACTCATTAAAATCAGAATGAAATTGAGGTGCATAGAGATGCAGTTCATCAATAATTAATTCATTTAAATCAACCTGCCAGTTTGAAGAAACAACACACTCATATTGGCTCAATAATTGTTCAGCCCTCTCATCATTTCGACAAACAGCAATGACAGTGGAATTCTCATAACCTACAGTGAAATCGTCCATGCAACGCTGACAAATGATGCTCAAATTTCCCTGTACATTCAGGTGAATGAGATAAACATCCTCTTTCGCCTCAACATGATAAATTGCTTTCAAATGGCACACAGGTCTAATGAAAGAAGGCAATCGCTCACTTAGAGCCACTTCACTTTCTTGTTGACCTTGCTTTGCAAGCTCTTGCAAATGAATCATAAATAATATACCTAAAATACGAAGTTGCTTCTTAAATTTTATTTATGAATCAAATTATTTTTGATTGCAAACATAATGAGAACGAAGCAATAATTAAAATTTAAAAACACTATATTATCTAATTCTCTGTAAGAAATATCAACTTATTGGATGAATATCTTTGTATAGAACAAATATTCATTACCATTATTGTCCGGTGTAGTAAAACAATTCAGCTAAACATTTAACGCCATTCTCAATAATTTATAGGTTAATTAACGCTGGGATAATAAGGATTGATAGTTCCGGCTTTGTTTCGTTCTGAAACTATAGTGATTGTGTAGTAAAATTTGTTAAAATTGTATTTTTATAGAAATGCGAAACACTCAAAGTACGAACCATTTATGAAAGCGAAAGTTATTGTTGGTATGTCCGGAGGAGTTGATTCCTCTGTTGCAGCCTGGTTATTAAAAGAACAAGGATACCAGGTAGAAGGGTTATTTATGAAGAATTGGGAGCAGGATGATACGGACAATTTTTGCTCTGCGGCAAAAGATCTGGCGGACGCTCAGGCTGTATGTAACCAGCTACGTATACCTCTGCATACCGTCAATTTCTCAAAACAATATTGGGATAGAGTATTTACCTATTTTCTCAATGAGTATGAAAAAGGAAGAACACCAAATCCCGATGTCTTATGCAATAAAGAAATTAAATTTAATGCCTTTTTGAATCATGCCTTAAGTTTAGGGACAGATTACATAGCAACTGGCCACTATGCAAAAAATAAAATAGAAGGATCAGTTGGTTATTTATTTAAGGCAAAAGATAGGGAAAAGGATCAAACTTACTTTTTGCATGCCGTTGAACCTGAAGCATTGGCCAAAACTCTTTTTCCTATAGGTGATTTTACAAAACCACAAATTAGGGAGTTTGCAAAAGAACTTGGCCTCGTAACTCATGATAAAAAAGATTCTACGGGAATCTGCTTTATAGGTGAAAAAAGGTTTAAAACTTTTCTTAATGAGTTCATACTTGCCAAACCCGGGGAAATAAAAACTACGGCTGGAAAAAACCTTGGTAAGCATGATGGCTTATGTTTTATACTCTAGGCCAACGCCAAGGTTTGGGTATAGGAGGGTTGCAGAATTCCACAGATGAACCCTGGTATGTTGTTGATAAGGATGTAGCAACCAATACTCTGTATGTTGCACAAGGCAGCCAACACCCCATGCTGTACGCTCAGGGTTTAATATGTGGTCCTATTCATTGGTTAGCAGACTGTCAAAATAGTTTACCACTAACCTGCTTTGCTAAAACCAGATACAGGCAAACAGAGCAGGCATGTATGATTTCTCCCTCAGACAATAACCAGCATTATGTGATGTTTTCAACCCCTCAACGTGCAATCACTCCTGGGCAATTCATCGTATTTTATGAAAAGAACCAATGCCTGGGTGGGGCAACTATAGAACAAATCATCCGCTGAACATATCATTGAGCGTCATGTTCATACGATTCTTTTGAGATTACACATACGCCCTGATACATACGCTTCATACACTACGAAATAATGAGTATTATTGGTATAATAAATGATAATAGTTATTATTTCGGAGTTCAGTATGGCAACCGTTGATATATCAAAAACGTCAGACATCTATTTTTCTGTGAGTGCAGCGGATAAAGTCGCAGAATTAATTAAAGAAGAAGATAATTCCAATTTGAATTTGCGTGTTTCTATTACAGGCGGCGGTTGTTCCGGATTCCAATATGGATTTAGTTTTGATGAGCAAATTAATGAAGACGACACCATTGTAGAACAACAATGCTCAGATGGGAAATATTCTGTCAAATTACTCATAGATTCAATGAGTTATCAATATTTGCATGACGCCGAGATTGATTACATCAAAGGAATCCAGGGCGAACAATTTGTCATCCGCAATCCTAATGCCAAAACGACCTGTGGTTGTGGTTCTTCATTTAGTATGGATGAAGAGGATGAGTTATAAAAAAAATCACTATCTTCTTTAAGACAGTGATTTTAGATTTTTACGGATGAACAATTTATATTATTAATTATAATCAATAGGATTTGATAATTACCTTCGTACCAATTCTGATAAAATTCTGACTTAGCCATTTTGCGTCATGGGGCCTAACTCTAACGCAACCATGACTAGCATTATAATTCGGCACATCAGGGGAGCCGTGTATTGCATATAATTTACTAAAGAACATACAATAAGGCATAGGAGCCCCTCCCTTGCCTACTGGATAGCGACTTGAACGGCAACCTGGACCGCCTTTGCTGATAACTCTGAAAACGCCAGAAGGAGTTTTGCATGATCTGCGAATGTCAGCACAGTAACGCTTCCCGCCCGATCCACGCCCTGTCCGTATGACCTTCCCATCCGCATTGATGGCTTTCCATGTTAAAGTATTGGGATTAAAAATAAAGGTATTGCCAGCTGTAAATCCATCGCAAAATAAGAACATCCCCAGAATAACAAACATAGCTTGAGAAAATAATCTTAAATGAAATTTGGACTTTTCCATGATTTGGACCTTTTTTATTTCCATTGCCTTATTATTTTAGTTCAATTTTCATACAATTCAAATGGAGTCGTAACAATGGAGGCAACAATATAATTGAAATTATCAAAATAATTTCAAGCAATATTTTTAAGACAAGGCAAAATTTTATTTTTTGTCCTACTATATAAATGTGGACTCTAAAATAACGTGAGTTCGATTAAAAGACCTATTGTTTTTTAAATCGATAAACGAACGTTATCCCGTAAATACAGCATTTTTACGGGAACCACGCTAAAATGATCCGGTTCAGTATTAAGAAATAGCATTATTTTTGATATTGAACTCACGTTAAATAAGGATAAACAATCATGTCAAGGAAATTACTTATTGCAACAACTTTAGCCTTAAGCAGTTCATTATTTCCCTTAATATCAAATGCTGAGGAGACATCAAGCCCCAATGAGATGTCTAAAGACAATTGGTTAAATTCTATGACCCCATTACTGCCCGATCTTATATGCAAGGGATTCATTCAAGACGCCGATTTAAAAAAGAGATTTGATGAAATTAAAATGACCTATGAACAATGTGTCACGTTAATTCCAGAAAGTACTAAGAAATGTCAAGATGAACTTTATGCCAGTATGCCAGATACGATTAATAACGAAACTGCTTCAAAATGGGGTAGAGCATTGGGAGAGTGTATAGGAAAAGATTTTGCTGAAAAGCATTTAATACCAAAATAAGCTAGACAATATAAAAATCTAGAAAATAGATAGATTGACATGATTATTTGGCTTGCTACGTTCAGTAGCAAGCCTAATATATACTGTTGACTAATTCAATTAACTATCCATTTTTCGTTGTGCTGTAAATATTCCTTTATTACTCCATACAGCTAATTGTACTTTTTAAAAAATTACTAATCAGAAGAAGCTATTCCTCTGTCCAATGATCTATTCCAGATTTTTTAGTTAAGAATTCGATGAAATTTTGATGTTGCCGCAACTCATCTTCTGTCGCTCGTACTAAAACTGGATTATTCAAGTGCAGTGATCTCTTTTCTTGAGTTTTCATTTTGGAATGGCCTAAACTGGATTCTACTCCAGAAAATAAACTACTTTGCCCACCTGTCATCGCCAGGTAGACATGAGCTAAAATTTCCGCATCTAATAATGCACCATGCAGATCGCGATTAAAATGATCTATCTCATAGCGTTTGCATAAAGCATCCAGACTGTTGCGTTGGCCAGGGTGCTTTTCTCGGGCTAGGACAAGAGTATCAACAATCCGGCAATAGTCCTCTAACGTTTTTCCCCATTTGACATGTTTTAACTCAGAATTAAGAAAGCCAACATCAAATGGGGCGTTATGAATAATTAATTCAGAGTCTTCAACAAATTGTAAGAACTCTGTCACAATATCTTGAAACAAAGGCTTATCCTGCAAGAACTCAGTACTAATGCCATGAACTCGGAAAGCCCCTTCCTCCACTTCTCTTTGTGGATTAAGATAAACATGGAAATGACTTCCACTTAATTTTCGATCAATAAGCTCAACGCAACCTATTTCAATAACTCTGTGTCCTAGTTCAGGACCAATTCCAGTCGTTTCAGTATCTAATATAATTTGCCTCATCACTTTACGATAATTCCTTAATACCCAGATTTGCTAAAGCATCGACTAAATCATTTTCTAAATGGCCTGAGTGCCCTTTAACCCAATGCCAATGAATAGTATGAATGGAAGCTAAGTTGTCTAAAGATTTCCATAACTCGGCATTTTTGACAGCTTCTTTTTTAGAGTTACGCCAACCATTTATCTTCCATACTTTTATCCATTCCGTCATTCCTTGGCGCAAGTATTGCGAATCAGTATATAAATCAACTTCACATGGACGCTTTAATGCCTCCAAGCCTTTAATTGCTGCCATCAACTCCATACGATTATTTGTAGTTTGAGTCTCGCCTCCATGAAGTGTTTTCTCTCTCCCATTATAACGAAGCAAGACGCCCCAACCACCTGGGCCAGGGTTTCCCTTGCATGCACCATCAGTATATATTTCTACTTTCATAAAAATAAATCAGGATAAAGTTGAGCATTGGGATCCATAGCATAAACTGAAAAATCAGTAACACCACTTTGTCTTAAAACATCTTCGTCAATAAAAAAATTTCCAGTAGTTGATCTCGATGGTTGGTGAACAATCCAGTAAGCAGCATCTGCCATAATCTGAGGTTTGCGACTTGCCATGTACAGTTCTCTAGGGAAATGGACTCGTATTGCATCAGTAGCAATAGTGGTTTTTGGCCATAAAGAATTCACTGCAATTCCAGCTTCTTTAAACTCTTCAGCCAGGCCTAAAGTGCACATACTCATACCATATTTACTCATGGTATAAGCTAAATGATGAGCAAACCAAGTTTTATCCATATTCAGTGGGGGAGATAAAGTCAAAATATGGGGATTATCACTTTCGAGTAAATATGGAATAGCGGCTTGAGAGCATGCGAAAGTTGCTCTGACATTGACGCCATGCATCAAATCATAGCGTTTCATTGGGGTATTCAGCGTATCAGTTAGGCTGATTGCACTCGCATTGTTAACCAATACATCGAGTTGTCCAAAAGTTTCTAAAGTTTTGGTTATTGCCTTTTGAATCTGTTGCTCATCTCTCACATCAACCATCAAAGGAAGTGCTTTCCCGCCTAACTTCTCTATCTCCTTAGCTACTGAGTAAATAGTTCCTTCAAGTTTGGGATGCGGTTCTGCTGTTTTAGCCGCAATAACTATATTCGCCTTATCGTTTGCAGCAAATTTTAAAGCGATTTCTCTGCCTATCCCCCGGCTTCCTCCCGTAATAAAAATGACTTTACTCATGACTTTTTCTCTCTCAATTTGATACCACCAATCCATGTCAAAAGAAGGCGCATTAACGTTCCATAAGGCGGATAAAACCAACTCACTGTGGAAATTAATCTTTGAGCGAAAACCGGCTTTAGTTTTGAAAAGCTATCAAACCCTTCCTTTCCATGATAATGCCCCATACCGCTATGCCCAACACCCCCAAAGGGCAGATCATCAATTGCAATATGCATTATAGTTTCATTGATAGTTAAAGCGCCGGATAATGTTTTGGTTTGAATAAGTTTTATCTCTTCCTTGTCTTCTCCAAAATAGTACAAAGCAAGAGGGTTTGGTAATGAATTAATATAATTTACTGCATCATTTAGGGATCTATAAGTCATTACCGGTAATATAGGGCCAAAAATTTCTTCCTTCATGACACGCATTTCATTTGTGACATGAAACAAAAGATACATAGGTAACTTGGGGCTCTCTGAGGCCTGCTGGCCAAACTCAACAACACGAGCGCCTTTGCTTCTTGCATCCTCAACTAGATCCAGCAATCTCTTTTTGTGCTTGTCAGTAATTATACTTGTATATTGCTTATTACTCATTAATTCCGGATAAAAAGT
Organism: Legionella norrlandica; assembly: GCF_000770585.1. Taxonomy (GTDB): domain Bacteria; phylum Pseudomonadota; class Gammaproteobacteria; order Legionellales; family Legionellaceae; genus Legionella; species Legionella norrlandica. The sequence goes on along the minus strand of NZ_JNCF01000008.1, from coordinate 71,279 downwards.
ATTAATAAATTTTTTAAATTCCCTTTCAACGATCTCATCCCAACCTTGTGGGATTAATAAATAATCGGGGGCAATGCAAGTTTGGGCTGCATTAAATAACTTACCCATAAACAACCGCTTAAAATAATTGGTATTCATAGTGCAAGATAATACCGCAGGAGATTTACCCCCTAACTCTAAGGTAACAGGAGTCAAATTCTCACTGGCTGCTTTCATGACTAATTTCCCTACGTGAGTCGAACCAGTAAATATCAAATGACCAAACGGTAAGGAAGCGAATTGTTTTGATACCTCAATATCGCCATTTACCACACAAACATAGCGCTCTAATCCAATAGATTGAAATAATGTTTGCAAAGCATCCCCTATGTTTACTGATAATTCAGACATTTTTATCATGACCCTATTACCAGCTGCCAAAGCATAAATAGTTGGCACTAAAGCCAAGTACACAGGGTAATTCCAAGGAACTAAATTACCGACAACTCCAAGCGGCTGGGGTATAACATAAGCTTTTGCGGGAATAAATAGCCAAGACACATGCCGATGTCTTTTTTTCATCCAACGTTTCATGTTTTTTAAGCAATAATTGATCGCCTTTATTGTTGGAAAAACCTCTAAAAATAAAGTTTCTTCGGCAGCGCGATGAGAGAAATCTTTATTTATCGCCTCAGCCAAAACAGAAGCTTCCTTTTGTAAAGCTTTTTTTATAGCAACCAACACCCTCTTTCTTTCGCATAAAGAAGGATAAGGATCAAGTTCATACTGTGTATGCAAGCTTTTAAATTCTGCAAATAAATCCATTATTAGTCTCTATTATTCAATGAAATATTGGACTTCTTTCGAAACCCTACTGCCATGGAGAATTGCTTTGTCGATATGGTGCTCGAATCCTCATATACTACTGTATATACTAGGGTTCTGTGCTTCGTTTCTCCTCGCACTTCTCTCATGGCAGCCTGCACGGAAATAACCATCCAAGAGATTCAATCAAAGTATAATTTCCCCTCTCTATTCCTTTTGTAAATTGAGTAACCTAAATTCCTTATTTAATATCTTTGTTTTAATTTTTGCTAGATCCGGAGCAAAATATCGATCCTTATCATAAGGTTTCACCACATTTCTTACATCGCGATAAACTTTATCCAATTGGGGTGAAGTCTTTAATGGTTTATGAAATTCAAGTCCTTGACAAGCCGCTAACAACTCAATAGCAATAATGGTTGAAGTATTATCAATCATCTCATGCAAGCGGCGTGCTGCATTAGTTGCCATAGAGACATGATCTTCCTGGTTTGCTGAAGTGGGAAGACTATCAACAGAATGCGGATGAGCAAGAGCTTTATTATCACTTGCACAAGAAGCCGCAGTTACATGAGCAATCATAAACCCCGAATTCAAACCGCTTTCTTTCACCAAAAAGGCAGGTAAACCACTAAAATTTTTGTCGATTAACAACGCAATTCGCCTTTCTGCGTTGGCACCAATTTCAGACAAAGCTAATGCCAAGTTATCAGAGGCCATAGCAATGATTTCCCCATGGAAATTACCTCCTGACAAAATGTCCCCTTGCTCAGCAAAAACCAAAGGATTATCTGAGATGGCATTGGCCTCAACTTGTAGGGTCTGTCCAACAAATTCCATTTGGTGAAGAACTGCTCCCATAATTTGGGGCTGACATCTTAATGAATAAGGGTCTTGTACTCGATTACAATGTCTATGGGATTCGCGAATTTGGCTGCCTGCCAATAAATTTCTATACATGGCAGCAGCAGTAATTTGAGCTTGATGGCCACGAATTTGATGTATTCTGTCATCAAAAGGAACATCACTTCCACAGGCAGCATCCACAGACAAGCTGCCTGATATAATCGCTGTTTCAAATAATACTTCACTAGTGTATAAGGCCGATAGAGCAAGAGCTGTAGAGACTTGTAAACCATTAAGAAGAGCTAACCCCTCTTTTGCCTCTAACTCTATAGGCCTCAATCCAGCGCGTCTCAAACCTTCTTCGGCACTAATTATTTGTCCTTGCCATCTTACTTCTCCTTCTCCCAATAGAGGCAAGGACATATGGGCAAGAGGTACTAGATCGCCAGAGGCGCCTACCGACCCTTTCGCTGGAATGCAAGGATAAATCTTATTATTAAACAAAGCCATTAAAGCCTCTATTAATTCAAGCCTAACTCCAGAATAACCTTGGGCCAAATTATTTATTTTTAGAAGTAGAATCAGGGCTACTACTTCATCAGGCAATAAATCGCCTGTTCCACAAGCATGAGATAAAACAATATTCCTCTGCAATTCTTTCAAATGCTCTGACGAAATGGTTTGATTTGCCAAGGAACCGAATCCCGTATTCACACCATACACTGTTTTCTTCTCTTCAATTACTTTTTTTACAGTGTGACGAGAAGCTTGTATCAAATCATAAGCATCCTCAGATAGAATACAACTTTGTCCTTCCTCTAAAATCTGCTTAATGTTGAGTAGCGATAATTGGCCAGGTTGTAGAATAAAACTCTCTAACATGAACAAACTCCTGTTATGATTCCATAGGTAGCCAAAGCGAATTTTCTTTTGCACATTTTTTCGCGAGTTGATAACCCGCATCAGCATGTCTCATTACGCCAGTGGCAGGATCATTATGCAGAACTCGAGCTAATCGCTTGGCAGCCTTCTCGGAACCATCTGCAACAATAACAACACCGGCATGCTGTGAAAATCCCATACCCACTCCCCCACCGTGATGAATGCTGACCCAGGTAGCTCCACTAGCACAGTTTAATAACGCATTAAGTAAAGGCCAGTCAGAGACAGCGTCACTACCATCCAACATACCTTCCGTTTCACGATTAGGACTCGCCACTGAGCCAGAGTCAAGATGATCTCTGCCAATCACTATGGGAGCCTTAACTAGCTTGTTCTTAACCATTTCATTAAAAGCCAAAGCCAAGCGTGCCCGGTCCTTTAATCCAACCCAACAGATTCTCGCTGGCAACCCTTGAAATGAAATTTTTTCTTTAGCCATATCTAGCCAGTGATGTAAATGAGGATCGTCAGGTATTAATTGCTTCACCATCTCATCGGTGGCATAGATATCTTCCGGATCGCCCGATAAAGCAACCCAGCGAAATGGGCCTATCCCTTCACAAAATAGGGGCCTAATGTAAGCAGGAACAAACCCTTCGAATGAAAAAGCATTTTTTTCTCCTGCTTCAAATGCCATTTGTCTTATGTTATTCCCATAATCAAAAACCGGAATTCCTCTTTTCTGGAATTCAAGCATAGCATGCACTTGAATAGCCATTGATTTCTTAGCGGCCTCGACTACTTGACTGGGCGACTTTTGTCTCATTTCAGCAGCTTTCTCTAGTGTCCAGCCTAATGGCAAATAGCCATTAAGTGGATCATGCGCACTAGTCTGATCAGTCACTAAAGAGGGTTGAGCGCCACGCTCAACCAGTTGAGGGAATATTTCAGCAGCATTTCCCAAAACAGCAACTGAAATAGGCTGTTTGCTTTGACAGGATTCATTAATCCAATCCAGTGCCTCCACCAAATTATCTGTGTAACGATCCAAATATTTTGTTTGTAATCGTTTTTCTATTCGGCATCTATCGCATTCTACGGCCAAAACACTGGCTCCAGCCATAGTACCTGCCAAAGGCTGTGCCCCCCCCATACCACCTAAACCGGCTGTTAATATCCAACGTCCTGAGAGATCCCCTTGATAGTGTTTTTTTGCTGCTGCAACGAAGGTTTCATAGGTGCCTTGCACAATTCCTTGCGACCCAATATAGATCCAACTCCCGGCCGTCATTTGGCCATACATCATCAGTCCTTTTTTATCTAATTCATTAAAATGTTCCCAAGTAGCCCAACGAGGAACTAAATTAGAATTGGCAATTAATACCCTCGGAGCGTCTTCATGGGTGGTAAATACCCCCACTGGTTTACCAGACTGAATTAACAAGGTTTGATCGCTATTTAATTGCTTTAATACCTGCATTATTTTATCAAAACATTCCCAATTTCTAGCGGCTTTACCTAAACCACCATAGACAATTAAAGAATCTGGATCTTCAGCCACATTGGGATCCAGGTTATTACAGATCATTCGTAAAGGGGCTTCAGTCAGCCAACTTTTAGCTTGAATTTCACTGCCTCTAGGGGCAGAAATAACTCGTTTACTTCCATCTTTATCCATTAAGAATCTCTCCTATTACGTGCAACATAAAAGCATTCCTGCATCATACACGAGTCACCTTTCTGCGTGAATAGACTTTATTCCCAAACCCAACGGCAGTGAAAAATTACTTATGCAGTAAACAATATAAAAAGCTGAAATGAGCAACTAATATTCACACTGTTTTTTATATGATATAATTTAGGTTCATTAATTTTGTTAAGATTGCAATAATATGGAAAAGCACCCCAAATCCCTTCGTGTCTACTTTACCACTGAAATGTGGGAACGATATGGTTTTTATGCAGTCCAATCCTTACTAGCACTTTATTTAGCATTACACTTTAAATGGCCCGACAAAGAAATTTATGCGTTGGTTGGTTCATTTACAGCGCTTACTTATCTCTCACCATTGGTAGGCGGTTGGATTGCTGATCAGTTAATTGGTCAAAAGCGAGCAATTTTATTAGGTGCTATCGTCCTATTTTTAAGTTATTGTCTTTTGTCATTGTTTGACAGCCCTCTAGCCCTGACTTTTTCCTTAGCAGGAGTTGCTGTAGGAACCGGTTTATTAAAGCCAAACATCTCATCATTATTGGGCAATGAATACCCTGTAGGCTCAACAAAGAGAGAAGGTGGCTTTACTATCTTTTATATGGGCATTACCACAGGAATTATATTAGGAACCACTTTACCAAGCCAATTCAATGAGCTTTTTGGCTGGGCAGCTTCCTTCACTAGTGCCGCATTTGGATTAATTATTGCATTTTTCGTGTTTTTATTTGGTATGTATCGATACAAAATTGAAGATTATAATCCATTTGTTTTCAAGCTGAATAAAGTCATTTCAGCCTTTGTGTTACTATTTCTGTTATGGGCACTATCTTTTTATATCCTAAGCTCACCTAAACTTGCCAATATTATGTTTGGGCTGGTAGTACTCTTCTCAGCCAGTTACATTTTGTATTCTGTGAATCACGAAAATGCCAATCAATCACGGCAGACATTAGTTATTGGTTTATTATGCATTATTTCGGTTATCTTTTGGGCATTTTATTTTCAAATGTTTATGTCCTTAACATTATTTATTGCTCGTGTGGTTCAGCCAACCTTTTTAGGCATTGATTTCCCACCCCCCTACTACATCACAATACAAAGTATTGGCATGTTAATTATTGGTTATTTTCTGGCAAAAAAACATCATAAACTGACGTTGATAGAAAGAGGTTTAAGCACTGGGAAAAAATTCATTCTTTCAATAGTGTTTATGACTGCTGCGTATTCTATCATTGCCTTAGTCAGTACTGTGGTGAATAAATCCGTTTTAATTTCACCCCTCCTTATCATCCCAGCCTATTTGATGATTTCCCTGGCTGAATTACTGCTTTCTCCCGTTGGGTTATCGGCAATAACCGTATTAGCTGATAAAAATAAAGTCAGTACCATGATGGGGATCTTTTTCGTCTCCTTGGGAATTGGTGGTTTTCTTTCTGGAAAATTAGCTGAATTAACAGCCATTCCTAGCGGTGAAACTAATATAGCAGTTTTAAAAACCTTATACGCTACAGCATTTACTCAACAGCTAAGCATATTATTTATTGCAACTTTAGGCTGTCTGGTTTTATTCGCTGTCATTAAATTTTTATTAACACATATACAGACCGCTGAACACCAATGAATCGCTTTCAATGATGTTATTATTACTCTCCCCAAAAGAGTCGATAGAAGAGACTCTCTGTACGATACGGTTTTTCAAGAACTTCGTCTTTGCGGGCGTAGCGAAACAATCCAGATATCTAAATTGCTTCGTCGCTGCGCTCCTCGCAATGATCTTAAAAAATGTACCCTACAACAAAGGGAAGGGCTAAAAAAAACTTTTTATGTAAATCAATTGTTGCTATTATTCAATATTTTTTGACAGAAGATAATCTTAGTATGCTTGAACAAAATCCAGCGCTTGAAAAAATATTAAAATCTCTTGGGGACATTCAGGCGATCGATGTTAAAGTCATTGATGTACATAAACAAACAACAATCACTGATTTTATGATCATCGCTTCAGGTCGATCATCCCGCCACGTCAAATCCATAGCTCAAAAAGTTTTGGAAGATATGAAGCTCGCAGGCTTACCTTGTCTAAGCTCTACCGGAATTGAAAACGGTGACTGGGCCTTGCTTGATTTTGGAGACTTCATATTACATGTTATGCAACCAGAGTACCGTCATTTTTACAATCTTGAAGGGTTATGGGAAGAGCCCCCAACTAGTTCCTAAGAGTTCACTATGCTAAAAATTACTATCATCGCTCTCGGCAATAAAATGCCTGACTGGGTAACCCTAGGCTCAAATGAATATATAAAACGGTTTCATGACGGGATTCAAATAAAAGTGATTGAAATCCCTCTAATACGCCGCAGCAAATCATCCGATTTACCTAGAATACTTGAAAAAGAAGCCACCTTAATTAGAGAAACAATCCCTAATGGAGCACGTCTAATTGCTCTGGACATGGCAGGAAAATCCTTTAGCAGTGAAGAGTTAGCAATTAGAATAAGTCAGTTACAACAAATTTCCAGTCATTTTTGTTTTATCATTGGTGGGCCAGAGGGATTATCCAGTGATATATTGAATCTTTGTGAAGAGCATTGGTCACTTTCTAAACTGACGCTCCCACACCCTTTAGTTCGTATTATTTTACTTGAAACCTCTACAGAGCCTGGTGCATTATTAATAATCACCCTTATCATAAGTAATCTGGAAGTTTTTAATTGCTTTGTTTATAACTTTTCCCTCCGATTATTTCTGGTATAAATCAAATCGCTAAAAAATGATATTATAATAAATGAATCATAAAGAATATATTATGTTCAATTGGATTGATTTATTATCTTTTATTGAGGTGATTTATTCTTTTAGCGTAACATTGAGTATTGTTGGCCTTCTTGGCCATGTGTTAACATCTATAATTTTGGATAAATCATAATGGGCGTTACAATTAAAACTCCTGACGAAATAGAAAAAATGCGCATTGCTGGTCGACTGGCGGCAGAAGTATTGGAGATGATTGGACCTTATGTACAAATAGGTATTAGTACTGATGAATTAAACACTATTTGTCATGATTACATTGTCAATGTGCAAAAAGCTATTCCGGCTCCTTTAAATTACAATGGTTTTCCCAAATCAATATGCACCTCGATCAATCATGTAGTATGTCATGGAATTCCTGGAAAAAAGACTTTAAAAGATGGTGATATCATTAATATTGATGTCACTGTTATTAAAGACGAATACCATGGCGATACCAGCAAAATGTTTATTATAGGCACTCCATCTGTCAAGGCAAAACATGTGGTTCAGGTAGCTCATGAGTGTTTGTATATCGGCATAGACATGGTTAAACCAGGTGTTCAGCTAGGTGATATAGGATTTGCTATTCAGCAACATGCTGAAAAAAATCGTTGTTCAGTAGTACGTGATTACTGTGGGCACGGTATTGGCAGGGTATTTCACGAAGATCCACAAGTGTTACATTATGGAGTTCCAGGAACTGGGATGAGATTGGAGCCAGGGATGACGTTTACAATAGAGCCCATGGTCAATGCAGGAAAACACCACACTCGGCTATTACCGGATCATTGGACTGTTGTTACTAAAGATCATAGTCTCTCAGCTCAATGGGAACATACTCTCTTGGTAACCGATACCGGTGTTGAAATTTTGACTTTACGCAATGAAGAACGATAATCGCATTATAAAAAATACGATTAAACAGTTCAAAGAGAAACTGTGTCAAGATTTTAGTCAAAAAGCAGATATTACTTCCATCACCCGTAAGCTTGCTGTATTTATTGATAATATTTTAATTCACTTATTTGTCAAAAATAAACTACACCAAGGAGACAATTTCTGCCTCCTTGCATTAGGAAGCTATGGTCGTCGAGAGCTTCAACTTCATTCAGACATAGATTTATTATTACTTCATACGGAACAAGTAAATAAAATTCAGTTACAGCGTGCTCAAAAATTCATTCAGGATTGCTGGGATGTCGGACTAGAAGTAAGCCATCAAATTACTACTGTCTCCTCATGTGCCAATTTAGCCAGTGAGGATTTGAGTGTCATTTCGACGATTATGGATATGTTCTTGCTATGTGGCCGTGGGGCTTTAATGGAAGAATTGGTCTATCAAACCCATACGTTGCATATGTGGCCAAGTCACTTATATTTTTATGCCAAACTTCAAGAACAAGAGAGTCGATATGCCAAATATGGAGAAACAGCCTACAATCTAGAACCAAATGTCAAAAATGGCCCCGGCGGACTAAGAGATTTACAAATTTTACTCAGCATCAGCAAACGCCACTTTAAAATAAAAAAATTAGCGGAAGGAATTAGCTACGGCTTTATTACTGATAAAGAATATGAAGAACTTAAATACTGCCAAAATTTTCTTTGGCGGGTCAGGTTTGCCTTACACATATTAGCGGGTAAACCTGAAGATCGCTTGTCATTTGATTATCAAGTCAAATTAGCTCAATTTTTTGGATATAAAGACCTACCCCATTCTTTAGCCATAGAGCAATTTATGAAAAACTATTTTAAAGTGATCAAACGCAATCGAGAACTTAATGAGATGCTCTTGCAATGGTTTAATGAAACAATAATTTATAATCAGAAACAAAAAATTGTCCACCTTGATAATGAGTTTCAGCTTTCAAATAAGTTTATTGAAGTACGCCATACCCGAGTATTTAGTCAATATCCGCAATCGTTATTGAAGTTATTTTATTGGATCGTAAAGCGGCCTGATATAGAAGGAGTAAGAGCAAGTACAATACGATTAATAAGGGAATCATTATTTTTAATGGGTAGACGCTTTAGAGAATCCGCTGAGACAGCTAATATCTTTATCAATATATTTAGAATTGGAAACGACCCATATGATGCACTGCAAAGAATGAACAGATACGGAGTTTTAGCTCACTATCTAGATTGTTTTGCTACAGTAACTGGACAAATGCAATATGATTTATTTCATGCCTACACGGTAGATCAACATACTTTATTTGTTATCCGTAATATATCCCGTTTCAAAAAAGAGGAATACGCAAAGCAATTTCCTTTGTGTGCCAAAATTATGACAACTTTGGAAAAGCCGGAAATTTTATATCTTAGCGCTTTATTCCATGATATTGCTAAAGGACGTGGGGGAGATCATTCTGAATTGGGGGCCATTGAAGCACAAGAATTTGCGCAACGACACTTTATGGATCCAGAAGACAGTAAGTTATTAGTTTGGCTTGTGCGTTACCACTTATTAATGTCGCAAACAGCGCAACGTAAAGACATTTACGATCCTAAAACTATAGAGCAGTTTTGTCAGTTGTTACCACTTTCAAAATATCTGGATTATCTTTATTTACTCACTGTAGCCGACATCTGTGGTACTAATCCTACTCTTTGGAATGCCTGGAAAGATTCTTTGCTTAAAGAGTTATACCGTGCTGCAAAAAATAGACTTCAAAAAGAACAGGAATTAGTAGACGAAGCAGCCCTCATATCTATCCGTAAACAACGTGCTTTAGAGATGTTAATTTCACAAGGCATATCTCCTAACGCAGTACATTATTTATGGAATCAATTTAAAGGAAAATATTTTCTTCACGAATCTCCTGAAATAATAGCCAGACATACTAAAGCAATTTTAAATTGTAAGAGTTTTCCTGTGGTAATGATTATGCCTCATCACAGCCAAGGCGGTACTGAGGTATTTATTTATATGCCCCATAGAGACGAGCGATTTACTATTACGACTTCAGTGCTAAGTAATCATCATGTCACTATCCAAGAAGCCGCAATTATCACCTGTGATAATCAATTTGATCTGGATACTTACATTATTCTAGATGAAAACAATCAAGCTTTATTAGACCAACATCGTGCAGCAGATATCCAAAAAGCCTTGTGTGAACATCTTGCTAATACAGGACGATTACCTACAATTTCCCGCAGAAGATTATCCAGGGCTTTAGCCCACTTTAATGTTGCAACTCAAATCACTTTTATCGATGATCAATTCAGCCACCACACACAACTTTTTCTTGTAACAAGTGATAGACCAGGGCTTTTAGCAACCATAAGTCGAGTGTTTCTAATTTTGAATATTCATTTGCATAATGCAAAAATTGCTACTGCTGGTGAGCGAGTAGAGGATATGTTTTATATTTCCAATCAAAAAGGACTTCCTTTGAATCAGGAAGAAAAAGAGAGCCTGCGTGAAAAATTAACTCAGGAATTATCTAAGAGCAAATGTTGAAAAGACTAATTCAAATAATATCCAATATAGAGCTAAATATTATTACTACGCCAGGTTTTACTACCAATATAAGCAACAGCAGCTATTGTTGCGCCTAAGGTTAATGCTGCAGCTCCTGTTTTCAACATAGGCCACCATGAACTGTTATTAGCTGGTGCTTTAGAATGACCTTGTCTGGCTGCCGGTTCCGGTGCAGCGGCTTGCTTAGCTTCTGGTTCCGGTGCAGCGGCTTGCTCAGCTTCTGGTTCCGGTGCAGCGGCTTGCTCAGCTTCTGGTTCAGGAATAACAATATTAAAATCTGTGATAGGCACCTCTCCCGGTTGGTTGGTTAATCTTCTATAGTGCTCCAATTCTTCACGGTAAGTGTGACTTAGTCTTTCAATATTGTTTTGTATTCTATTAATCATTTGATCAGCATCGGCATCATTCCATAATGCTATAGTATTCCCATACTTGTCCTTCTGCGAGTTAAATGCTCCTTCTCTTTTCACTATAAATTCAAGTAAACTTTCCAAATTTTCACAATTAACAAATTTATATAGGGTACCAATAAATTTAAGTTTTTGACTTTCGGTTAAACAATTGAAATGGATGTCGAATGTTGTAGGTAACGCATTACCTACCTGAATATTTTTTGACTCAGGACTTTGGCGTTTAGGTGTGTCTGAAAGCCCCATTCCTGCATCAACAAGTATTGCTACCGCTCTTGTATGACCACTTTCGTCCCTTTCAATGACAAATCCTGTATTACCACCTGAACCACCCAACCAATCAGGGTCATCCAATACTTTTGCTATAGCTGCAATTTCCATTAACCCATCAAGAGGATATTCTTGTCTATCTTTGACAATACTTTCTGGCGGCCTATGATGTGTTTCAATAAAACGTACAAAATCCACACCCAAATCAGAGTAATTACTCAGCATTTTACCCATAAAAGTAACGTGATACTTATCATCCATGGAAGTTCCATAGGTTGGTAATCCTTGATAGAAAGCTTCGCTTAATTCTCTTGTTACTTCAAGGGGATTCCCTCCATGAGTGAAATATAAATTCAATAGATCTTTGCAATGATCTCCTTTTTGCAGTGCAATGCGACATTCTGGTGTGCGTGACAGTGTGGAATAAAAATCAAGTAAAATTTTCTCTTTTATACACTCTCCTGAGGAACCCTCTATCTTCTCAATGAAGGATATTTTCTCTTCCATTTGCCGTCTTTCTTCTTTAGTACGATATACTTCCCTCCTAATTTTTGGTACAGATCCTCCCTGTTGACCAAAAAAACCGGCATTTTGATATGCTCCATGCTTGCCATGGAAAACTTTAGGTTTATTTGACATAATTAAACTCAAACAGATAGTTATATATACATAATAGCAATTAATTATATATTTAGGCTGTATATTGAGTTTTTTGTTCTAATTTAGTTAAAATGATGCCTACAGATGTCTATCTAAACATTAGAGCTCTTACATGCCGTTTTTGAATTGGTGCAAGACACAAATATTTTGAGGAGCGAGGCTTACATGAAGTGAATGAGCACCTGAGAAATGCTTGAAACAAAGCAATAATACAAAAGAAGCAGGTTATGCAAGAGCTCTATTGAAATTTTATGATACAAATTTAACGCAATCGTTTAAAAAAATCAGACAATAAGAGAGAGCACTCCTCTTGCATAATGCCCTCATCTATTAACACGGAGTGATTGAGCGGATAACCATGCAGAATATTAAATAAGGAGCCGGCTGCTCCTGCTTTAAAGTCCCTAGTAGCAAACACCAAGCGTTTAATGCGCGCATGAACCATAAGGCCGGCGCACATGACACAAGGCTCAAGAGTGACATAAAGAGTTGTATCTAATAATCGATGGTTTTGAATCTGTTGAGCAGCTTGTCGTATTGCCCTGACTTCTGCATGATCTGAAGGATCATGACTTTTCTCCAGAATATTCCTGCCTGCACCTAATAATTGATTATCTTTACTAACCAATACAGCGCCTACAGGAATCTCTCCTTCCTTCTGAGCCAACACCGCTTGCTCATAGGCTAATCGCATCCAAAATTTATCATTCATTCCCATTCAATAGTAGCCGGTGGCTTACCCGAAATATCATAAGTTACCCGTGATACACCCTCTACCTCATTGATAATTCTATTAGAAACTTTTGCTAAAAAATCCCAAGGTAATGGCGACCAATGTGCCGTCATAAAATCAATAGTTTCTACAGCCCGCAAACAAATGACATAATCATAGCGACGTCCATCTCCCATGACACCAACACTTTTCACTGGTAAAAACACCGCAAAAGCCTGACTTACCTTATGATAAAGGTGAGCCAAATGCAGTTCTTCGATAAAAATAGCATCTGCTCTACGCAATATATCAGCATATTCCTTTTTTACCTCAGCTAAAATCCTAACGCCTAAACCTGGCCCTGGGAATGGATGGCGGTATACCATATCATGTGGAAGTCCTAACTCAAGACCCACTTGACGAACCTCATCCTTGAATAGTTCTCGAATAGGTTCTAGTAATTTGAGATTTAAAGTTTCTGGTAAGCCACCTACATTATGATGAGATTTGATAACTACTGCCGCATCATTTGTACTTGTGGCTGCTGATTCAATTACATCAGGATAAATTGTGCCCTGCGCTAGCCACTTTATGTCAGTCAGTCTTTGGGCTTCTTCATCAAAAACTTCAATAAAGGTACGACCAATAATCTTTCTCTTTTCTTCAGGGCAAGTTACCCCTTTTAGAGCAGCTAAAAATTTATCCTCTGCATTCACTGCAATAATATGTATTCCCATGTGTTGACCAAACATACTCATTACTTGCTCTGCTTCATTCAATCTGAGTAAGCCTGTATCAACGAACACGCAAATTAATTGCTCTCCAATCGCTTTATGCAGTAAAGCAGCAACCACGGAAGAATCAACACCTCCTGATAAACCCAGCAAAACCTTGTCGCTTCCCACCTGTTTCCTGATGCTGCTAATCGCTTCGTCGATAATATGTTCTGGAGTCCAATCTGTTGGAGCTTTACAAATATCCACTACAAAACGTTGTAAAATTCGCAACCCCTGCACTGTATGGGTGACCTCCGGATGAAATTGCAAACCATACATTTGACGACGTTCATCGGCCATACCTGCAATGGGTGCATTGCGAGTCTCACATATAATTTTAAAACCAGGAGGCAATTGAGTTACTTTATCACCATGACTCATCCATACATCCAATAAAGCGCTGCCATCTAGTGTTGTACGATCTTCGATATTGGCTAGTAATTGGCTATGTCCATGCAAGTGTAATTCCGCATAGCCAAATTCTCTTAATGTCGATGACTCTACCTGTCCACCGAGTTGTACTGCCATGGTTTGCATTCCATAGCATATCCCTAACAAAGGTAAACCACAATCGAATAACCATTGAGGAGCTCGTGGATTCGCATCGTACGTTACTGTAGACGGACCTCCCGACAAAATAACACCACAAGGGTTTAATTTACTAAATTGCTCATGATTAATAAGATATGGATAAATTTCACAATAAACTCCCATTTCGCGGACACGTCGGGCTATTAATTGTGTGTATTGAGAACCAAAATCCAATATTAATAATGGGCGTTTTTTTAAATCATTCATTATTAATTGTCCACTTGATAATTAGGAGCTTGTTTTGTAATACTGACGTCATGCACATGCGATTCACGCATACCAGCATTAGTAACTTGTACAAATTCAGTTTTGGTATGTAACTCATCAATAGTTGCACAACCGGTATAACCCATGCAAGAGCGCAAGCCACCTAATAATTGATGAATAATCGTTTGTACAGGGCCTTTATAAGGCACCCGCCCCTCAATTCCCTCTGGAACCAGTTTTTCTGTTCCTAAGGCAGCATCCTGAAAATAACGATCACTAGAACCTTGTGCTAAAGACATAGCACCAATTGATCCCATTCCTCTATAATTTTTATATGTTCTTCCTTGATATAATTCAATTTCACCAGGTGACTCTTCGGTACCAGCAAACATACTACCTAACATAACAGTATCAGCACCTGCGGCAAGCGCTTTACAAACATCTCCAGAAAAACGTATTCCGCCATCTGCAATAACAGGAATTCTTCCTTTGAGTTCTTGTGCTACATTAGCTATCGCACTGATTTGAGGAATACCAACACCAGTGACTATCCGAGTAGTACAAATAGAACCTGGCCCTATTCCAACTTTTACAGCATCGGCACCTGCTTCATACAAATCTTTGGCTGCCGCTGCCGTTGCAATGTTTCCACCTATGACTTGGACACTCGGATAATTCTTTTTAATCCATTTCACTCGATTTAATACGCCTTGAGAATGACCATGTGCTGTATCCACTACTAACACATCTACTCCGGCTTCAATTAATGCGGCAACTCGCTCGTCAGTACCTTCGCCAACACCAACTGCCGCACCAACACGCAATTGTTCGGAACTGTCTTTACATGCGTAAGGATTGTCTTTCGCTTTTTGTATATCTTTTACTGTAATGAGCCCACGAAGTTTGAAATCTCCATTGACAACCAATAATTTTTCTATGCGATGCTTGTGCAACAAGCTTCTCACTTCTTCTCTACTGGCTCCTTCCCTTACAGTAACTAAACGTTCTTTGGGAGTCATAACTTGGGATACAGTTAACCCCATGTTAGTTTCAAAACGAATATCTCTACTGGTTACTATTCCGACCAAATGTTCGCCATCAACAACTGGCACACCTGAAAAATTATATTTGGTCATAACCTGCAGCAACTCTTTAACAGTTAAATTGGGAGTCACTGAGATAGGATCTTTAACCATACCGCTTTCAAATTTTTTAACCTTTCTTACTTCTTCTGCTTGTTCCTTGATACTCATGTTTTTATGGATAATACCCAAGCCACCTTCTTGGGCTAAAGCAATAGCCAATCTTGCTTCAGTCACTGTATCCATCGCAGCTGAAATCAAAGGCATATTTAGATTAATTCCACGAGTTAATTTGGTTTTTAATGAAACATCTTTAGGTAAAATAGTTGAGTGGGCAGGGACAAGCAAAACATCATCAAAAGTTAATGATTGTTGTATAATGGAAAGAGGCATTTTTATCTCACTCCAGTTATTAAATAACCCAATAGTTTACTATAAACATTCAAAAATTTAAACATTTATTACATAAAATTATCTCGTTTTAATCAGGGCAAATTCAGTGCAAAGTATGATTTTGCCCTGTTCATTTTAATACATTGATTGAAGATTATTTATCGTTCTGAATACAATGAAATCTTTATTTAGTTTTTATTACAATAAAGTGATTGATGGCTTGAATTAGTTAATCAATAACGTGTAAACTGTTGGTTAAATATTGTGTTGAATCGAAAAATAGGAAGGGTTCAGCTTGGCTAAAATAATAGTAATTACATCAGGAAAAGGCGGAGTAGGAAAAACCACTTCATCGGCGGCTATTTCTTCTGGGCTTGCGCTGTTAGGACATAAGACCGTAGTTATCGATTTCGATATTGGCTTAAGAAACCTAGATATCATCATGGGCTGTGAAAGGCGCGTGGTATATGACTTCATCAATGTTATTAATGGTGAAGCCAACTTAAATCAAGCCCTTATTAAGGATAAACGGATCCCTAATCTTTGCATACTTCCAGCATCACAAACACGTGATAAGGATGCCTTAACACTAGAGGGTGTTGAAAAAACCTTGAATGAATTAGCTGAAGAGTTTGACTTCATTATTTGTGATTCTCCTGCTGGAATTGAAACAGGGGCACTTATGGCAATGTATTTTGCTGATCATGCTATCGTTGTGACTAATCCTGAAGTATCCTCTGTTCGGGATTCCGATAGAATTCTAGGGATACTATCCAGCAAAACAAAACGAGCCATAGAAAACAAACCGCCCGTACAAGAACACTTACTACTAACACGATATGATCCAGAGCGTGTAGAACGTGGCGAAATGTTATCTGTGACCGATGTAAAGGAGATATTAGCTATTCCTTTAATTGGTGTTATCCCAGAATCTAAATCAGTACTCAAAGCATCAAATACGGGGACACCTGTTATTCTTGATGAAACTAGTGATGCCGGAATTGCTTACCAAGATGCTATTGCACGCTTTCTGGGTGAAGACAGACCATTGCGTTTTGTAAGCAACGATCGAAAAGGAATATTTCGTCGCTTATTCGGCAAAAACAAGGAGGAAGTGACAATATGAGTATTTTTAATTACTTACGGAGAAGAGCTTCTACCGCATCAGTTGCTAAAGAACGTTTGCAAATAATAATTTCCCATGAACGCTCTCAGCGCAATACGCCGGACTATTTACCCAAGCTGCAAGAAGAGATTCTTGCAGTCATTGCAAAATATATTAATATTAGCCGCGATCAAGTCAGTGTCAATCTAGAGCGAATGGAAGATAGTGCAGTCCTAGAACTAAATATTACAATGCCAGACAAAGCATTGGAAGAAAATTAAAATTAATTCATTATAAAATAATTTCTTTTTACACCAATAAGCCGGCAGCGATTAGCAATTGGCATCTTATCGGTTTGTAATCATCAATCCAATCAATTTTCACTCTAATTAAGTAGATGAGCTAACGCAGCCATGTACCTCTCATCCACAAAATATAGTAGAGATATTAGAACAATCACATTAGAATTCATAATTTAGGGGAAAATGAATTAAAGTCTCTAAAATTTTTTGTAGACTTCCCTGCGTTAACCTAGGTACATAATTTTCAGTTTGCTTCAACGACAAGTCCTCCTCCCGCGCAAAGCATTAGAATAGTATACTAATGCTTTATCGCAGGAAGACAGTTGCCAGAAATAATTACACCATTTCTGTTTCTATATCATCCTTCTCCGGGATCTTTTTTCTTGATTTTGCCTCATTGTTAGAGAGTTGTACACGACGTAGATCTTCATCAGCAAAATCATCTACTCTGATGACCTCTTGTCTTGCTAATTCAGCTTCCTCCAGCTGTTTCGCTTCAACAGGAGTCAAAATCTTACAATCCAGTGCTTCTAAAATTTGTTCATGGAATGTAAGTGATTTCAATACATTGTCTTTGACCGCCCTCATCACTTTTCGTTCCAGCTCTTCTACCGCGCAAATCTTATAGAATGCTTCTTCCATTCGCCCTAAAGGACAATTTTCTCCCGGTTTCTTATACACCAATCTTGTGATTCGATTTCTTGTTTCATTAGGCTCTATTAGTAGTTTTGCTACTCTGTGTCCTAATCTATCGTTGGGTTCGTGTCGTCTGTTACCTAACGGTTTCAAAATAAAAGATAAGGCCGCTCTTGCCCACCGCGCAGGAAAATTAATAATGACGCCATGCATCGCAGCTTCACACTCATGCAACAACTGTTGACAGCTCCAGTGCACTACAGGCAAATCAACCCGTGGCTCCCCGTCCTCATAAAAACGCTTTAAAACGGCTGAAGCCATATATAAACTACTTAACATATCACCCAAACGAGCTGATAGTTTTTCTCTTCGCTTTAACTCCCCTCCAAAACTATCATTGAAAAATCAGCTAGAAAAGCCAAATTGGTACTGTATTTATGAATTAGTTGGTAATATCTTTTAACTGAACTGGCTGGGGCTTTACTCATGCGTGCATCAGTCCATCCAAAAATAACTGATTTGGTAAAATTAGCAATAATTAGACCGACATGAGAAAAGAATGATTCATCAAACTTCTCTAAATCATTATTTCTCATACTTTCTAATTCTTTAAAGATATAAGGATGGCATCTTACCGCTCCTTGACCAAAAATAATTAAACTCCGGGTTAAAATATTAGCTCCTTCAACAGTAATACCAATGGGAGAACCTTGATAGCCTCTTCCCATATAATTATTTGGACCAAGACATATCCCTTTACCACCATGAATATCCATTCCATCAAGAGCTAAATGACGCGCCCGCTCCGTAGTATGGTATTTTAAAATAGCGCCCGCAACAGAGGGTTTGGCTCCATGATCTATGGCAGCAGCAGCCATTGTTAAAGAGGAGTCAATGATATAAGCTGTAGAAGCAATACGAGCGAGGGGCTCCTCAATTCCCTCAAACTTTCCGATTGGCTGATTAAATTGTCTTCGAATCCTTGCATAGGCACCTGAGGCGAGAGCAACGGCCTGTGCACCGCCACTGGCACTTGAAGGTAAGGAAATTGCCCGTCCTGCACTTAAGCACTCCATAAGCATGCGCCATCCTTGCCCAGCCATAGAAGCTCCCCCGATTAAATAATCAAGCGGAATAAAGACATCTTTTCCTTGTGTGGGACCATTTAAAAATCCTGTATTTAAAGGGAAATGCCTGCGACCTTTTGTTACTCCAGGGGTTGTTGACGGAATAAGTGCACAAGTGATCCCTATATCTTCACCTTTCCCTAGCAAATTATCTGGATCAAACATCCTAAATGCTAATCCAATGACTGTAGCCACTGGGCATAAAGTTATATAGCGTTTATTCCAGTTCAAACGAACGCCAATTATTTGTTCTCCATTAAACTCCTGACGACAAACAATCCCTTTATCAGGGATAGATGCTGCGTCGGATCCCGCATTAGGGCCCGTTAAAGCAAAGC
The DNA here is from genome assembly GCF_000770585.1 of Legionella norrlandica. Taxonomy (GTDB): domain Bacteria; phylum Pseudomonadota; class Gammaproteobacteria; order Legionellales; family Legionellaceae; genus Legionella; species Legionella norrlandica. Next base: position 52,141 of record NZ_JNCF01000008.1, on the reverse strand, counting down.
ATGGAATTTCCCTTCCATCTGCCAATCGTGGCAGATAATAATTTTTTTGTTCATCAGTACCGTATTTAAGAAGCAATTCACCAGGGCCCAGTGAATTTGGTACAGAGATAGTCGTAGCAGCGGTTATTGATCGCCCATATAATTTTACTAAAATTGACATTTGTGCAGTAGCCGAAAATCCAAGGCCACCATACTCTTTTGGAATTATCATTCCCAAAAACCGATTTTCCTTTATAAATTGCCAGACCTCTGGTGGCAAGTCAGTTCTATTATGAGTGATATCCCAATCATCCAACATCTCGCATAGGGTATTTACTGGACCGTCTATAAACGCCTGCTCTTCCTCTGTTAAGGACACAAATGGAGCATTTCTCAAAAGAGAAAAATTAGGATTCCCACTAAATAAATCGCCTTCCCAGCCGACAGTACCTGCTTCCAGTGCTTCTCTTTCAGTACTGGACATCGATGGCATTACCTTTTTAACTATATGAAAAAGGCGTTTTGATAATAATTCTCTTCTTAAGGGTTTGATAGATCCAAGGACTAGAGTTATTTCAATTGTCCATAATATAATTTGGCTTAATATTCCAGGAGAACCGTAATGTAACACCAACCCAAGAAAAATAGTAAAGCTAATAGCCCAAACAGATATCGATGCTTGTCGAGTTAACAACATTCCTGCTGCACCAATTGTTGCTAGTAATAATATGAGTTGTAACACGAAGTTCTCCTTATTGTAGGCTAATCCAAGAGAGCGATTAAAAGTGAGGTTTTTTTATTTGATCTTATTCTCAGTAATCCTAGACATCCCGCGACTTGACTGCAGGACCAGAGATCTTGAAGATCATGGACCGCGGTCAAGCCACGGGGCTTCGGCCAAGAAAACCACACTTTTAATCGCCCCCTAATCTAAAGATTATATGATCTAATCAAATTATAGCATCAACCACTTCCATAACTTGCTTCCCAACAGCTTTAGGATACTCCATCGGGAATAAATGGGTACCCTTAGTTTTAAAGCATTTTACGTTAAAATGATTTTCCATATAACGAATATCCATTCTATCAACTACTGTGCTTTTGTCTCCATAAATCAAAGCAGTAGGAGTTACTAACTTGCCTTTATAACTTGGAATAACATGTGGAATGGTTCGGTATATTTGATATTCAATATGCCTATCAAAGCGCAAATAATATCCATCTTCTTTGTATTCTAAACCATAAGTAATGTAATCATTTAAACATTCGTCAGTAAATGTTTTGAATAAGTCTCGTGTTTTTAAATAAGCCATCAGCTGATCATAGTTCTGCCAATGCTCTCGTCTTTTCTTTGTTCTAAAAGCGGGCGTCACTCTATCAATAATTCCTAAAGCTTTTGCTAATCGCACCATACTGGATTTAAAAGAACCAATAAGAGGTGAATCCAGCATAATAACTGCTTTAAATAATTGAGGTTGCTCTATTGCAGCCAATAGGCTGAGTACTCCCCCCAAAGAGTGCCCAATGGCAATTATTGGTTGTTCTGCTTGTTGTTTTATACTGTCAATGACTTCAGCTACTAAATTATGCCAGTTTTCTCCAACTGGATATTTTGGGTTATGCCCAATTCTATCAATAAAGCAATAATCAAACCGAACTTCCAATTCGTTAAATAACTGTTTATAACAAAGCGAGGGAAATCCATTACCATGGGCAAAATGGATTAACTCCCTCATTTAAACACCATTTGTCTGCTTTCGCCCCTAAAGCTATAAACACCATAGCTGTAATAAGCAATCATCAGCGTCAGCAAAATAACTCCCAAACCAGGAAAGACTAAATTAAATGCTAGCATAATCGCCAAAACAACCAACATAGGTGTTGCTGCTACCATAAGCAATCTACTGGACTTCATAAAAGACAAAGAGAATGAAAAAAAGACTTTAGAAAATACCTGTCCTAAAAATGCAATAGCTAACAATACAACGACTGTAATAGAATATAAAATAGTCACTACCACAGGATAAATCAGTAATTGAGAAGCGTATTTCAATCCTGACACCGCATTATCCTGAATTATTTTCTTACCATCAAATACTGTATTCATTCCCTTATCTAAAGGCTGAACTATAGGAACACCAGTATTTTTAGTTGTCTGACTCATCCCTAATAATTCTGGTGTTGGCAATCTAAAATAAATATTATTTTTATTGATTAAAATATTGAGATCAGGATACTCATTGCTGAATTTTTCAATTTTACCCGTTGTATCTATAATGATGACTACCTGATTTCTGTCATTTCGAATCAAATAAGGCATAGGTTTATCGAAAATAACTTTGCCATTTTGTACATAAATAGTGGGTAATTTCGACAATGGCATGATAATTTGTTGATTAAACGTTTTATTGAAATCAAAAGCTACTCTTAATGAGAGAGGTATGGAGCTCACGGTAATAGCTAATAACAGATAGAGAATGCCTATCCCACGCCAACGCTTAGCCACATCCACATAAAGACGTTTTGAAAAAAAGGACATGAACAGTGCTGACCAATAACCATATATGGGGGTATCAATTGGTTTTAATTTTTTTTTCTCTTTAGCCACGCCACTCTCCTATGCGTTTTCCTGTTCGCTGATGAAATATGTGTAACTTCTCTTTAGGTAGCATCACATATATTTGTCTACCTGAAATCAGTTGATCTGCTGAAATTCTTAGATTAATCAATTCCTCATTTTTAATACATTTTGCCTGTATTAATTTATCGGCTCCCATATCATCGATGAATTCTATGTTAAGCTCAACTGCATTATTACTTTGAGCTGAGCAAAGCTGAATATGTTCAGGGCGAATTGCCAAAACAAGATTAGTTTTATCTTCGAGAGCATGTCTCCAATCCGATGCTAAATAATCTATACCTAAATTAGTTTGAATGCTATCTGTTTTCTTATCATACTTGCCAGAAATAAAGTTGACCGGGTAATGGCCAGTAAATCCTGCTACGAATTGAGTAGCAGGATTCTGATACAATTCCTGTGGCGTTCCAATTTGTTCGATTTTCCCTTGATTAAGGACTAATACTCTGTCTGCCATAGTCATGGCTTCTGTTTGATCATGAGTAACATACAGACTGGTTGTATTAAATTGTTGATGCAATCGTTTAATCTCATGACGCATTTCAGTCCTTAACTTAGCATCTAAATTAGACAATGGTTCATCAAATAAATACACTGCCGGAGATCGAACAATAGCTCTTCCCATGGCAACACGTTGTTTCTGCCCCCCTGACAGCTCCTGGGGCTTCCTTTCTAAATAGGGCATCAAATGCAGCAATTGAGCAACATCGCGTACTCTTTTATTAATTTCTTCCTTATTGAAACGTCTTAATTTTAAACCATAAGCCATGTTATCAAATACTGTCATATGAGGATAAAGAGCATAGTTTTGAAATACCATAGCCATATCTCTTTTAGACGCATGGATATCATTAACGCATTGATTATTAATGAGTATTTTCCCTGAGCTTAGGAATCTAGCCCTGCGATTAGCCGTAAAAGAGTGGATTTTCCACAACCCGATGGACCAACTACCACCATAAATTCACCTTTCTTGATGTCAACATTGACGCCATTTAAAATGGTTGTTTGTCCAACTTGCTTCGATACTTCGATCAAATTTAGTGTTGCCATTATTTCAATCCTTTCTCAAACCATCGCTGCGTCAACATAACCACTATACAAGGGGGAATCAGTGCAATTAATGCAACAGCCATAATATAGTGCCACTCTGGAACCTGATCTGCTACTCCAGCCAAATATCGAATACCCATCACAATAGTTGTCATTTTAGTTTCAGTAGTGATAACCAGAGGCCATAAATACTGATTCCAACCATAGACAAATAAAATTACAAACAAAGCAGAAATTTGAACTCTTGATAAAGGTAAAACAATATCGATAAAAAATCGAAATGGACCTGCCCCATCTAATTTAGCAGCATCAACTAACTCTTTAGAGAGGGTTCTAAAAAACTGGCGAAATAAAAAAGTTCCAGTAGCAGAGGCCAATAATGGCAAGGTAAGTCCTGAAAATGAATTTAATAATCCAAAGGATGCCACCACTTGAAAAGTAGGAACTATTCTGACTTCTACCGGCAACATCATTGTTGCAAATATCAAAGCAAAACAAGATTTTTTAAAAGGGAAATCAAAATATACCAGTGCAAAAGCAGATCCCAAAGCGAGAACAATTTTACCTAGAGCAATAATGAAAGCCATGCACAGACTATTAATTAACATTAAAGTAATTGGTTCCCCCCCAGTGACAGCCAACCCATCTGTCAGCACATTTTTGATATTTTTAAAAAATGAGGAGCCTGGAAATAAGGGCAATTGAGAATGCATCATTGCCGTCCCTTCATTACTGGCAGCAACCACAGCCAGATACAAAGGGAGTAACATCAACCCTATAAATAATAGTATAAGTCCATGTGACAGAAGATATTTTAATTGTTTCATTCGTAATGAACCTTTTTTTCAAGGTATTTAAATTGCAACAAAGAAACTGCTATTACGATAATCATTAGTAAAACGGACTGGGCTGAAGAACTCCCTAAATCCATTCCCTCAAAACCGTCTTCATACACTTTATATATTAAATTAGTAGTACTATTACCCGGACCTCCATGGGTCATAACCTGGATAATCCCAAACGTATCAAAAAAACCATAAATTAAATTCATTATTAGCAGGAAAAAGGTAGTAGGTGAGAGAATTGGAAAAATTATCTGCCAAAATCTTTGCCATGCATTGGCTCCATCCATAATAGCCGCATCGATTAAAGTCTGGGGAACTGCTTTCAGTGCAGCAAAATAAAATAAAAAATTGTAGCTGAATTGTTGCCAACTGGCAGTTAGGATAATCACTAACAAAGCCTGATTGGCATCATTGACATAATTAAAATGAATTCCCAAAAAACCCAAAGCGTGAGTTAACCACCCTAAAGTAGGATGACATAAAAATCGCCACAGTATTGCTGCGACAGCAGGTGCTATAGCATAAGGCCATATCAATAAAGTTTTGTAAAGTCCCTGACTTTTTCTTCTATGGCTCACCAAAGTTGCCATTAAGAGCCCTAGACTCATGGTGATGAAAGTCACGCTAATTGCAATGACAAAGGTAACCCACACTGCTTTGGCATAACCAGGATCGGAGAACAAATCAAAAAAATTGGTCAAACCTGCAAAATGTTTATGTAAGCCAAAAGCATCCATATAAAAAAAAGATTGCATCAAAGCACTACAAGCTGGCCAGATAAAAAATACAATGGTAACAACAAGCTGGGGAACTATAAAGAACCATGAAAATAAACTTTGATGATTAAATTTAGCCATTAGCTAGCCATATGGTTGTTTAAGTAATTATTCATCTCAATACCCTCTCCTCATTTCCATCAAGTTAATGGCAGTATCCTCGACCCTTCTTCTTAAGCCAGGGGTCAAGACTAACAGTTACAAAGATTTTAACTATTATGTGAGCTACAAAAGATATAATATAGTAAATTATTACACTATGCATTCACACTTTAAAAGAAGGATCTAACTTTGCGTTATATACAAATTAATAATCCTGGCCCTCACAGTCAGTTAACTCTTGTTGAAGGTCCCAGTCCTCAATATAAACAGTCTCAAATCTTGGTTCAAGTAAAAGCTACTGCATTAAATAGAGCTGATTTAATGCAGAAATTTGGCAAATATCCCCCTCCACCTGGTGAGTCGGATGTTCCTGGATTAGAAGTCGCAGGAGAAGTGATAGCAATCGGTTCTAAAGTAGAACAATTTAAACCTGGCGATAAAATATATGGTCTTGTTGGTAGCGGTGGATACTCTGAAGTTTGCACAGTAGAAGCATCCCTAGCCCATTGCATCCCTTCGCATTGGGATTTTTCGCTTGCCGCTGCGCTTCCTGAAGCATTAACTACTGTGTATGCCATACTTTATGATCTCGGCAACTTACAAGCCGGACAAACCCTGTTAATACATGGTGCTGGCAGTGGTATAACCTCACTAGCGATTCAAATGGCTAAATTAACATCAGCTCATGTGATAACCACTGTTGGTGATTCCAATAAAATAAAAAAGGCAATGGCTCTAGGCGCTGATCAGGTCATACATTATAAAGAGCAAAATTTTGAACTGTTGATTGAGAATAGCTCTGTAGACTTGATCATTGATTTTGTGGGTGGTGATTATTTTAATAAACACCTGCATTTATTGAAACCAAAAGGTAAATTAATCCAGATCGCATGTCTTAAAGGCAGTAAAGTAGAATGCAGTTTGGCCTTAATCATGCAAAAAAGATTACAGATTGTTGGTTTTGTCCTGAGGCCACAAAGCATCGAGGAAAAAACCAGACTATGGAAATTAGCTCATGATCGTTGGTTTAATGCACTAGAAGAGAACAAGCTAAAGCCTATTATTGATTCAGAATTCACGCTAGATCAAATAGAACTGGCACAACAGCGCATGCAGCAAGGAATCCATTTTGGGAAAATAGTTATTCGAGTTAATTAACGTGGGCTTAAGAACTTACTTTACTTAGTCGCAAGCTCCTATCTAATAATTGAGTATAAATTGGTTTATTGCGCGCCAACTGCACTACCGTGGTCGCAGTAATACAAGAAATCATAAGGGGAAGAATTAAAGAATAGTTTTTTGTCATTTCAACGACTAATACCACACCAGTAATTGGTGAACGTACTGCTGCTGAAAAAAGAGCCCCCATACCTGCCACAGCAAACATACCAGGTTCAATAGCAAAATCAATACTTAACCATTGAAACAAATGGAAAAACGCCAGCCCAACCAATGTTCCCAAAGCCAGCATCGGTGCAAAAATACCACCAGGAACACCACTGGCGTAGCATAGCATCGTCGTTATAAACCGGAAAACCACCAGACTACATAATACTCCAAACGCTGGAGACATGGTTAGCGCCTCGTTAATAATAACATAACCTCCACCAACTGTAGCCGAGTGAAAATAGGCCAGATAGCCCACTAAAAAACCGACCCCCAGAACATAATATTTCTTATTTTGGGGATGTAGCTTATCTAGCCATCCAAGCGTTCTCATTAATACAATATTGAATAACAAACCAACTAGACCAATTAATATGCCAAAAAGTAAAAACAACCACAAAGAAACCAAAGTCGGTAACTCAAAAACTTCCATTTTAATCGCTGGTTGGGAGCCAATCATAAGGTGTAAAACGATTGTTGCCATCACACAACAAATAATTACCATTTTAAAATTGGTAAATGAATAATTAAATTGGTTACGCATTTCTTCCATAACAAAAAGTACGCCCGCCAAAGGCGCATTAAATGCAGCGGCTAACCCTGCTGCAGAACCTGCAGCAATTAAAGTATCACATCGATGCTGTGCAAGTCGGAATAACTCTCCAAGCATTTGCCCCAAGTTACCTCCCATTTGTATGGTTGGCCCCTCTCTACCCACAACCATTTTTGCTGATATGGACAACACACCTGAAATAAATTTGACTGGTAATAAACGTTTCCAAAAGATAGGTCGTATATGCAGTAAAGTCCCTTCAATTTCTTGAACACCACTTCCCGCTGCCTCAGGTGCTATATATCTCACCATTGTCCAAGATATAAATACCATAGCCATAGATACTATGGCTGAAATAAAGGCAGCTGGCAAACCGTATTGACTCACTAGAGAAAAAAATAATTCCAATAAATGATCCAGTTGGGCAATAGCCAGTTGAAACAAAGAAGCAATTGCACCTGTTAATATCCCTAATAAAATTGATATAAAATACAAAGTCAGTATTTTTTTACCCATCGCTCCTCACCATACTCATCAAATTGACGATTATTTTTAGCCCAGCTTGATTTGCCAACGACAAGATTGTTTCAGGATGAAATTGTACGGCATGCACAGGCAAATGCTTATGCGATACTGCCATCACTATACCATCCTCACTTACAGCAGTAACCAATAGTTCTTCGGGTACTGCCTCTTCTCGAGCATAAAGGGAGTGATACCTTCCTGCTTTAAAATAATCTCCTAGCCCGGAAAATAATCCATCACTCTTTAATACTTTTATCTTTGAAGGCTTACCATGCATAGGGTAATCGAGAGTATCTAACACCCCCCCAAAATACTCTACAATACCCTGCAAACCCAAACAAACGCCAAATATTGGAATTTTTCGAGAAAGAGCGGCATTTATTGTATCTGATAGTTTAAAATCACTTGGCTTCCCTGGCCCAGGAGATAACACCACTAAATCGAAATGATTATTTTCTAAGTAACTAGCTGCTTTATCATAGCGTACAGTAATAACCTCGGCGCCAGTTTGCCTTAAATAATTTGCCAAGGTATGTACAAAGGAATCTTGATGATCAATAAGCAGAATCCTTTTATCTTTTCCGGTTAAGGGAATCTCATCATTTTTCTTTTTCAGTTTCTGTTCTGGTTTTCTTAAAATATCTAAAAATGCGGAAGCCTTTAATCGCGTTTCGTCTTCCTCTGCCTCTGGGATAGAATCATAAAGCAAAGTAGCCCCTACTCTAATTTCAGCAATCCCTTTTTCTATACGAATAGTCCTTAAAACTAATCCCGTATTTAAATTTCCATCAAAACCAAACCATCCCACAGCCCCAGCGTACCATTTACGAGGAGATTTTTCATACTCTTCGATGAAATTCATAGCCCAAATTTTAGGAGCTCCTGTTACTGTAACAACCCACATATGAGTTAAGAAAGCATCTACCGCATCAAATCCATCTCTTAAAATACCCTCAACATGATCCACAGTATGAATCAAGCGTGAATACATCTCAATCTGACGACGTCCTATCACTTTCACACTACCCGCTTCACAAATCCGTGATTTGTCGTTCCTATCTACGTCAGTGCACATAGTTAATTCTGATTCTTCCTTTTCAGAATCCAATAACATTTGAATGTTCTGTGCGTCCTCAATAGCATCTGATCCCCGTTTGATAGTGCCTGAAATTGGACAAGTTTCTACTCTTTTACCCTGAACACGAACATACATTTCCGGGGAAGCACCGACCAGATATTCTTCTTCCCCCAAATTTATAAAAAAACCATAAGGAGATGGGTTTAGTTCCCTCATTTGTCGAAACAACTGAGAAGGTTGCTCTGTAAAATGAGAATAAAAGGTTTGACTGGGTACCACCTCAAACAAATCACCACAGGCAAATTTTTCCTTAGCTTTCTTGACAACCTCTGCATATTCACCTGTTACATGATCGCAATCCCTTTCTGGTTTACTATTATAGTGATAAGGGGAATACTTTCCTTCCCTGGCTAAAGATTGTGTTGATCGGCCTGATACCCGAAATCATAACGTCTAACAAATGCTTCTTCCTTGTGATGATTCACTATAAAAATCTCGTCGGGCCAATAGAGGACCATATCTCTTTGTGTAGTTATCCTCGGCTTGCAACGATTTAATTGCTCAAATTGGTAAATTAAATCAAACCCAAAAGCGCCATATAACCCTAAATAGGAATCTTCTTCCGTTTTAAAAAAATTCAGTAATAAACGAATAACACTAAATACTGAAGGCTGATGACTTCGTTCCTCTTCACTGAAGATTTTATTAGATGGCTTCACTCTTAGCTGGCAAAAAACAGGGGTTTGGATAGTTAATTCCCACGAATCTTCCATGCTTAATAAAGGAGAAATAAAAGACAGTAATACTTCTCCGCGTTGGTTCAGCGCTTCTAAGCTAATGATGTTGTTACGACAAACTATAGCCAAGGGGGGATTATAAAACCCAATATCCCAACACGTATAACGCCCAGGATATTCAAAACTTGAAGCAAATAATGCCCCGCGTTGAGAGTCCAGATTCTCGATAAGAAAGTCTATCCCTTGTTTATAATCCAACTCTTGTTGAGAAAATTCAACTTGAACACCACCACGAGTTTTATATTGTTGCAGCATGAATAACAGTCTCTATTAATTTTAACTTATACGATATTCATTCTACTGTAAAACTACTTATCTGCAAGAATCTTCTTCGAGATTACTATCGTCGCATCCTCACTAAATTAAGGAAGAATAATGATTGTCATCAACCCTGTTAGTATCAATAGAAAACGACTGCGCTTTATCAGAAAAACCTTGAGATAGTTTTCTTTAGGATAATTAAACTAACATTTCATTTTTAGAACAATATCGCTATAATGATCTCCTGCATAACCTATATATGGATTATGGCCATGACAATTTCTGCTAAAGATCTTGAAGATATTTCCAAACTGGCTTATCTGAATGAAGACGCTGAACATTCTGCCAAATTAACTCAGGAAATCAGCGCCATCATGGATTTTGTTGACCAACTTAAAGCAATCGATACCAGCGATGTAACCCCTCTTTTTCATCCACTTGCCCTTACCCAACGCTTAAGGCCGGATGAAGTCACCGAGGCTGAATGTCTTGCGGAATTAGAAGCCATGGCGCCTTTATTTGAAGATAATTTATACTTAGTGCCAAAAGTAATCTCGTCGGACAAATCATAATGGAAAATTACTCTCTCACTCAATTATCAAAAGCCCTCCGTAATCGGGAATTATCCAGTGTTGAGTTAACCCAGCACTACCTTAATAAGATTCAAAATAATAAGGATTTAAATGCTTTTATCAGTCTTGATGAAGAACATGCTCTTAAGGAAGCTCAATCAGCTGATTTAGTGTTAAAAAATGGACAAGGGAAAATATTAACTGGAATTCCCATGGCCTTGAAAGATTTGTTTTGCACTAAACGACTAAAAACAACCTGTGCTTCTAAAATGTTAGCTCATTTTCAAGCTCCTTACGACGCTACGATCGTATCAAAATTTAAGGAAAGTGGAGCAATTATTATTGGGAAAACCAACATGGATGAATTTGCCATGGGTTCCTCTAATGAAAACAGCTATTTTGGCCCAGTTAAAAACCCTTGGGATAAAGAAAGAGTATCCGGCGGTTCTTCAGGTGGTTCCGCAGCTGCAGTTGCAGCTAGACTTGTTCCTTTTGCTATTGGTTCTGATACCGGTGGCTCCATTCGTCAACCAGCAGCCTTTTGCGGCGTTAGTGGGATAAAACCCACCTATGGATTAGTTTCCCGATATGGAATGGTAGCTTATGCATCAAGCCTGGACCAAGCAGGTCCGTTTGCTAAATCAGCGGAAGATCTAGCCATCATTCTTCATTGTATGGCCGGGTTTGACAAAAACGACTCCACCTCTGTAGAGACACTTATTCCCGATTATGTTGCTGAAATCCAAAAACCTACCACTAAAATACGCATAGGACTTCCTTCCTGTTTTTTTCAACCACAAGTGGACAAAGGAATCCAGAATGCCATACGTGAAGCTGTTAAGTTATTTGAAGATTTAGGCGCTGAAATCATTGAGATGGATTTAAAACTCCAACCATTATGGGTGCCATGCTATTATGTCATAGCTTGTGCCGAGGCATCATCCAATCTTTCTCGTTACGATGGCATCCGATTTGGCCATAGAAGCAAAGAAGCATCTACCTTAATTGAGTTAATTACCAATTCCCGCAGTGAGGGGTTTGGAACTGAAGTGAAACGCCGAATTGTAACAGGAACTCATGTTCTCTCGTCCGGCTTTTTTGAAGCCTACTATCTGCAAGCCCAAAAAATAAGACGATTAATTCAAGATGAATTTATTACAACTTTAAATTCAGTGGATGTTATCTTGGGACCAACAACACCTACCACTGCTTTCAAGCTTGGGGAAAAGATTGATGATCCCATACAAAATTATTTAGCCGATGTATTTACAGTGGCAGTCAATCTTGCTGGTCTACCAGCGCTCTCTATACCTACTGGTTTTGATAATAAATTACCAATTGGTTTGCAATTAATCGGCAAATACTTTAGCGAAAATCGCTTACTTGCCCTAGCACATTATTATCAGCAACATACCAACTGGCATTTAGCCGATCCTAACAAGCAAAGGTGATATATGGAATGGGATACCGTCATTGGTCTTGAAGTTCATGCCCAACTAAAAACTAAATCGAAATTATTCTCAGGAGCATCTACTGCTTTTGGTGCTACACCCAACTCTCAAACGAGTTTTATTGATGCTGGCTTGCCAGGTGTTCTTCCTGTATTAAATCAACAAGCCATTGTGATGGCTATTCAATTTGGTTTAGCAATTCACGGAACTATCAATGATCTCTCTGTTTTCGAAAGGAAAAATTATTTCTATCCCGACTTACCAAAAGGTTATCAAATCAGCCAATACCAAAAACCTATTGTCACGAATGGCCATTTAAATATACCTCTGAATAATAGTCTAGAAAAAACCGTTCATATTGTACGCGCTCATTTGGAAGAAGATGCCGGTAAATCCATGCATGAGACCCACTTCGATTGCACTGGGATCGATCTTAACAGAGCAGGCACTCCACTTCTTGAAATTGTAACCGCTCCTTGTTTATCTTCCGCTGAGGAAGCAATCAATTATCTAAAAGCGTTACATCAACTAGTACGATTTCTTGGAATATGCGATGGGAACATGCAAGAAGGATCTTTTCGTTGTGACGTTAATCTCTCCATAAAGCCTAAAGATTCTACCGCATTAGGGACACGCACAGAACTCAAAAACTTGAATTCCTTTCGATTCATTGAAAAAGCTATTATTTATGAGCAAGCCAGGCATCAGGAGGTATTAGAAAGTGGTTCATCCATTCTTCAGGAAACTCGTCTTTATGATCCTGATACCAACACCACCCATACCATGAGAGGCAAAGAAAATGAAAACGATTACCGCTACTTCCCTGACCCAGATTTGTTACCTATTCATATTACCCAAACTCAGATAGATGAAATAAAAAACAATTTACCAGATTTGCCTGAAGCAATTAACAGAGAAATGCAAGAAATACCTTCTTTAAATGAGGAAGATATTAATTTTATATTATCATCACCAGATACTTATCAATATTACAAAAGCATTAAGTCTCTTGGCCATGCTGCTGACAAATTAATTATTAACTGGCTAAAAGGCCAATATGCCGCTTTCCTGAATGAACATAACCTAAGCTTTGAAATGCCTCCCATTTCAGCTAAAACCATGGCTGATTTTCTCAACAAAATTCACGATAAACAAATTTCTTCGAATATCGCAAAGATTCTTTTTAACAAGCTTTGTGAGGGAGAAGATAATGTGGATGCCATAATTGAGCGTGAGGGTTACCGACAATTGGACGATACTTCGACTTTAGAGGGAATAGTTCAGCAAATCATTAATCAATATCCTCAACAAGTCGCGGAATATAAAGCCGGCAAAGAAAAATTATTCGCTTTTTTTGTAGGACAAACGATGAAACAAACAAAAGGAAAAGCTAATCCCGAGCAAATTAATGTATTATTAAAAAAATTTTTGGCATGAATAATATTGTGAGGATAGGTTGCTGTACTGAAAGAGTCGGTCGATAAGCCGGGTTCTGTCGCGGGCAATCATTCATCTGGGACATACGTCACCGTATGCCTCAAGCGACCTACCCGAATCCCGTATGGGCCATACGTTATGGCTTTGCAGCCAAATGGATTCCTATTTGGTCTTGCTCCGAGTGGGGTTTTCCCTGCCACGATTGTTACCAATCGCGCGGTGCGCTCTTACCGCACCATTTCACCCTTACCCGCAAGCGGGCGGTATATTTTCTGTGGCACTTTCCGTAGATTCACATCTCCCAGGCGTTACCTGGCACTCTGCCCTTTGGAGCCCGGACTTTCCTCCCCTTGCTTTTGCAAGGAGCGATTGCCTGACCAACTCTGACTCCAATATTAGCAGAGCGTCCAGGAAAAGGCCACAATTAATGGTGAGTTTCTATTGAAATACTAGAGGGGTGTGTTGATAATTGTTCCCCAACGCCTACATACCGCAATTTGTTCAGGAGGTGAACACACCCTAAAAAGAACAGCAGAGTTTAAAGAACTATAGATTAAAAATCACGAGTTCCAATAAATTCATCATCAAAATAACGCTTTAATTTAGTACGCAAAGTACCACGCTTACACCAAGAACTCGAGCAGCTTTTGATTGGTTATAACGAGTTAATTCCATAACAGTACGGAATAAAGGTGCTTCCACTTCTTCAACGATTAATTGATATAAATTTAAGTTAGCATCTTTATTACTACCAACACTTGTTAAATAACCTTTCACCACATTAATTACCTGGTGTGACAAAGCATCATTACCTTGCATCACCTGTTGCATAACGGCACTCATTTTAGTCTCCTAATACAAATTTAATGAACATAAATTATGTTCAGCACATCAATTTGGCTCCAACACCATGACCGATATAATATCAAATATCCCAAAGAGTGTAAACATTGTTTTAATGGTATTCATTTATTAAGGAATTATTAAGTCATTATTGTATCATTTTAGTTATAATTGTAAAAATAATTGCTTTATTTTTTCTAAAAATTTACTTTTTACAATTAAGGCATGTTCTCTTTGCTTCTATGCCCTTGATATGGTTAAAACCTATAGATTCTATAAACCAGGCACGGAATGAGTATTCATCAAACCACACCACAAAAAAACCACATAAAAGACGACACAAAAAGACTGGCTGATATTTGAACTATTAGAATAAGATTATATAATTAAGAATAAAATACAGTCAACAAAATTGTTTTAGTTTTAGCTAGGGGAAATCAAATGGCTCGTTGGAAAATGTTTAAGCAAACGGCCACTGCTGTTGGAGGAGCTCTTACCTATTATTTGGGACAGCAAGTGGTTGATTATAGAGAAGTACAAAAATCTTTGCAAAATCCAGACCTTGAAACAAGCGCCCCCGAAAGAGCACAGGTAACTGCTACAAAAAAGGAATGGTATTTATTTGGAAGACAAAGTCCCCATTATGTACGCGACATGACGAAAACTCCCAAGCATGAAGAACATAGAAAGATCGAAGAAAGTTCTTTGTATCTAAAACGATTCGGCACTGTGATGGATAATGAAAAACACTATGATTTATTTGAGGGGTCTGATTTTGAGATAGAACCCATCTCCAGTAACAGTAAATATCCTAAAGTGATAGTCCCTCCTGAAGCCATGTTGAGTGACAGGATCGATGAATTGGATGATGATGCCAGATTTGAAATACACTTTGCCCGTAAACGAGGTTTCGCAGACATTTCAGAAAAATCACCATTCTTTCACTCCTCGATTGCATTAAGAGTTATTCCTGAAGAAGAAACACCTGATCCAAGTACTGTCGTAGTCAGTGGTTCTGAGATAAAAAAAATTTTAAAAGGCACAGAAGAAACTGTCTGTAAAACTCAGCATTGTAATCTCTACACATCCAATTGTTATTCTGCTTCTATTTTTTCTTTAGAAGGGGTAATTAAAACCATTAATGAAAGAGAGGGAGTAGAAAAAAGTAGCAAGAAAGAAGATATCGCTAAAGTAGCTCAAGTGCTTCAGCAAGCAACCACTGACAATTTATCTAGGGGCATTTCTAATAATTCCTTAATAAAATCATCCCTGATATATGATATCCATCCTATACTGTTAAACTATGGTTTAGTGCAAAAAACTAAAGCAGAGGATGAATACGGAAGGACACCCCCTCCCCAAATGTAATCGCGAATTTAAAATTTTATGACGTGGGTGCAGAGGACTGTGAGGAACACCCCTTATTAATTAAAGGAGAAATTTTATGAATAATAACGAAAATAAAGTACCTAACGAACAGGCTCTACCCAATTTAGGACCACATGTCCTAAAATTAATAGAAACCAAGGGACTCCAAATGGAAGAAGAGCTTGTATCAAAACTATCAGAGCTCGAGAAAGTGAGTATGGAAGGTTCTTCAGACAATGGATTAGTAACTGTTACAATAAATGGCAATCATCAGCTTCTCGATGTGGCAGTGAATCGCCCTCTTGCAGATTGGACAAATAACCAAATAAAACTATGTCAGCTCATTAAAGAAGCGATTAACGACGGGATGTATAAAATCGATTTATTTATTGAAAAAGAAATTTCATTAATTAAGTACAAATACATCAAACAAGTCATTGAAAGATCTTCCAAATTAGAAGGTTAATTTACGACATTCTCATTTTATATTAATCAACAACTCAAATTTTTGAATAAATTGGGATAGTACGTTTTGATAATGTGTCCACTTCGACTTGTTCTCAGGATAGATGTCTACCTTGTGTTTTTGCTTCTTCATTCAGTTTGTTTTTAAGAATTTACTAGGACAGTAAAGAAGATATCCTATATTTATTAGACTCCATTTCAACTCTCTCGATCAATTCTTCAGTGTCGATAAGCAATTCTTTAGCATCTTCAGAATGAGAATCCTTAACCTGCTGCTTCGTTGCATTCAGTGCCGATAACAACCTATCAACAACAACCTGATTATTGAGTACTCCAAAAGAACAGTGGTCTTTTAAAGGGTGATCTTTTATAACTTGAATAATTTGTCGAGAAGAATTGGGATCGTAGTCGGATCGTGCCAGTAAACATTGTAAAGCATACGATATGGCCGTAGTGGAATAAGAATAACAATTAGAATTTATCATATTACATGCCTGACTTTGATTAATCGCAATATCGGCTGAATTAAGAAAAGAATTAATTTCATCTTTTGAAAAAGAAACTCCAGTAGGATAAAGGGTAAAACCAAAATTATCATTTAAATAGTTTGATTCATTATCTTTCCTAGTATTAAAACCAATACCATCTCTAGACCATAATGACAAATCAAAAGGACTTTGCCGGCCATAAATCGCATAAGTTCCATCCTCATGATTAGCAAATGCAATTGCAGAATGACTGATTGGAAAATTGTGAATTGGCAGGCCACATTTTTTAGCGAACATAAGCTCATATTGGGATTTTATTGACCAAGATTCTAAAGAAGACAATTGTTTTTTAGTCACATATATTGGTTTTTTTGGTTGAACTAATTGTGAACTTTTCCTTATATGATTTGCTGCACTAGGGCAAGCTGCTTTGAAAAATTTGCCAATATATTCCATTAATATTCCCTTGTAATACAATCTAACAACAATGAACAAATAAAAATCATCATAGCAAGAAAATATGCATTAGAAAAGGGGTAGTACCCTATTTATTAACCAAGCATCAGAACACATACTGCCCTATCAGGCAGCATTATTGTGTAAATTATTTATTTAACAAATTCTGCATTTCTTCTGAGGTAATGGGCTGGCTGAAGTAAGTCCCCTGGATTTCCTCACAATGGTTAGACTGTAGAAATTCTAATTGTTTTTGAGTTTCAACACCTTCCGCCACAATATTCAAGTTTAATTTTCTAGCTAACGTAATAATGGATTGGATAATCACTTCATCACTGTTATTTAAATTGATATTTTTAATATAAGATTGTGCTATTTTTAGTCTATTTAGTGGGATCCGGTGTAAATAATTAATACTAGAATCTCCTGTTCCAAAATCTCCCAAGGTAATATTCACCCCCATTGCCCTTATGTCAGCAAGAGGATTTTCAGGCCAATCTACAGCACGAACAAGTGCTTTTTCAGATAACTCCAATTCCAAGTACTTTGATTTTAATCCAGTTTCTTCTAAAATACTTTTGATTTTTTGCGCAAAATTAGCTTGTTTAATTTGTTTTAAAGTAATGCTAACCGCCACTCTTATTTTGGGAAAGCCCTTCTCTTGCCATCTCTTATTCTGCTCACAAGCGGTCTTTAAGATCCAATCACCAATTGAAAAAATTAACCCCGTCTCTTCAGCTATCGGTATAAAATGTATAGGCAATAAAAGTCCCTTTTTAGGGTGTTGCCAACGAATTAATGCTTCAACAGACAATATTTTTTTTGTTCTAGCATCCACTTGAGGCTGATAATACAAGACGAACTCATCATTACTCAGTGCATTAGTTAAATCATTTTCCAGCTCCAGACGCTCTGCAATTTGGCGTCCAAGCTCTACTGTATAAAAATGTGGCTGACTTGTCCCCAGACTTTTTGCCCTATACATGGCAGCATCAGCATGCCTCAATAATTCACTAATCGTAGTTCCATCACGAGGATAAAGACTTACTCCCGCACTAGTACTGACTGACAAGGAATGCCCGCATATTTCGAAAGTGTCTTTAAACACACCCATAAGACGATTTGCAATTGTACCGGCATCTAATTCACTATTGATACTGTCTGCAATTAGAACAAACTCATCTCCACCAAGCCGAGCCAATGTATCCGTTTGACGCAATACAAATTCCATTCTTTTGGCCACAAGCTTTAGCAATTCATCCCCTGCGGCATGCCCCAAGCTGTCGTTAATCAATTTAAATCGATTTAAATCAAAAAATATAATAGCAAATAAAGATTGTTGTCTTTTGGCTCTTTCTAATGCATGTTGAAGTTTATGTAACATCAATTCCCGGTTAGGCAAACCTGTAAGTGAATCGTGCAGAGCTTGGTATTCTAATTTTCTTTCTAGAATAATCCTCTGACTAATATCACGAAAACTCCAAACGCGACCAGTAATTTCTTCTTTAATTTTATAGGGTTGTGAATAGCACTCAAAAATTCTCTCGGGTTTGAAATTAAATTTTTTAACTTTTACAGCCTCAGGTTTTTTTGATAAATCAACAATCATATTGGTAAATTCAATAGGATTTTCTGCCTGCTGAGCAATATAATCAAGAACTAGATTACCTTTATTGGTTTCAATAATACTTTGAGGAATATTCCATATATCAAGGAACTTAGTATTGTAATCGACAACCCCACTGTCATTATTTAAAACAAAAATACCATCCGCAGATGACTCCAGAGTGCCTCTGGTTCTTGACAGCAGCTCTTGAAGAGAACTAGTACGCTCATCCACTTTTTCTTCAAGTAAACGCGTATAACTTCTACTTTGCTGTAAAAGCTGCCATTTTTTTGTGAGTGCATAAGCGAGCTGTCTGACTGCGATGCTATCAAACGGTTTTTTTAATATAAGAAGATTTTCTTTTTGACCTAATAACTCGATAGTTTCTTCCCAGGAATAATCGGAGTATGCGGTACAAATAACAATTTGTATGTCTGGATCAACCTCCCAGATGTGTTGAATAGTTTCTATTCCATCCCATCCAGGCGGCATGCGAATATCAACAAATGCCAAGGCATAGGGCTGCCCTTCTTTTATCGCTTTCTTAATCTCTTCAACCCCTTCTTTGCCTTGTAAAGCCGAACCAATTTGAAAATGAGGTAATAATGGTTTATTTTCTACAGCTACGTCGCCAAATAATTTTTTCTCAATATCAGATGGGGTATTAGACTCTGTAAAAGAGAGAATTTTTAAAAAATCTTCATGAATTTTCTTATTATCATCAATAATTAAAATTCGTAAATCTCTTACTTCAGGCATAACATACTCCTAATTGATTCTATGCTACTGGCTGTTTAATAGAGCTCTTGCATAACCTGCATCTTTTATATTATTGCTTCATTGCAAGCATTTCTCGAGTGCTCATTTACTTCTTGTAAACTTCGCTCCTCGCCTTGCACTAATTCAAAATCTACAGGTGATGCAAGAGCTCTATTGTACGGATTCAGAACTGTCAGTAATCGGCAATCTTAGTAAAAAGGTAGCCCCTTTGCCCAAACCTTCGCTCTCAACTGCAAGAGATCCTCCTAATTGTTTAGCAAGGAGAGCACTATGATGTAATCCAAAACCATGCCCCTGCTTCTTAGTGGTGAATCCAAAGCGAAACATTTTTTCTTGATCCTCTAGTGAGATACCTATACCATTGTCCATCACTTTTACTTCAATAAAATTGTCATCAATATTGCTGTCCAAGCTAATATTAATACGGCGAGATCTGTCTTCATCTAACTCTTCAAGGGATTCTTTAGCATTTTTTAAAAGATTAACTATAATCTGCATTAGTCCCACTTTATTAGTAATTATAGGCAAATTGTATTTATAATTTTTATTGATTGTAATTTTCTTCGTTATTATGGAATCTTCAGTAAAAATGATCTGCAAGGAATTATCAATTAACTCCGTTAGAAAGACTTTTTCTAACGCTGTTGGATGGCCTGCAATTTCGTTTTGAGCATTTAAAATATCCTTGATGATAAGGTATTGGTCTTTTAATCGTTTGATTTCTTCATCAATTTTAGTTTTATAAGCTCCAAGTTCTTCAAATATTATCGTTAAATAATTAGGTAGTAACTTGCCTTTCTCGTCGTTCTGAAAGTAATCCATTAAATTCGTGGCATGTTCTTTTAACATCTCACTTAACATAGATATCCTTTTAAATAAGGAGCTATGTTGATTGTCCTTTATCACCTCTATTGAGACATTAACACTATTTAATACGTTACCAATATTGTGAAGTACCGAAGCAGCAACTTCTGCCATACCAGCTTGACGAGAGGCGCTTATTAAATCATCCTGCAATTTTACAAGCTCATCGTTTAAACTCATCGCTTTCTCTTCGGCTTTTTTGCGTTCGTTAACTTCTTTTATCAACTGCATTGTGGCCTTGCTCACCCGTAGATGTAAGTCCCAATAGGATTTATTAAGATGGGCACTTGACGAATCAGCAAACCAGGTTATTCGGGAAGTAGTAGAACTTCCATTTAAAGGAACAGGAAAAGAATAAATAGTCCAATAATGCACAGTCCCTTTTACATAACCTTCCGTTATGATAATTAGTTCTTTATCCTGTTCCAGTGCTTCGAAAAATAATTGAGTTTGTTTTTTATCTTTAATAGCCTCATCAAGCCAACCAATAAAATCAAAGTTATCCAATTTGGTCTGTTCGGATATAAGACATTTAAAAGCCGGATTAATATAAAGAACACTTTCTTTATTGTGCTGCACAAAAGGTACCGGCAATTTTTCCATTAACCAGATTGTTAAATTATCCATAATTAAACCTTTTGGCTTATTGGTTTAAATTAAACATTCCATACTTTTCTAATAAAAAATAGGCTTTTTGCCAAAATATAGACATTAGTGGTGCAATATTGGCTGCTACTTCACTCTTAATGGGGACACGAGTAAAGGCAAGATAAACACTAATATCTCCTTGCGGAAGCATAACACCTGTACCTATAACAGACTGCACCTTATATTGTTCTACAAAATCTTGTGCGGGTATATAAGGAGAACCTTGAGCTGACGACACATAAAACACTCCAAAAGTGCCCGCAATACCTTCATAATCAATCCCTTCTTCATGACCTAACAATAAACCGATATCAAAGCCAATTTGTTGTATCAAACGAGCTACCATAGGAATTCGCTCTAAAGTTTCTTTGCTCAAAAGAATGGCCTTATGGCCTTTCGATTGTTTTCTATCTCTCCATGCTTCTTCTTGGCCATAAGTTCCCATTAACACTAAAATTTTGCTGGTGTCTTTTACCTGTTCTCCCCATATTTCTTTTGTTATGCTTTGCAGCTCCTGAGGCAATACTTGAAAATCAAAAGAATGGTAGACACGCGACAAAACAACTTCGGATTTATTTAACGAGCTGCCAAAATTTTCATAAAATACACGAGCTAATTTTTGATAAGCTTCTTCTACTGAGTTAAAATTATTTTCCTGAGTAAATACTAGTTCAACAGCCCTTTCAATGTTGTCTTCCGTAAGATTTGTAAGCTCCATTTTCATCCCTTAAAATGAATCATTAACATTGTTATCCCAAAGCTCTTTTATTTCTTCAAATTCAAATTTTTCTTTTATTTTATTATCGCGTGTATCGCAACCTATCTTCACTTGAAATACACCATTCTCTGTAGCTCGGTTTTCAAAATAACGCTTTAATTTGACACGTTTTTTTCGTTCATAACGTACGCCAAAAGTAGACGTTTGTTGTAAAATAAAATTCAGACTTTTCGCTAATGTTGCTTCCTCTACAAGACAAAAAAGTAACATCGCGACTCGACCCTTTTTACCAACTGCTGTTGTTTGCCAAACGTCTAAAGCACCGTATTCAAAAAGTTTCTGGGCTGCCCAAGCTAAACGCTCGGCAGTGATATCATCGTAATTTGCCACTACTTCAAAAACGGCATCCTGCTCATAAGGCAAATCGAGCTCTTCCTGCTGAGCTTCGAATAAATTAATCCGAAATAAATTAGGATAATTTCCTAAATCCATTGTTCCTGCCCCATTTCCAGTGATAAGCAGCCTTCCAGAAGGCCATTCCTTTACAAAAACGGGCTCTAATGCCTTAAGTATAGCAAGACCTGTGGGTGTGCTTAATTCGATATTTTCAGGCTCAATCCCAACAGGAAAAGAAGCCACCCACATTTTTGAACATAGAGCAGCAGAAACGGCAGGGGGAACTGGTTGTTGTCCATGAGCAGTTAAAATGAGACCTCGTCCCAATTTCACCGGAGAAGCTAAAATTAAGTCAGGCTTTACCTTGGTAATACAATACGCCGCCATTACAATATCCATAAGAGAATCGAGCATACCTAATTCGTGAAAAACTACTTTTTCCTTAGCTACACCATGAGATTGAGCTTCTGCTTCAGCCAAAGTATTTAAAATTTTTCCTGCCAGTAATTTAACTTCGCTTTCTAGCTGCGAATTGAGAATTACCCGTTCTAACTCTTTGAAGGGAACATGGGCATGGCTTGAATGATGATTTTTAGGAATCCCATGTTTGGAAAATCGCTGTACCCATTCCTCCTCATTAAAAAGAACAACAAGGTGAGCAGCTTTTAATGAGGCACGATTCACCACAGATATTTTCACCGTTATGTCTTGAAAACCAAGTTTCGTACTTAAACTTTGCAGTTCTTCTACAAAAACTAAACCAGCATCCACGAAACTTGCGGCAAACATATCCCCTGCAATTCCTGCAATACTTTCAAGATATAGTGTTTTCACTTTTTATCATTCCATTGACAATACGAGCTGCTGCGAAACCTGCCGAGAACCCCGCATCAATATTAGTGACAACAAGTCCAGGAGCACAGCTGTTTAGCATTCCTAATAATGCAGCCATCCCTTGAAAATTTGCTCCATACCCAATACTGGTAGGCACTGCAATAATGGGTGT
The DNA here is from genome assembly GCF_000770585.1 of Legionella norrlandica. Taxonomy (GTDB): domain Bacteria; phylum Pseudomonadota; class Gammaproteobacteria; order Legionellales; family Legionellaceae; genus Legionella; species Legionella norrlandica. Next base: position 29,050 of record NZ_JNCF01000008.1, on the reverse strand, counting down.
TTTCACCAATCCACCAATAACACTTGGCAATGCACCCTCCATGCCAGCCACCACAATCACTGCACTGGCTTGCTGAATTGTTTCCATAGCCTCTATTACCCGATGCAAACCAGCAACTCCTACATCATAAATACATTCCGTTGCAATTTTCATCGCCATACAAACTTCTTTCGCTTCTTCAGCCACAGGAATATCACTGGTACCAGCTGAAACAATAGCGATGAATTTATCAGATAGCCCGCTCTGATGAATGTCTGGAGGATAAAGCATAAAAGTTCTTGCCAAAGTATTTGTTCGACCTTCAGGAAAAGCTTTTTTTAATAAATCCATTCTTTCAGGCTCAAGTCGAGTAATTAATACACAACGCTCTCCCTGTGCAAGTTTTTTAGCAATTTGAATAAGTTGCTCTACTGACTTGCCTTCTCCAAAGATTACTTCATTTAATCCATGCCTTAATTCCCGATGATGATCCAGATTGGCATAGCCTAATTCAGTGCGTTGAAATAAGGTCGTTAATAGCTTATTTATGACGGCATCCACGGCAACCTCACCGCCTACTAACTTATTTAATAATATTCTCAAATTGGCTTCATTCATGATGTAATTGTTGCGCCTCCAAGCTGATAACCCGCTAAATCTAAATTTACCCAACGATAACCTAACTTTCGAGCTGTACTAACTAATAAATCACGTATTCTCAAAACTGCAAGCATTTCTTCTGGCGCTACTTCGATTCGAAAATAGCGATGCCCGGATGTTAGTCGTTCAGATGTAAAATGTTCCTCGTGTATACGAACACGATAAACAGAAAGACCCGCATCTCTTAGAAGACTCTCCATTTCATGAATATGATTTAACTTTTCTTCCGTGACTCGTACCCCAGTCATGATTCGGGAAGCCAGGCAAGGAGTTGCGGGTTTATCAGACAGGCTAAATCCTAATTCCCGCAAGAATTCTCTTATTTCACCTTTTTCCAAGCCCACTTGTTCTAATGGAGAATAAATATTATGTTCTTGAGCAGCTAAATGACCAGGACGAATATCATTCCGGTCGCTCGCATTATAACCATACGCAATCGATTGATACCCCCTTTCTATTCCTTCTTTTTTTGCTATAGTAAACAGCTCAGTTTTGCAATAATAGCAACGTTTACCATCATTTTTAGCATACGCTTCCTGCTGAACTTCATGACTATTGACTATTAAAAGTTCTGCACCAATATTCTTCGCAAATTTTCTTGCGTCTTCAACTTCCCACAAAGGTATACTGGGACTCACCGCAAGCACAGCCAGCACACGCCCTTTTTTTCCCGAGAGATTTAAAGACTTTAAAGTTTCAATAGCAGCCCATAGAAGAAAGCCACTATCAACACCGCCAGAAAAAGCTACGATTAAACCGTTTTCGATGAGTGATGCCAGTATTGATTTTAATAAATCAAGCTTGGATGTCTTTTCTAACAAACAAACGCTTGAATTTTTATTTGTACTCCCTTCTTGCTTTTCCATGCATTATCCATAATTAATTATTATTACTAAGATATACCCAAGATACTTCAAAATACCAGCTTTTAGAATAGGGCATGTTGGCAATTCATCTCCACCAACTATGTGCAGCGACTTTGGATGAATTGTCAATACACCCCCATAAATATTATCAAATATTGATCTTTCGGTTAAAGTGAAATATATTTAAACAAAAAGATTAATGTTTGTGATTAAATTAATTCTTTTAGATCATAAAAAGTAAGCAGATAGGTAGGCATTTTGTTTTCGCGATCCTGCTAAAGTACCTACATGACGCACATAGTCTGGATTGTCCGCGGCATATGGTGATTATCCTATCTAAGGAGAATGATAAATGGAAGCAAACAATAGCGCGGTAATAGATGAGCAAGTACTCAAAAGTCTGGGAGCACGGACTATAAGAGTCATCCGATCCCAAAAAGCTCTGCTTAAGGATAACGCTCTTTCAAAACTCGAAGAGCTTGACAAAATGAGTGCGGAGGGCTCGTCCAAGGATGGATTAGTTACTATAAAAATAAATGGTAACCATCAGGTAATGGATATTTCATTTCATCATTCCTTTACTGACTGGGCAGTTGATAACGCAAAAACATGCAAGTTAATTATAGAAGCCATCAATGATGGAATAAGCAAAATTGATTTGAATATCGAAAAAGAAATTTTCGAGTAATTAAAGAAACGTCCATTATAGCGGGCTACCTTTACCAGCATATAATGTGCATGCCTAGTAATCGTTCAGGGTCATAGCTTGAATCTTGGTGGAATGCCAAAGTTGTGTCCAGTTTTTCGTCCAAGATGGGCCAAATATAGCATTCCGGCGATACAGCGTGACAGTTACCATGCCTATTAGGGTGGCTACTATTTCCTAACTCACAGTAAAGCTTTCTCCGCAACCACATTGACCTGTTTGATTAGGGTTGTTAAAAACAAACTTATAGTTTAACCCTTGCCTTACATAATCAACTTGCATGTTTTTAAGGAAAGGGTAACTTGATTTATCCACACAGACCAAATAACCTTCGGATAAAGGAGCTACCATATCGCCTTCTGCTGGTTCCTTAACATAATCAACCACATAAGATAGGCCAGAGCACCCTGTTTTTTTTACAGATAAGCGCACCCCTTTATGCCCCGGATTTTTTTCTAAATAGGAAATCAAATGTTTTATTGCTGATTCGCTGAAAGTAATGTTTGGATTTACGCTACTTGATTGTTGTATCACTACACTCATAGATTTTACCTCTCAAATCTCTTGCTCACTAAAGCCAGCGCCTCTTTATAGATTCCCTCTATCTGGAGAGCTATAGGATACTGACTGTCGGGTATTTCCAGTTCGTTGATTAAAACTTGGTATGTTAATAACGGAAGCGTTTCCAAGCTTTTGCCTTCGATCTGGCGACATAACCATTCTAGCGCTGCAATTACATAAGGACTACCATTCGTTTTAAAACTGGCTCTAGATATTAATTTGTCTTTTTCACATCTCAAATAAAAATTCACTTCACTCCTTGGATGTGCAGTATAACTTTGTATACCCACTATCAAAGGATTATTTAGATCTAGTTTTTCAACATGCTGAGGATTAAAAAAACAGTCCTTTACTTTTTTATTATATATCATAGTGGTGATAATTCATGCAATCTATTGACTTGTGTGCAAATTATATTAATTGCTTTCTGAATTTGCTCTTCTTGAGTAAAGCGCCCTATTGAGAGACGGATAGAGGATTGAGCTTCATCATCGGTGAGTCCTATTGCTCTTAAAACATAAGATGGCTGAATGCTGGCTGAGGAGCAAGCTGAAGTGGTCGATATCGCCAATTCATTTAAAGCCAGCAATATAGAATCTCCATTTAAATCAACAAAACTTACATTCAGATTCCCTGCAATACGACGATGCTCATGCCCATTTAACTTAATATTAGGTAAACCTCGAATACTTTCCCATAATTGTTTACGAAAATTTAAGATACGCTCCTGCTCAGTATTTCGCTCTGCTTCAGCAATAACAAAAGCTTCTCCCATACCTACGATTTGATGAGTAGCTAAAGTGCCAGACCTCAAACCGCCCTCATGCCCTCCCCCATAACTTAAAGCTTGTAAACGAATTCTTGGCTTATGCCTAACATATAATGCCCCTATGCCTTTGGGGCCATAATTCTTGTGAGCAGAAAAAGACATTAGATCGACTGATAGCTTGTTCAGATCAATGGGCAATTTGCCTGCGCTTTGCGCCGCATCAACATGGAATATAATTCCTCGATTACGTAGCAGCTCACCAATAGAGGCAATGTCTTGTATGACTCCAATTTCATTATTGACATGCATAATAGATACTAAAATGGTGTCTGGTCTAAGGGCTAACTCCAGCTTCTTAAGATCCAATAGACCATCAGACTCCGGATCAAGGTAAGTAACCTGAAAACCTTCTTTTTCTAATTGATGAAAACTATCAAGCACCGCTTTATGTTCTGTGCTCATAGTAATCAGATGCATCCCTTTATTTTTATAAAACCTGGCAGAGCCTAAAATTGCCAAATTATCTGCCTCAGTGGCGCCTGAGGTAAATACAATTTCCTGGGGAGAAGCATTAATAGCTTCTGCAATTTGAGAGCGAGCACGTTCAACAGCTAGAGAGGCTACCCTACCATATTCGTGGGTTATTGATGCCGGATTACCAAAATCCCCATCAGGGCCTAAATATTTTATCATTTTTTCAATAACGCGGGGATCGACGGGCGTTGTCGCCATATAATCCAAATAAATCGATTTTGTTATCAACTTAATCACTCCTACTGTTTTTCCTTGCCCACTCCAATGATTTCTGAACCTGACTAAGCATGCCTCTTAAAATACTTACTTCCATTTTTTCAAGGTTTATTCTATTAAATAATCGCCTCACCCTTTGCATTAGTCGCCTAGGGTTCGATGGTTTCAAAAATTGGATTTCGATAAAAACTTCCTTTAAATGATTATAAAATTGCTCAATTTCATCAGCTGTTGCATATTCTTCATGACGAAGAGCTACTTCTGCCTGTGGTGATAATATTTTCATGCGTAATTCATAAGCAATAATTTGTACTGCTTGTGCCAAATTAAGAGAACTGTATTCAGGATTACTGGGGATATTAATATGATAGTGACATTTTAACAGTTCTTCATTAGTAAGGCCTGCGTGTTCTCGGCCAAATACAATAGCTACTTGCGCATTATCCGATTGTTGACTTACTAATTCCGCACAGGAGGTTGGGAGTAAGCCTGGTAAAGAAAGCCCTCTTGGTCTGGCGCTTGTTCCTAAAATTAACTGACATCCCGCTAAAGCTTCATCAAAGCTACTCGTTACTACAGCTCTGTCTAAAACATCATCAGCACCGGCAGCCATCTCTCTGGCTTTAAGATCAGGAAATGATTTTGGGTTCACTAAATATAATGAACCCAATCCCATAGTTTTCATGGCTCTTGCAGTAGAACCGATATTACCGGGATGGGAAGTTGAAACTAAAACAATTCGAATGGAACTTAATTTCATAAAAATAATTATTATATCCGCTACCTATAACTCTATCCTTGCCTGCTACAAAAATTTTTATTTGCTGTCATCGCTCCGAAAGAATCTGATGTTCGCTCAAGCGTTTTCTTTCTTCTATGTCTCACGACTTATTCGTGGACCATAGATCCTACGGATACCATAGAAACGCTGTCACACATCGAGGCAAGATGATGAATTATTATAAAACATATAGATTAATTTCCAATGCTCATCCCATAAGAACTGGGATGCTCACCATGATAAAACTTAAATTTTTATCCTGCACAAAGAACTATATCATAGTATTTGTGGATTGAACTTCTCTCTACTTAAAAAAAAATGCTAGAATTGCTGATTTTATTGCTAAAGAGTATATCCATGGAACCACTTTTAAATATTGCTGTCAATGCAGCGCGTCAAGCTGGTGAAATCATCAACCGTTATGTAGAACAAGTTGATCGATTAAAAATAACTCCCAAAAGTAGCCATGACTATTTTAGTGAGGTGGATATCAAAGCAGAGCAGTCAATTATTAACACAATACATAAGGCTTACCCGGAACATGGAATCTTTGCTGAAGAAAGCGGCGTTCAACAAACCGATAGCGACGTGATCTGGATAATTGATCCCCTTGATGGTACCTCAAATTACCTACATGGATTCCCCTTTTATTCTGTATCCATCGCTGTAAAAATTAAAAACCGGATTGAACATGGTGTCATTTATGATCCGTTACGGCACGAGTGTTTTGCTGCAAGCAGAGGGCGCGGGGCCAGATTGAATGATAGAAGAATACGGGTATCCAAGCAAACCCAGCTTATTGCTTCTCTTTTAGGAACTGGCTTTCGCTTCAGAGAAGCGTCTCTTGCCCAGAAATATTTACCAACCTTCGAAGCATTGTTTGGGAAATGCGCTGGAGTAAGAAGAACAGGCTCTGCTGCTCTCGATTTAGCCTACGTCGCAAGTGGGCGTTTGGACGGTTTCTGGGAGTTTGGTTTGCGTCCTTGGGATATCGCTGCAGGCGCATTACTTATTAGGGAAGCCGGTGGTTTAATAAGCGATATGCAGGGCGGAGAGGACTTCCTTAACCACGGCGATATAGTAGCAGGAACACCGAAGGTATTTAAATCACTTCTGCAAACCATATCACCTATATTAAAATAATTTGTTAAACAATGTCTTCGCCTATTGGTACTTGTCTTTTGAATTTAAATCCAAGTTTATTCACTCCAAGATAGTACCATAGATATCTCTCAGCATTAGTACTGGTTTTCCTAAAATCACGAGCTCGTTGACTTTCCCATTCCCTCCCCCCTAGGAATTCCCACAAAATTTGAACAGGCATAAAATGCTCATACGACCAACAAATTGGATTAATAAACTCCATCTCTGCATGCACCGCGGAGCAACCCAGGAGTTCTGAATACAACAAAGGTACTTACCTTAACCCAGGCTTAATTCCTAAAGCCACCGGTAACTCATCGACCATTGCAGTACCCAAATTTTTAGTCAAGCGGTCGAAGACATTTTGCTTATAAGTATAATCAACAACATTAGCAATTTGAATTACTTCACGCGCCAACTGCCCACTACTGGCATAACCATCAATTAGGCCACTTGCTAATGCTTGCTCCCCTGTCCAAAATAGCCCTGAAAAAGTTTCATCATTAATATGTAACCGATTCCCACGCCCTTCCTTAACACGATCAATAAACTGTTTATGTACTATATCAAGCATAGTTTGCAGCTTTTGTTTCTGAGAATCTGAAATGGGTGAAAAAGGATCCAGGAAAGCTTTGTTGATTCCTGAAGTCTGTAATCTCCGCGAGATACCTAGTTTCTCTATTGCATCAACAAAACCAAAGCCATTATACAATACACCAATAGACCCAACTATACTTGCCGGACTAGCGTAAATTTCGTCAGCCCCAACAGCAACATAATAGGCAGCAGAAGCACACATATCCACACAAACTGCATAAATTTTAATATTTGGTTTTAATTTTTTATAGTATTGCAAAACATTATAAATATATTCTGCTTGTACGGGGCTGCCGCCAGGACTATTAAGACGAACAATTAATGCTTTTAATCCCTTACTTTTATAGGCCTTATCTATGCCTTTAGTAAAATTATCAGCACTGGCTGAACTGGAATCACTAATCTCACCATTAATATCAATCAAGCCAATGTGATCTTTATCTTTGGATGCTTCGGTACTTTCAGCCAACAACATTATTTTATAAGATGAAAAAACTATTACTACCAAAATGGCAGCCCGTATGATCCATTTCCAGAGGCGTTTTTCGCTTTTTTTCTTTGAGATAATCAATGACCAGTCGATTAAGCAAAGTTTGTGAATCCGAATTAGAATTAGAATTAGAAGATGACTCATTATTCATAAAAAACTCTTGAAAAAAGATAAACCATACCCATTTTAAGGCAGGTAACCTAAAATTAATACCCTAAAATAACTAAAAAGGTGTTCCTATGAGAATGGACAAACTGACGTCAAAGTTTCAAATGGCTCTCGCAGATGCTCAATCCCTAGCTATAGGCAGAGATAACGGATTTATAGAACCTGAACATCTAATGAAATCCTTACTCGATCAACAAGGCGGAAGCTGTAGGCCTCTTCTTAGCAAAGCTGGCGTTAATATACCATTATTGAGAACTTTAATCGATCAAGCTTTGGATAAACTACCTAAAGTCTCAGGCACAGGGGGGGATATTCATATCTCTAATGCGTTAAATCGCTTACTTAATTTGACTGATAAATTGTCACAACAAAGAAAAGATAATTTTATTTCCAGCGAACTTTTTATTTTAGCGGCAATAAGTGAAGATGGCAGTCTTGCGAGAATATTGAAGCAAGCTGGGAGTGATATGAAGGCGATTGAAAAAACAATCGACGAATTACGTGGAGGAGAATCAGTCACTGATCCTAATGCAGAAGAACAAAGACAAGCCCTTGAAAAATATACTCTGGATTTGACCGAACGTGCTGAGCAAGGAAAACTGGACCCGGTCATTGGTAGAGATGATGAAATTCGACGTACTATCCAGGTTTTGCAAAGAAGAACAAAAAATAATCCCGTATTAATAGGGGAGCCTGGAGTTGGTAAAACAGCCATTGTAGAGGGCCTGGCACAACGAATTATCAATAGTGAAGTCCCCGAAGGCTTAAAAAACAAGCGTCTGCTTGCTCTTGACATGGGAGCTCTGATTGCTGGAGCAAAATACCGGGGAGAGTTTGAAGAACGTTTAAAGGGAGTTCTTAACGATTTGGCAAAACAAGAGGGTCAAATCATTTTATTTATAGATGAATTACACACCATGGTAGGAGCTGGTAAAGCGGAAGGAGCCATGGATGCGGGAAACATGCTTAAACCAGCATTAGCACGAGGAGAACTGCATTGCATAGGAGCCACCACTCTAGATGAATACAGGCAATATATTGAAAAAGACGCAGCCCTTGAAAGACGTTTTCAAAAAGTATTAGTCGATGAACCCAGCGTTGAAGACACAATTGCTATTCTCCGTGGTCTAAAAGAACGATATGAAGTGCATCACGGTGTTGAAATTACGGACCCAGCATTAGTGGCGGCAGCAACATTGTCACATCGCTATATCAGCGACCGTCAGCTGCCGGATAAAGCCATTGACTTAATCGATGAAGCAGCCAGCTTAATCCGTATGGAAATTGATTCTAAGCCAGAAAGCATGGATAAATTGGATCGGCGTTTGATTCAGTTGAAAATAGAACGTGAAGCATTGAAAAAGGAAAATGACGAAGCCTCTAAGAAAAGACTGGTTGACTTACAAAAAAGTATTGATGAATTGGAAAAAAGCTATTCCGATTTGGAGGAAATATGGAAGGCTGAGAAAGCAGCCATGCAGGGTTCCACACAAATAAAAGAGGCTTTAGAGCAAGCCAAGCTGGAAATGGAAACCGCAAGAAGAGCTGGCGATTTAAGCCGTATGTCCGAATTACAATACGGGCGTATACCAGAACTGGAAAAAAGATTAAGCCAGGTTGCTTCAGTTGATACTAAGGAAACCAAATTGGTCCGCAATAAAGTGACTGAGGATGAAATCGCAGAAGTTGTTTCAAAATGGACAGGAATTCCTGTATCAAAAATGATGGAAGGTGAAAAAGAGAAACTGTTGAAAATGGAAGAAGCATTACACAGCAGATTAATAGGTCAGAATGAAGCAGTAGATGCCGTTTCCAATGCCATCAGACGATCTCGAGCAGGGCTATCCGATCCGAATCGCCCTATTGGCTCTTTTCTGTTCCTTGGCCCAACTGGAGTAGGAAAAACTGAATTGTGCAAGGCTCTCGCTTCCTTCCTCTTTGATACTGAGGATGCAATGGTTCGAATTGATATGTCAGAATTTATGGAAAAGCATTCTGTAGCACGCTTAATCGGGGCACCTCCTGGTTATGTAGGTTATGAAGAAGGAGGCTATTTGACTGAAGCAGTGAGGCGTAGGCCATATTCCGTAATCTTACTTGATGAAGTAGAAAAAGCCCATTCTGATGTATTCAACATTCTGCTTCAAGTGATGGATGACGGTCGTTTGACCGATGGTCAAGGACGTACAGTTGATTTCAGAAATACAGTCATCGTCATGACTTCTAATCTAGGCTCTCAATTGATTCAGGAAATGAGCAGCAAGTTTGACTACGAGCAAATAAAAGCAGCTGTTATGGAGCTGGTAAGTCAACATTTTAGACCTGAATTCATCAATAGAATCGATGAATCAGTAGTATTCCATTCCTTGACTAAAGAACAAATTGCAAAAATAGCTGCTATCCAAATCAACTATTTGCACCATCGTTTAAAACAGCAGAATATCAACCTTGAAGTCACTAAGGAAGCTTTAACCCACTTGGCGGAAGCTGGTTTCGACCCTGTCTACGGTGCGCGGCCACTAAAACGAACTATTCAGCAAAAGCTGGAAAATCCTTTAGCCCAATCCTTACTGACTGGAAAATTCAAATCCGGAGAAACGATTATTGTATCTTATAAGAATGGAACGTTGGAATTTTCGACCCAATGATTAGGTGTGTCAACACACCTAATCCACACATCAGAAGCTACTTGTGCGCGTGGCTGAATTGATGTGTGAGGATGAGTCAAAGCTTATTTTCTATTGTTCATGAGCACTTAGATAAAGTAGGCTTGGCGAATGCCATCACCTACAACAGCACTCTGGGTGCGACTGCCAAAAGCGCGCATCCAGATGAACAGCTAGCAGGAAACTTGATTGATCTATTCATACTCGATGACTGGAGAGCTGTGCTTTTTCTTTACTCCACCTTCTTCTACCGACAATATCTGTTCGGGCAAATACACCTACTAATACAATATGAATAGTATAGAATGCAGCTCCATAAAATGACTGTTCCTCTGACTACCGGCATAAAGAAGAAAAATTGCAATAAAACCTCTGTTACTTATAGTACCATCAGAAGAAAAACACCAAGGAGGAAAACATGCAACAAATTGAAGTAATAGAAAATAAATTCATTACTTTGTCGGATGGTTGTCAGCTCGCAGCAAAGTTTTGGTTACCGTTAATTACACCGAGTGAACCAGATCAAAAAGTACCAGCAATTCTTGAATATTTGCCTTATCGAAAACGAGATGGAACTGCTATTCGCGATCAACTCACTCATCCTTATCTTGCTGCTCATGGGTATGCTTGTATACGAGTAGATATGCGTGGCTCTGGTGAATCAGATGGTTTATTGATGGATGAATATCTAGAAAGAGAGCAGTTAGACTGTATTGAAGTTATTAGCTGGATTGCCAAACAACCCTGGTGCAATGGAAAAGTAGGGATGATGGGCATTTCATGGGGAGGATTTAACAGCTTACAAGTAGCCGCTCGGAGACCCCCTGAATTAAAAGCCATCATCTCTCTTTGCTCTACAGATGACAGATACAATGACGACATTCATTATATGGGCGGTTGCTTGTTAACAGATAATTTCCAATGGTCATCAACCATGCTAGCCATGATGTCGCGCAGCCCAGATCCACAGTTAATCGGAGAGAACAAAAGCCGAGATCTTTGGTTAAATAGGATTCAAGAACAGCCTCTTTTAGCCTCAATTTGGACACAACACTCAGAAAAAGATGATTATTGGAAGCATGGTTCAATTAGTGAAAACTGGGAAGATATTACTTGTCCGACCTATCTTGTTGGTGGATTTGCTGATGGGTATACCAGTACAATCCCACGAATGCTATCCAATTTACGCTGCCCACGTAAAGGATTAATTGGCCCTTGGGCCCATAAATATCCTCATTTTGCTAAACCCGGGCCACAAATTGGATTTTTGCAAGAAGCCCTTCGCTGGTTCGATTATTGGTTGAAGGGTATTGAAACCCACATTATGGATGAACCAATGTATAGAGTCTGGATGCAAGAGTCTGTATTGCCGAAACCTTATTATGAAAATCGACCTGGTCGTTGGATTGCTGAAAACTCTTGCCCAAGTGAAAATGTTGAAAATAAAACTTTCTTTTTACGTAGTGATGGTCATTGGGATACACCACTCCAGGAAGAAAAATCAAAAACACAAATATCGCCTCAATCAGTAGGTGAAGCAGCTGGTGCATGGTGTAACTATGGAATGGGACCGAAAAACCTGTTGACCAACGAATCGATGACGGGCGATCCATTTGTTTTGACATGGAACCTCTATTGGAACGAATAGAAATTTTAGGTTCTCCTGTAGTCGAATTGGATGTGGCTGTTGATAAACCTAATGCATTCATCGCTGTTCGTTTGAACGAAGTATTTCCGGATGGATCTTCAACTCGAATTTCTTACGGATTGTTAAACCTATGCCATCGTTATGGACATGAGATTTCAGTACCTGTTGTCCCTAATGAACGCATGTCCATTAGAATTCCATTGAAGAATACTGCTCATTCTTTTTCTCCTGGTAACAAGCTTCGAATCGCATTATCTACTACTTATTGGCCCTTAGTATGGCCATCCTCTGAAAAAGTGAGTTTAACTGTATTTGAAGGAGCTAGCCGGCTTATACTCCCTACTCGTCTTCCAAAAGAAGAAGATAATCATTTATCCCCCTTTGATGAACCTGAAAATGCCGCGCCACTTAAGTTAACTTATATCAGACCCTCTTCGGGTACTCGTCATATTACCCGTGACTTAAATGGTTTGGTACGCTATTCCGTTGTTGAAGATTCAGGGCATTATATTATTGAAGATAATGGGCTTGATATTGATTATGTTCAAAAAGAAACCTTTTCAATTCACGACGACGATCCACTCTCTGCTAAGATTGACATTGAAACTATCATTCACATTGGCCGTGGCGAATGGAAAACCCGCACTGAAATAAACTCTAGTATGACTTCAAACAAAGCGGAATTTCAATTAAACGCCACAGTAAAAGCATATGAAAGTGATCAATTAGTATTGACTAAAGAGTGGGCTGATACAATTCCACGAAGAAGTGGTTTGAACTTAGAGCAAAAAAACCAAGTGAGAAAACAAAAAGTATTAGAAGATATCTGCACTCCACCTAGCAAACCAGAGGAGACTATTGTATGTACGCGGGCTTCATCATCCCAACATGTACAAGAAAATAATTTAAGAAATCATGCAGAAGCACTTCAATCCCCTTTTAGCTTTTTTCCCTTAGAAAACTCCCATAGAGAATTATTGGAAGCGCAAGAAACAGAGAGCTTTAAAAAAATAGAAGTGATGAAAAATTAGAAGCAGATTTCTGGAATGCGTAAAATGCCAAGTTCTCACTAGGGTCTCTGTTGGCAATTCGCTTGGTGCGTAGGAAACAGGCGAACTGCCAACAGACCCTATTACCTCATTATTACAATTGCTTGAGGTTCTCTGAATCCCATCAAACCACCAAAGAACTGGCACTATTCTCTGACTGTTGTTCTTGAGCCTTTTTTTGTACCTGAATTTTTTTAACCAAAGCTAATTCCGTTTGGAGAATTGACGTCTTCATAAGTTCTTTTCCACCAAAAAAGTCATAATTTAGTTCAATTTGAGGATTGTCTTCGAAATATTTTTTGAGAAATCTAATGCCATCAAGCATATCTTTATCAGTTAATTCATCAGGATTTTTTGATATACCCATAACTTGGTGTATGCAAAACCTTAATTGCTCCTTAACATTTGTATTTTGTAATAACAGACTATATCCACCGCAAACTCTATAACTCGCAATGCTAGAATTACAGTTTTTCATTTCCTTTATAAATAATTGATGATTCATTTTTTTCAAGTTTTCTTGAATATAGGGTGTATATAACAAATCCAGAATTTTTTCCCGTAAGATTTCAGATTTAATATGAGCTATGACCTGCTCCTCTAATAAATCTATATTCAAACTGTTAAAATCAGGGTAACTTCTAAGCAGCTGCTCTCCTAATAAAACTAATGCCTCTTCAAGTTGCTTATGCTCCTCTTCAATTGGTTTAATTAAAGATTGCATAAAAGCTATCGCTTTGAATTGTTTTAATATTGGCGCGCCAAGTATTTTCCGCTCATCAATAATATCTTGCAAATAAGTAACAAAATGGGTCTTATCATCTGAGAAATGAGGATATGTTTTATAACGGGGCCTTTTCCTTTTATCTTCGCCCTCAATTTCGAGAAGCATGTTATCACGAAATGTTTCCAAAGCAGTTATAATCGTTGTAGCGTCAAGGATTTTCAAGTCTCTATCCGTATAACCTTCCTCCATTTCCTGAGGTAAGCCTAAAGCTAATCTGATTGCTTGAAATAATCGGCAGTTTTTGGGATCTGTCGAATAAAGCGCTGTAAGAGACCTTCTATACTCCTTAATTATTCTGAAATATCGATGCAGTAGCCCTCCTAACAAAAATAAAATAGCTTGCTTACTTTTTTCTTCATTATTTTCCTTAGCAATGTTCCGCACCTCATTGCATAGTTTTTTAAGTGCCTCCTTAGCGGGGCTTCTAGCTGTTGGGCAAGTTTCAACGTTATGAGTTCTATTCAGCAGGGTTTCAAGAGTCTGCTGTATGATTTCATTGTTTGACCATTCTTTAGGAATATCCGTTAAAATCTTATACCTTCCTAATAAAGAAGAGAACTCAGTTTCCAGATTACGAGTGTTGACACTTACTATTGCGAATGCAGGCGGAGTAAAAGTCATAATGTCTCCTATCTAAACCTATTATGTAATCCTAAAGTGCACATAATCTCTTTACAAACATCGTAGAACGAGGTTTCATGGTTTTCTCTTGAAAAACGTACCGTATGAATATCAGCTTGTATTGTTTTACCCAAGCGTTGCATTAGATTGGCGTAGATTCGCTCATTTCGATTCTGATAAGCGAAAGAGCAATATTGACTTAAGGCTGCAAGACTTGAATCAAATAATGTGTCTTTCATATCTCGAGGGGAATTTATTTGTAAGTCTCTTTGAATCAACTCTATCATAGATCTATTCATAAAATTGGAGACAGTAGAATGATAATGAGACCATACCATTAAATATATCCCCGCAAGCACTTTTTCTTTAAATTCTTTAACGTCTTTATGAGTGACAATAGGATACTTTGCAGTGCTCCTGAGATAATTTAGCAATTTCTTATCATTTTCATTATTCAAACTATCGGCAACCAATTTAATGGTATACGCATCTTCTATGGCAGCACTATTAGAAACAAACACAGAAAAAAAACTACAGCAGCCTACAGAGGGAGCACAACGTTTTCTTAACCGATCTGTTAATTTCAATGCATTTTGCTGAAATTCGGAAAACTCTAGCATAGCTCCTCTCCCGCAAGTGCCTACCCGCAAGAACTGCAGCGAATAATACACCTCTAGTGATCAAGTCTTAATTAATTTTTATATCAACCTCCCAGTAATATTGCAACTACTAATTTAACTATTTGCCAACAAATATTTCAAATCGTCAATTAAAATAAATTGTTTTCCATAAATTAGTAACCAAGAACTCAACAAAATCTAGGCTAGGTCATGTTGGCCCCTGTTTACCAAGTAATGAATAACAAAAAGTAGATATTTACATAAAAAGTTTGTCGATAGAATCAATTAATTGTTGATGAATGCCATTAAATCCTCTGTTGCTCATAACTAACACAGCATCACCATCTCTTACGGTATTTGCAACTTCCTTGATTATTTCTTCATTATTCTTACAGATTTTATATGGACACGTCCAAGCTCGTACCGAATCCTCAAGATTAAAATCCTGAGGCTCTAGGACGTAGGCACCATCCACAGGAACAAGAGCGTGAGCCATCTCTCCAGCATGAACTCCTGTTCTCATCGTGTAGGAAGCAAACTCCATAACCGCGAAAATACGTTGATGTCTTTTGCTTCTTTTTAATGCATCAATAGTTTTAGTAATTGCTGTTGGATGATGGGCAAAGTCGTCGTAGATTGTTATCCCATGTCGGTTGGATCGCACTTCAAGTCGCCGTTTGACCGGAGTAAATCGTTGCAATGCTTCCGCTGCTACTTTAGGATCAACCCCCGCATTAAAACTAGCAGCTATAGCAGCCAAACCATTTTCTACATTAAATCGACCAATTAAAGGCCAGGAAACTTGAGCAACTGTTTCCCCATTCTGTAATACTTTGAATGCAGAACCACTGTCATCAAGCAACTCAGCTACCCATTGAGCATCTCCAGACAATGCCAATTCTTCAATACGCGAATATTTTCCTCGCGAAAGCACTTCATTGAGAGCTTTATCATCTCGGGGTTTTATCGCGATACCATTTTTAGGGATCGTTCTTAGCAAGTAATGAAATTGTTGCTGGATAGCAGCCAAATCTGGGTAAATATCAGCATGATCAAATTCCAAATTATTTAATACGGCAATATTTGGGCGATAATGCATAAATTTAGGGCGCTTATCAAAAAAGGCACTGTCATATTCATCAGCCTCTATTACAAACCACTTTCCCTTGCCAAGGTGAGCGCTGGTATTGAAATCACTGGACACACCTCCGATCAGAAAACCCGGGTTTACTCCAGCCTGATCTAAAATCCAGGCAATCATTGAAGTTGTTGTAGTTTTACCATGAGTTCCGGCGACAGCAATGACCTGATATTTTGATAGAATATTTTCAGAAAGCCATTGAGGGCCTGAAGTATAAGGTTTTCCAGATTCCATCACTGCTTCCAAGACTGGCATCCCTCTTTTAATCGCATTGCCAACAATAACTAAATCCGCTTGTAATGCCAATGTTGAATCATCATATCCCTCTGTCCAGGGTATACCTTTTGTGGCAAGTAAATCACTTACGGGTGGGTAACAATTAGCATCACTACCTGTCACTTTGTACCCTGCATCTCGAGCAAGTAAAGCCAGAGCGCTCATAAAGGTTCCACTTAATCCTAATATATGCAAATGTGTCATTATGTCATCGCCAAAAAGAAATAGTTAAAATATTAACTGCCACCAAACCAAAAGCCGCCAAAACTGATTTTACCGGTGTAGTATCAAGAGCAAATCTATAAATATGTGCCGTAATTATAAATTGCCAAATAGAAAGACCCAATGTAATAAATAAATATATCATAGCGATCAATAAAAATATGGGTTTTTTAATACTCACAGCAGATAAATAAGGATCTATCAAAAATAATGGCGTTGCTAACACATGGATAATAATATAAACAATAAACAAGCATGTTACTGTTTGTACAAATCGCGCTGTAAAATTTCTAAATCTTAGAATCCAATAGGTGTATAAAATAAAAGACAAATTCAAACTAACAGCCATCATTAAACTGAGCAACCAGTCATGAGAAAAATCGAGCTCTGCAAGACTCCATTGAATTATCAGAATAATAACAAATAGGATGGCAGCCAATACCAGTAAGGAAATTGAATAAGGAGAGTTTTCTGGTGTTTCCTTTAATAAACTGAGACGCCAATAATAAGAAAATAATAGTTTTAAAGTATCCATAATTGTTTTTAATTATGCTCCCAGATCTTGATTATCCTTGTTTCCTATCAACACCTTAACTCTCTCATTGAAGCTTTTTTTTCACTATGCTTAGTTGCTGGACAATGGGCTGACTCCAAGGGCCAGAAACTTTATAGCTATACCCAGTAATTTTCTGCATACTTTGATTAATGATTTTATTTGCAATCCATGCGGCGAGGCCAGCGATAGGGCCACCGGCTATGGTAGCTACTACAGGTAGGCTAGCCGTAATATGAGGAGAAATGCTTAAATTTAAATCATATAAGCGCCTTCTCAGATCTAAATCACCTTTCATACTGGCATACGCGACTGGTCCATCAATATAACTATTATTAGTACTCATAATGCCATTATTGACATTAAAATTGCCTTTAAATATATCAAAACTATAGCCATCCTGAGATAGATCACTAAAGTCCAATTTTAATCGTCTTGGAATAGTTTGTAGGCTCAAGATACTTAATAACTTGCCTATACCCAATTTTTCTTCAGTTTCTGGGCTAAGATCAGTAATTCGGCCATTGTTCAGTTGCAAATACAATGAACCATTCAATTTACTCAGAGAAAAATCATACAAAGTGCCTTGCCAGCCCCCTCGAAATTCTATATACCCTTTTCCAGCATCTACCGCAGGATTAAGCTTCCAACGTTCAAGACTTTTAGCTAAATCTTTTAGATACATTTTTGTCTGCATTTTTGTCTGATTAACTTTTCCATTTTGCAGCCACTCTCCTTCAAAATTTGCCTGGTAATAGGGAGAGTCTACTCTCCCGTAATCAAGCTGCCATCGTGTAGGAGTAGAATGACTCTTCAGAGTAATATTCCCAATTTGAATTTTCCCAATTGAAAAATTGTCAATCCTTAAATTCAGATTGGGAATTTGATCCGGCGTTGCTTTGGAAGGAGAATCTCTCCCTATTTCCGATGGCTTCATCTCCGATAAGTGCAAATACCTTACAAAACCACTTAATGAGTTTGTTGACGAATGATAAGTTAAATCTGCATCAATTTTCTTCTGTTTCAAAATAACAGTCCAATCATTATCAGCACGTTTTTTAGCATACACCAACATATGATCAAAATGCTGATGCAGAAAGGTTAGCTTACTCATTGTTACATTAACAGTATTGACCAATTTTAATAGAGAGAATTTGGTATTTCCCTTGGAAAATCGCGCTAATACCTCTTTCCACTCTTGCAAATCAAAACCATCCAAAGTACCTGTAATACCTAATCCTGGGGAGTTTTGATTTATAGCTTGTGCACTACCTAATTGTATTTGGCCAGACTTAAGCTCAAACTCTCCTTTTTGCTTTTGCAGTAAAAGATCCGTACTCAATCGGCCATTGTAATTGACCCTAACACGAAGTGCTTTTTTCGGATTGAAATCCAGATTAACCAGTAAAGGGGCTTTTTCTTTATAAGTTTTTCCCAGTGGAGCAGGTAGATTAACAGCCATTCCTACCAAATCAGAATTTAATTTCATGTTATCCAAATCATTTGGATCATCGGTAATTTTTAACAATGCTCTAGCCAAAATATTGCCCTTAAGCACTGAGAAAATAGGCAAATTTAACTTATTTTTTAAGGATTCAACGGTACACTCACCTTCAATGGCTATTGCAGTCAACGAGTGTGGGGAATGCTCTGATTGAATCTTGATAGTTAATGGATAGTCAAATGCAGTAGCACTTAGCGAGCTGTCTAATATACCTTTTTCATCAAAAAATAAATTTCCTCTCACTTTTTGTAGGGAAAAATCACCCATCTGATGCTTTATAGTTACAATATTATTTTTAAACGTTAATTCCCCTCTGGCCAGATCATCATCATTCTCCGGATATAGGGGGATTTCCAATCGTAAGTTCAAAGATAATAAACCCTTTATCGCTAGGATTTTTAGAGCCGATAGTTTTTCCTGTAAGGGCGAGGCCATTATAAAATTCAGCATTCGTTGTGCTTGACCATGGACAAGCCCAGAGATCAGCAAGGTTTCTTTATCTTTACCAATGTCATCAATACGCAAATTCATTTGCTTAAGAGGTACCCCTTGAATATCACCATTGATAATATCTATATCGAGATTTCTATTTTTTAATTTGATATAGCCTTCTAACTCTTTAATTAATTGCCATTTTGGAGTAATTAATATATTACCTCCAACCACATGGCTCACTATTGAAAACTCACCATTCCCATTATCAAAAGGAAAATCCTTGACCATACCATTAAAAGTGATCTTGCCAGTTGCTTGTGCTAGACGTTTTACATCATTATTTAGCCAGGCAAATAACTTAGGCTTCATGTGATTTTTGGGTAAATAAGGCATCCATTTCTGTAAATTTTTTCCAGAGAAGTCTGCTGCTAGACGAATATTTCCAACAGAGCCTTTAGTAACTTGATCAAGAATTCCTTCTAGGCTAATTGTTAATTCAGGCTGACTAAGAACCATGCGTTCAATACTGAATCGTAATCCATCATTTAGTTCTTTCCAATCAAAAGCACCATTTAAAATAGTTAAATTTTGGTTTGGATAACCTTTAACTGATAAAATGGTATTTTCAGAATCCAGCTCCAAACGTCCTTCCATCGGTTGCCAATTGAAAGCCCCAGATAAATTATCCACTCCAGGAATATTATCTCTTGCATTCCATCCTAATTGCTCAAACCCAGTCAAAATGTAATTAATTTGATTTTCTTTTATTAATACCTGTGTATCATGCAATATTCCATGTGGTTCGAACTGCACTATATTTTGAATGGTAGAAGGCCAATTAATCGCATCGGATAATAATGATCTTACAAGAATATGTTTACTAAAGAGTTGATAAGTATTTTGTTCTTTATTAAAACGAACTGATATTTGGTTCTCTGGCCAACGAACCTCTCCCGCCCTTAGCTTTATATGGTCTGCCTGGAATTGCCAACCCAGTTTATCCAATTTCCATCCCATATTGGCATAAAATGACTGAATCAATTCACTATTTTTTTTGTTTAATAATTTCCAAGCCAAACGCTTGAATTTTACTTGCGCTTGAACGGAAGAAACCTTTCCTCTATCCAAATCAAACCATAAAGCGAGATCCCCTTTACCTCCTTCCAGTCTAATTAAAGTTTTTGGTAATAAACTCTGCCATTGGGCTGGTAAAACGTGGTTAGCTGA
Organism: Legionella norrlandica; assembly: GCF_000770585.1. GTDB lineage: Bacteria > Pseudomonadota > Gammaproteobacteria > Legionellales > Legionellaceae > Legionella > Legionella norrlandica. The sequence goes on along the minus strand of NZ_JNCF01000008.1, from coordinate 8,831 downwards.
AAAATAAAAGTGCCCGTTAGTATTTTCCATTTTAGCCGGATCAAATTGGACATTCCCTAGCAATTGAAAGGAGGTTGTATTGGTTTGCTCAAGTCTCGCTTCTCCTTTTATTTTATAATTTCCCCCTTTATTTACTATTGAAACGTCTAGTTCGCTAATAGGAATTAATGAGCCATCGCTAAAATGAAAATGTGCTGAAACATGTTTTATTATCAATTTTTCTTGTTGAGCTATCCAACTCAATATTTCTTGTATTTTGTCAGGATCAATATTGGTATCTTTAATTGCATTACCTGAAATTCCATCAATGCTCCAATGACCATTTTTCTCCCGAAAAACTAAATTGACATCATCTATATAAAGCACACCGGGCTGGATACGCCAACTCCAAAAGGATTTGAATAAATTTATCCCAACAACCAATTTATCCAAATAAATTGAATTATTATGGCTGTCCTTAATGGTTACGTGCTTTAATTTAACAACGGGCTCTAACCAATACCACCCCGTTTCCATAGTTTGAACAGTCACGGGTTGCCCAAGTAATGAAGTTAAATGCTGTTCCACTTCCCCTTTGTATTGCTCAGCCCAAGGAGTAAGTGAACGGAATACACTAGAAAAAACAGCCGATAAAATTATCAGGATAGCTAAAACCATCCCAATTTTTTTAAGAATTTTATTTACTAAGAGCTTATTATTGGTCATTTTTTATATTACTATACCATTGCTTTTACGCATACTCATCACTTTCCTTTTGTTCAATACACTGTATATTTCTGCTCAGTATTGTTTATACCAAGTCTGTAGATCTACTTTTCGAGAACAATATGGTTTCAAATTATATCAACAACAATCAGTTAGAACAAATAAAAATCAAATTTCTGTCAAATTTCTCGGTAACCCGAGTCGTACGTATTATCCTGGATCTTTTACACCTCTCTGGAAACCCAGTCCAGCTGCTTTTGCAACGGGCTGCAGAGCACTGCGCTAAAATGCTTTCTGACTACACAACATACCCTTCTTCCCGCATTTTGGCGAGCTTATAGCGTAACGTTCTTTCGCTAACTCCCAATAATGCAGCAACCTTTTGTCTATTGCCTTGATTCTCCGACAGCGTCTTTTCTATCAATTCGTATTCGTGCATCTGTAAGTTTTTACTGCCAATAGTAGAAACTTTATTTAAAGTATCGGCTGATGAAGGAGCGGATATCTGTAAATGCTCTTCTTCAATAATACCTTGAGTTTGCAGCACAAGAGCTCTTTGGATAACATTGTCGAGCTCTCTTGCATTACCTGGCCAATTATAAGAAAGCATTAACTTTTGGGCCGATGGACTAATCACTGGAACTACAGGTTGCTTATGTTGACAATGTTTACGAATTAAGTAGTTTGCCAAAGGAATAATGTCATTTGTCCTTTCTCTTAATGGATGCCATTGCAAAGGAAAAACATTCAACCTATAGTAGAGATCTTCCCTGAATCGCCCAGCATGAACTTCTTCCTTTAGCTGTCTATTCGTTGTTGCAATAATTCTAACATCCAGACTTATTATCTTGTTTGAACCGATTCTTTCTACCTCTTTTTCTTGTAAGACTCTCAGTAATTTTGCTTGCAAACTCAAAGGCATTTCACTGACTTCGTCTAAAAGCAAAGTGCCTCCTTGTGCTTGCTCAAATTTACCTGGAGTGGATTTGTATGCTCCGGTAAAAGAACCTTTTTCATAACCAAAAAGAGTGGCCTCTAACATTTGCTCCGGAATCGCAGCGCAATTAATTGCTACAAAAGGTTGCTTCCTGCGGTTAGAGTGGTCGTGAATGAAATGTGCTAATACCTCTTTTCCTGTCCCGCTTTCACCGCTAATCATAACTCCAACATCGGATTGCGCTACCTTCAAAGCCATTGTTAATAAAGCCTGACTTTTAGGATCTTGGGCTATTGGATCATTAGAATCATCCTGTAAATCATTTTTTATATATTGATTTATTTTTTCAATTAAGAGCTGTGCACTAAATGGTTTTTGTAAATAGTCCACAGCTCCGTGCCGAATAGCGGTAACGGCATCCTCAACTGAACTATAAGCTGTCATAAGAATAACAGGCAAGCCAGGCCTTTTTTTTTGAATTTCATTTAATAACTGATTACCATCTAATTTATCCATTCGAATATCAGTAAGCACAACGCCTGGATTATGTAATTCAAGAAGAGCTAACGCTTCTTTACCATCTTTGGCTGTAATGTAAGTATGACCTGAAATAGTCATCGTCTCAGCCAGCGCTTCTCTTAAAGCCGAATCATCTTCCACAATTAAAACATGGCTCATAGAAAATCCTTTGTGTTATAAAGTTATCCTACGTTTCTGTTCAGGCAAGGTAAGCAAATAGTTACCTGTGTTCCTATCCCTTCAGTCGACTCAAGAGTCACTCGACCACCATGTGCTTTAACCACAGCAAAAACTACTGCCAGTCCTAAGCCTGTACCTTGTGCCTTCGTTGTATAAAATGGCGAAAATGCTTGTACCCTTACTTCCTCTGGCATTCCCTTTCCATTATCCTCTACTATTATTTGTATACCTGAATCATCTAGAGATGCAAGAGTTAAATCAACTTTGTTTGCTTCAGACTGTAAACCATTAATTATCAAATTCAATACTGCTCCAATTAACGACTCTCCATGGATAGAGGATTCTCTAGTAATTAGATAATTATTTACATTTAATACAGCATTATAAGACTCAACATAGGGCTGAGCTCTTTGTATTAATTGAGAACACCAAAATTCCATATCCACGTATTTGGGCTCAATGGAAGCGCCTCTTGCAAATAACAATAAATCTTGGATTTGCTGCTCAATGCTCGCATGACACTCTTGTATTCTATGAATCCAGTTTTTACTACGATGATCTAAATCTGGGAGATTATTCAAATGTTCAGTATACAACATCGCAGAAGACAACGGTGTTCTAATTTGATGAGCTAATTGAGCCGTCATCGTTCCAATAGAGGCTAATCTCTTTTCATTTTCTTTAGCTTCTTCATAGTCCCTGCTTGCTGTAATATCAGATAAGGTAATCAATATGCCAGGTAAACTTTCTAAGGATGAAATGGCTACATGCACTCGTCTGCCATCAGCTAAGGAAACTTCATGCCCATCATCTGCTTTTGGAACAAATGCTCTTTGTATCACATCTAGCCACAAAGAACCAATTAATCCATAACCAAGCATCGCTTCTGCTGTAGGATTCAACCAAACCACTTTACCTTGTGCATTCAAAATAACTAGCGCTGTAGGTAAACTAGATAAAATATCCCATTCAGAAAGCTCTATTTGTGGTTTGACAGCACATGTTTGATAATTTGAATAATACATAATTATTAATTTTCATCATTGTATTAGTGACTGTAACAAAGTTTGGGGGGAAATTAAAATACATTTAAAATCAAATAATTAATAGACATATCCTCGAAGAATATAAAACGTGATCATTGTGTTTTTTTTGATCTTATCTGAGATTTAATGAGATCTTAAATATCATCATTCGTTAGCGAGACTTACTGGAAGACCATATAAAAGCCTAAACCCATAAGTTTACTTCTTTGCCTCATCATCTAATTGGCGAAGAAAAGCAAGTTTTTCGGCAATTTTAGTTTCTAACCCTCTTGGTACTGGTTTATACCAGTTCACCTCAGACATTCCTTCAGGAAAATAATGTTCTCCAGCGGCGTAGGCGAAAGGTTCATCATGGGTATAGCGATATTCATGGCCATATCCAAGTTTTTTCATTAACTGAGTAGGTGCATTTCTTAAGTGAATCGGAACCTCTCTAGACTTGTCTTTTTTCACGAATTCCATAGCTTGATTAAACGCTACATAACCAGCATTGCTCTTTGCTGAAGTTGCAAGATAAATTACAGCTTGCGCCAAAGCCAGCTCCCCTTCTGGAGAGCCTAGCCTATCATAAGTTTCTGCTGCATCATTGGCAATCTGGATGCCCCTTGGATCTGCCAAGCCAATATCTTCCCATGACATCCGGATAATACGTCTGGCCAAATAATGAGGATCCACTCCACCATCCAACATTCGACATAACCAATACAAGGCAGCATCAGGATTAGAACCTCGTACTGATTTATGTAAAGCAGAGATTTGATCATAAAATGCTTCTCCACCTTTATCAAAACGCCGCCCACCCTGCACGATAATATTATGCATCATTTCTTTATTTATAATGGTTATTTTGAGTGCCGAACTGGCTGTTTTGACTTGTTCCAGCAAATTAAGTAATCGCCTAGCATCCCCATCAGCACAAGAAATTAAAAATTCAACAGCCTCGTCAGTAAATTCAAGCGCCGATAAAACCTTGTGTTGAGCTCTTTGAAATAATAGTTTTAGTTCTTGTTCTGATAAAGGTTGCAAAACATAAACTTGAGCGCGTGATAATAGCGCGGAATTGACTTCAAAAGATGGATTTTCAGTGGTTGCTCCAATAAAAGTAATTAATCCTGATTCCGTATAAGGTAATAAAGCATCCTGCTGAGCTTTATTAAACCTATGAATTTCATCTATAAACAAGATAGTCTGTTTATCATGAATGAGGTGTTCTTGTGCCTTTTCAATTGCAGCTCGTATATCTTTAACTCCCGAAAATACCGCAGACAAGGCTATCCATTCGCAATTAAAAGCTTTAGCCGTTAATCTTGCAATAGTAGTTTTGCCAACCCCTGGAGGCCCCCAGAGGATCATGGAGTGTAATTTAGAACTCAGAAAACACAGTCTCAACGCTTTCCCTTCTCCAAGCAAATGAGTTTGGCCAATTACTTCATCAATATGTTGGGGCCTTAGCATTTCGGCTAACGGCGGTTCCGGATCTTTGTTAAATAAGCTCATTATCGATTCAATTATGATGATAGATCTCTTTGCAATAGAGTTTTCCAAACGAATGTTATTGTCTCACCACATCAACTCCTTTAGGAGGTTTGAACTGAAACAACTTAGCAGGCAACTTAGGATTAGATTTGATTTGTACTAATTTAACATTAGTCACTTGGCCTAATTGATCATACAACTCCAGACCAATTAAAGAATTCTGAGTAAAAATTAGCTTTATTCTTTGAAAATTTTCTTTGGCTGATTTGGATTTCAAATCAAAAATAGTCAAGTTCCCATTCTTTTTTTCTGTTACATTGAAATCATGAGTAAGCGTTTCATCATAACCGCTTAAAAATAAAGCGGCAGTCCCACCCAATCCTTTTTCTTGGTTTTTGACCGTCACTTGCTCCAGATCCACATCATAGACCCACATTTTCCGGCCATCTGCTACGATTAATTGTTCCATAGGATCTTTTGTCTGCCAACGAAATTTTCCTGGTCGTTGTAAAGCCATAGTCCCGGAAGAACGTGACACCTCACGATTTTTTGCTTTTACAATTTGATTAAAATTTGCAGTCATCGTTTGAATGGAATTCAATTTGCCTTGTAATATTTCAGCAGAAGTTTGACTAAATACTCCACCAGAAAAAATGAGCAGCAAAACGAGTAAAAATTTGTTCATATTCAGTCCTCAGTTACAGATGTTACTAATACATCGCGATAGCCACCATCCAATGGACCGACTATTCCTGTTCGTTCCATTTCTTCTATCATTCTCGCCGCACGATTATAACCAATTTTTAATCTTCTTTGCACAGCAGAAATACTAGCCTTACGTGTCTGAATCACAAATTCTACAGCCTGATCATAAAGGGGATCATCTTCCTCTCCAGATTGCCCACCTTCCTCATCAAAACTACCCTCACTACTTTCATTCCCCATTTTAAGGATGTCATCAATATAATCAGGCTCCCCTCTTGAGCGCCAATCATCAGCAATACGATGAACTTCCTTATCGTCAACAAATGCTCCATGCACACGCAAGGGGGCTCCACTACCAGGAGCCAAATACAGCATATCACCATGTCCTAGTAATTGTTCAGCGCCTTGTTGGTCAAGTATAGTTCGGGAATCAATTTTTGAAGACACCTGGAATGATATTCGAGTGGGGATATTTGATTTTATTAAGCCAGTTAATACGTCTACAGAAGGTCTTTGTGTCGCAAGAATCATATGAATTCCTGCTGCCCTGGCTTTTTGTGCAATACGTGCAATCAACTGTTCAACTTTTTTACCGACAACCATCATCATATCGGCAAGTTCATCAATCACTACCACTACAAAAGGCAATGCTTGTAACTCAGGCGCTTTATCATCCATAGAGTCTACAGGTTTCCATAAGGGATTTACTAATGGTTTACCATCAGCAACTGCTTCAGCAATTTTGGCATTATATCCAGCCAAATTCCTAACGCCTAGCGCAGCCATTAGTTTATAGCGCCTCTCCATTTCCTCAACACACCAACGAAGCGCACTCGCTGCTTCCTTCATATCAGTAACAACAGGAGTAAGCAAATGAGGAACTCCATCATACACTGATAGTTCCAACATTTTAGGATCTACCATGATTAAACGAACTTGTTCTGGAGTAGCCTTAAATAGAATGCTTAAAATCATAGCATTAATACCTACTGACTTACCTGAACCGGTAGTTCCAGCAACGAGCAAATGAGGCATTTTTGCCAAATCAACTACCATAGGATGTCCTCCTATGTCCACTCCCAAAGCCAAAGACAAAGGTGAGTGTGCTTGTTGATATACCTCAGTTGATAAGACGTCGGATAATCTGACCATTTGACGAGAGTGATTAGGTAATTCAAGGCCAACCACTGTTTTACCTGGTATTACTTCCACGACACGAACTGAAACTACTGATAACGAACGTGCTAAATCCTTAGCCAAGGCTGTTAATTTACTGACTTTCACTCCTGCTGCTAATTGCAGTTCGAACCGGGTAACTACTGGCCCGGGGTGCACTGCAACCACATCAGCTTGGATACCAAAATCCAGCAAATGTTGCTCGACGTCACGTGAAAGATTCTCCAATTCTTCATGAGTATAACCGCCCATGGTTTCCCTGGTTGGCCTTTATCCAGCAGTGTCAGACTAGGAAGTGTTCCGGGAGTTGTTGTTTTAGGAGGACGAATCTCCTTTAGCTCTTTTATTGGTTTAATAATTTCAGGCTTTTCTTCATTGGTAATTAAAATAGGAATGGCTCTTTCATTCTCTTTATCTTTCTCTTTTCTAGACTGGAACAATTTAGGTACAGATTTCTTTCTCTCATTCTCTGATTTAAGAGTCTGACCTGGTTTAGGAGCTTCTTCCACTTTAAGCGAAGGAGGCCTTGATTTATAATTCTCAATACCCGAGGAAGCAAGTTGTATCCCCTTTCTTAAAAATCTATCAAGGTACGCAAAAGCATTTAGCGTATGGTATCCGATGAGTTCTATTGCCTTAATCCAAGACAATCCAGTTAACCAGGTAGTACCCACCAAAAACATGGCAAGGAGGAGTAATGTAGCTCCTTCAAGATTTAGCATATGGTACCAGCCACTTCCAACCGTTTGCCCGATAATGCCTCCTGCACTATGGACTGTATCCACCGCTTCAAAGAGGTGATTTATACTTAACAAACCACAGCCCCCAGACACCATTAGAACAAAACCAATCGCCCTTAACACCAATATTGACTTATCCAACGCCTTAAAAGAACGAAAATCTTTCAGGATAGCCCAAGCAACATAAACAAACGCGATGGGTAATAAAAAGGCAAGGTATCCGAATGCAAAATAAAGCGCATCAGCAATGTAGGCCCCAACTTGTCCCCCAGAATTAGAAACAGGCACTCCTGAACGAGAAGCATGCGACCAACTGGGATCGTTTGTTGAGTAGGTAAGTAAAGACAAGAAGACAAAAAGAGCTCCTGTCAAAATTAATATAAAACTACCTTCGCAGAGGCGTTTTATTATAAAGATTGGCATGGATTTTTTGGGGATTCCAGCCTGCTTTCCCTGATGTAGTTTTGCCATAGGTATTTTAATGTTTTTATTTTTATCATAATATTTGTCATCTTAACACAAAAAATAAGGAAGACAGAGACAAATGAGCACAAGCAATCATCACCGCTTAATCATACTTGGTTCAGGCCCAGCAGGCTACACTGCCGCAGTCTATGCCGCAAGAGCCAATCTGAATCCTGTCTTACTCACCGGAATGGAACCTGGTGGGCAATTAACAACGACCACCGATGTAGATAACTGGCCTGGTGATATCGAAGGATTGCAAGGCCCCGCCCTTATGGAGCGTATGCAAAAACATGCAGAACGGTTCGATACGCAAATCATATTCGATCATATTGTTAAAGCTGATTTAGCGCAAGCACCCTTTACACTTCAAGGAGATAGCACAACTTATACCTGTGATGCGTTGATTGTAGCGACTGGTGCCTCCGCTCGTTATTTAGGTTTGCCTTCAGAAGCAGCCTATCAAGGGAAAGGAGTCTCGGCCTGCGCTACTTGTGATGGATTTTTTTATCGTAATAAATCCGTTTGCGTTGTTGGTGGGGGAAATACTGCAGTCGAAGAAGCGCTTTATTTATCGAACCTGGCATCTTCCGTTACCCTGATTCACAGACGAGACAGTTTGCGTGCCGAAAAAATACTGCAAGACAAATTATTTGAAAAAGCACATTCTGGTAATGTTAAATTAATATGGAATTCAACTCTAGACGAAGTGTTGGGCGATGGAAAAAAAGTTACTGGAGCTTTGATTCGCAATCTTAAAACCGATAAGCTGGAAGAATTGGGTGTAGATGGTGTATTCATTGCCATCGGTCACACCCCTAACACCGCAATATTTGAGGGGCAACTGGCAATGAGAGATGGCTATATCCTGATTAAATCAGG
>NZ_JNCF01000023.1 GCF_000770585.1 Legionella norrlandica | reverse complement strand
GGCGCTAATATTAAGCTTAATGGCAATACAGCTGTGGTTCAGGGTGTGGAAAAATTAACTGGTGCTCCGGTAATGGCAACGGATTTAAGAGCATCAGCAAGCTTGATTTTAGCTGGGTTAGTTGCAGAAGGTGAAACAGTGGTTGAGCGAATTTATCATGTTGATAGAGGTTATGAACGAATCGAAGAGAAATTATCTCTATTAGGCGCAGATATTAAGCGAGTTTCAGACCGGTGATTACAAGAGACGAATTAAGCCTTTATCTCCTGAATTTTTTGGATTGTTCTCAATTTCAGGATTACGCTCCTAATGGAATTCAGGTTGAAGGCAAAGACTGCATTAAACGTATTTGTACTGCGGTTAGTGCATCAGAAGAGGTGATTACTCAAGCCATTGAATGGCAGGCTGATGCACTATTGGTTCATCATGGATATTTTTGGAGAGGCGAGAATCCCGTGATCTCCGGGATGAAACGTCAGCGAATTGCCAAATTATTAAACCACAATGTGAATTTATTTGCTTATCATCTGCCCTTAGATTGCCATCCTGAATTAGGGAATAATGCCAGTTTGGCTAATTTATTATTAGTAGAATCCATTGCAATGCATAAGGTGAATCATACGGAGAATTTGCTTTGGTCTGGAAAACTACCTAAGGCAATGCCTGGTAAGCAGTTTTCTGAATTTTTGGAACAAAAATTAGGACGGCACCCTGTGCATATTCCTGGAAATGAAAATTTGATTCACTCGATAGCATGGTGCACAGGAGCTGCTCAAGATTTTATCGAAGAAGCATATAAGCTTGGTGTAGATGCCTACTTAAGCGGGGAAGTGTCTGAGCGAACATACTATCAAGCGATGGAGTTAGGTATTCAATATTTTTCCTGCGGTCATCATGCGACTGAGCGTTATGGGATTCAAGCTTTGGGTATTCATCTTGCCCATTATTTTGAGTTAGAGCATTTGTTTATAGATAGCCCTAATCCAATTTAAACGACTTTACCATCAACAATATGGATTATTCTATCTGCTGTAGCTGCAAAATCAACATCGTGCGTTACAATGACAACAGCTCGTGCATATTCATGAGCAAGCTCTTTTAGTATATTTTGCACATTCTTACTGGAAGCGGTATCAAGGTTTCCTGTAGGCTCATCTGCTAAGATTAATAAAGGATTATTAGCTAATGCTCTCGCAATAGCAACACGTTGGCTTTGTCCCCCTGATAGTTGTTTAGGTAATTTTGATAATTGATCTCCTAAACCGAAGCTAGCTAAAAGCTCAGCAGCACGACTTTTTATAGCACTGGAGCTTAATTTTCGTAAACGTTGCATAGGGAGCATCACATTCTCTAGTGCCGTAAATTCAGGTAATAAAAAATGGAATTGGAAAACATACCCAATTTGAATTAGCCTCGTAAAGGCTAGTTTTTCCTCTCCATAAGCAGATGTGTCTTCACCATTCAACCAAATTTTGCCTTTAGAAGGTTTATCAAGTAACCCTAACAAATAAAGTAATGAAGATTTACCAGAACCTGATGGTCCAGTAATCACTAAGAATTCTCCCTGTTTAATTTCGAGATTGATATCTTCTACTAAAGTGACAGGTACTTCGCCTGATAGCTGGCGGGAAAGATCTTTTGTTTTTATTATGATATTCTTCATACTCCCCCTCCTCGAAGAATATCAACAGGATGAACCAGAGCTGCCTTACGAGCAGGAAGAAGTGATGCTACGATTGAGGCTGTCATTGCAAAAGCTGTTGCGATGGTAAATTGTAAATAACCCCAATCAAGTGGCATATTAACAAACTCTGAACTACCTGGTGGTTTGAATCTCACTTGCATGAGGCTGTACATTAAACCACTCCCTAAAGGCAGTCCTAACAAGCATCCGACCACTCCAAGGAGAAATCCTTCAATAATGAAAATCAATAGAATATCACGTTGTTGAAAGCCTATGGATTTAAGAATGGCGATGTCTCGATGCTTTTCCATTACTACAGTTGAAATCACATTATAGATTCCAAATGCTGCGACGATTAAAACAGCGCTGACTACGCTATACATAATGATATTTCTTATGACGAGTGTACTAAGTAAATCTTCGGATTTTTCTTGCCAGGATATCGCTTGATAACCGATTTGTTGTTCGATTTGAGCAGCGATATCATAAGCTTGGTAAGGATTGGGTAATTTAATCATTATGTTGTTGGCACGGTTAGGTCGATTTAATAAGGCTTGTACTCGCTTGATATTAACAAAGGCCTGATTGGAGTCGAAATCTGAACGGCCTGTTCGAAAAATGCCAACAATTTTAAAAGTTCGCACCTGCCCAGAAGGTGCTGTGACTGTGACATTATCATCCATTGCAAGAGATAGTTTGCGCGCGAGTTCGCTTCCTAAAACAATACCATCGAGATTAATTATTAGGTTATCAATTGTCCCTGAAATGATGTAATTTTCAATAGTAGAAACTTTTTTTATCTCTTCGGGAACCATCCCATTCATAGTAATTGAGAAATCTTTCCCCGCATAAGTCACTATAGCTTGTCCAACTAGTACTGGCGAAATAATAATTCCAGAGATGGTATCTAATAAATTCTCTATTATTTGCTCATATCCGCGAATTCCTCGAATTTCGGTTAATGGTTTAACGCTACGGATTTCAATGGCACCATGTTTATATAATTGCTGAACAGGCTGGGGACGAGGATTGCGGTATTCATCGACAATGGTAATATGGGGAGAATTATCAACTAATCGTTTGATAAAATCCTTTTCGGATCCTTGCATCAATGATGAGATTGTTAAAAAAAATGCTACCCCTAACACAATACCCATCAAAGAAACCAAGCTTTGTCGTTTGCGGGCGAGTAAATGTTTTAAAGCAATCATTAAAAATAGTTTCATTATTCATCCTGTTTAACAAGAATGAAACGTACTTTTTGACCTTGCTCTAATTCGTTATTAGGCTGTAAGACAATAAGATCATTAACGCTAGCGCCTTTTAAAATCTCAACTTGCTTTAATCCTTTAGCGCCTACAGTCACTGTACTTTGAGTCAACTTACCATCTTCTACTCGCCAAATTGTATTTCCAATGACGCTACTGACTGGCAATAATAAGGCATTCTTTTTTTCATGGGCAATAATATTGATTTCTGCTGTCATACCGATTAATAGAGGATTATTTTTAGTGAAGTTGATCCGAACTCTATAACTTCGTGCAATAGGATCTCCTTTGGGCGTAATACTCTGCACTACACCATAAAAAATTTGGTTTGGAAATGCATCGGAGCGAATCAATACTTTTTGACCAGTTTTAACTTGCACGATATCTTCTTCATCTACTTCAGCTGTGATTCTTAAAGGAGCACAACAAGATAGCCAGAATACTGCTTGATTGGCGGAGATTAATTGACCTACTTCACCGTCACGTTTAATAATAAGGCCATCTGCTGGGGCAATAAGTCGTAAATAACTAATTTGGGCTTCGAGTCTATGTACCGCTGCACGAGCCGCTTGCCATTCAGACAATGTACGATCGTATTCATCCTTAGAAATGACTCCTTTACCAATTAACTTGGCATTCCGTTCGTATCTTATTTTTGTTAATTTTTCATGTTCTATTAGTTCTTTTAAGTTCTGCTGCAAATGTTCATCTTCAAGCTGGGCTAGTATTTGCCCCTTCACTACTCGTGATCCTTCATCAACATTCAACTGTATAAGTCGCGCTGAATTTTGCGCAGCAATCGGCATCATCACTGTTGGCTCAACGGTACCAGTAGCATAAACTGCTTGAACTGCATTGCCATAAATAGGATGTACTACTTTCACGGTGCCTATGAGCCATAGATTGCGAATTAACCATGCCACTGTTATTAAGACTAGAGCTACAATTAGTAAAGATAAATATTTTTTCATAAAAGACTAGCCTTTGATTTTAGGCATAGGTTCAAAAGTGATAAGAAACTTATGCTCTCCCTTTTAATTTTATAACATTGTTTAGTCGCTTTGAAAAATTATCTTTGAGAATGGCCTCTTATTTTTTCAGGATAGTCCCTGGGTATGGGAATCGGGTCGAAAAAAGATCATAGGCTCCATTTGCATTGAAGATAGATGTTTTTCGAGGCCGAGAAGGCTCAGAGGATAAAAAGATTTTCCTAAAAGCGGCCAAATCATCCTTGCGCCTCGATGGTGGGAATTCATGCCCACCATCGTTTTAAAAAAATCTTCTTGCTCTCTGAGCTTCAAGTTCATGTATTAATGATTAAATCATGTTTTTGCCTTGAATCTCTATTGAGTCTTCTGGCTGTCCTAAGCTAACATGTACAAATAATTGGTAAGGGATTGTTATAATGATCTATTTGAGAAATTTGCTAATTTTTATACTATTATTTTGTTCTTTTTGCGGCCACTTAGTCGCTTCAACCAAACAGAACTTGGCGTTTCGTAATTTTTGGCATCCTACTTACCTGGGACAACGCCTTGATTATTGTACTCTCGATGGAAAAGAGTGTGGCAAAGCGGTAGCAAATCGTTATTGTCAAATGTTAGGTTATGATTATTCAACACAAAACGTCATTGCCTATAATGTGGGGTTAACCAACTATTTAGGTGCCAGAGCCCAATGTAAAGGATGGCGTTGTAATGGTTTTATGACTATCGCTTGTGCTATTGGTTTAACACATAATCCTCCTAAACCTTATCATTATCGTGAGAAGCGATTTGCTGTACCCCGTTATAATGATTATCGCATCGATTGGTGTTTAGAACGTAATAAGGGTTGCGGTAGACAAGCAGCTAATTCGTTCTGTAGCCGTATGGGGTATATGCAAGCTAAGTATTTCATTAAGCAAACTCAAGTGAGTGCCACTAAAACCATCGGTAGCCAGGAATTGTGTTTTGGCAACCAATGTACCGCATTTAAGATGATTGTTTGTTACAGATAAATTAAAAATTCGCTGACTTAAAATCAAAGGCTATCGAATGCTGCCCCCCAGAGGGGATTTCTTGTTTTATTTTATGGCGGTTGTAATAAATTGGTGACAATTATTTGACAGTTATCTGCTATGTGTCCAATACTTTAAATTATACTATTCAAACTTAAGGATAGGTTATGAGAAGCAATGACAAGGTTTATATTATCGATGATAATGAAGATCGTTGTGCTAAGCTTCGTACTATTTTTGATTTTATAGACCAATCTTGCGAGGTGACTCAATATAATAAGTGGCAATTAATCAATAATCCTGACCCAAGTATAATAATGCTCGGAGCCAGTGTTTCTTTAGAGGAAACAATAGATGAGTTGAATTCTTTAGCTAGACGATTTCCCAAAATTCCAATATTAGTTATTGATGTGACATTGAATGCGACTCAATGTACTGAAAATAATGTAGTGGGTTGCTTATCATTTCCATTTAGCTACACAGAAATACTTGAATTACTGCATAGATGTCAAATTGCTAGAGAAGATGTTAAATTTTTTACAGTAGGTACTTATAAGACTCCTTTGTTTAGAAGTTTGGTTGGGAATAGTGATGGCATTCGTCAGGTCCGGAAATTAATAGAGCAAGTTGCCGATACGGAAGCTAGTGTGTTGATTTTAGGGGAATCAGGGACAGGTAAGGAAGTGGTTGCTCGAAATATCCATTCTCTCTCATCCAGGGCAACCAAACCATTTATTCCTATTAACTGTGGTGCCATACCAGGTGAATTATTAGAGAGTGAATTATTTGGTCATGAAAAAGGAGCATTTACGGGCGCTATTACATCAAGACAAGGGCGCTTTGAATTAGCTAACGGTGGGACTCTATTTCTTGATGAAATAGGAGATATGCCATTGGCTATGCAAGTGAAACTATTGAGAGTTTTGCAAGAACGTTGTTTTGAAAGAGTAGGGTCAAATAAAAGCATTGAAGTTAATGTAAGAATTATCGCAGCTACGCATCGAAATTTAGAAGCTGCTATTAAAGAGGGCAAGTTCAGAGAAGACTTGTTCTATAGATTGAATGTCTTTCCAATTGAGATGCCTCCATTAAGAAATAGAAGTAGTGACTTGCCACTTCTCTTTAATGAATTGGTATCTCGAATTGAAGGAGAAGGCAAGCCCACAGTTCGATTAATGCCGGATGCTATGGGTGCTTTATGTCAATATCATTGGCCGGGTAATGTGAGAGAGCTGGCTAATTTAGTTGAGCGATTATCTATTCTTTTTCCAAATGGCATTGTCAGCAAAAATGATTTGCCTCGTAGATTTAGGGGAGAATACAAATCTTGTGTGGATTTAGAACCGTCTGGGGCTGAGCGCGAAACTTTATTACAAATAATAAAGCAGGAGTCTGTTTCCAATGCTGAGGGTATTGATTTGAAAGAGCATCTGGTAAAAACAGAGTTGGCCTTGATTAGTCAGGCTTTGGATGAGTCGGACTGGGTTGTTGCTCATGCCGCCAGTTATCTCAATATGAGAAGAACAACTTTGGTTGAGAAAATGAGAAAATACGGCCTTACTCGTCCTGATCGGGCGGAACGGTAGGCACACTTACATATTGTTCAAGGATTGTAAAAGTTTACGTTCAAAATTAGGCGCTGTGCATTCCGATAATAGAATAGTTTAACACGTGGATAAGTACTGCATACAAATTAGAGTATGTCAGTACTTATACTTTAATTCTCACCGGGCCCTTTATCAGTGTCTTGAGTACTTTTTTCAGCTTTTTGTTCTGCTTTAGCCTCAGTTGGTTTATTTTCAGTTTTCAGTTCTTCAGTTGTTTCTGGCTGGGCTCTTTTTTGTTTATAGTCCTGAATTATTTCATGGACGCTGTCTTTAATCCCTCTAAACAATTTTGCCGTCATTGAAGTTAATTCATTCAGATCGGGTAACTTCGATTTGAAATCACTCATGCCTTACTCCTCAGAAAAATTATTATTCTATAATTATATACCTAGATATGATTTTTTTGTGAGTTCTAGAATATTCTAGAATGTGACACTTGCATAGAGTCATAACAGAGTGCTAGAGCAGTGAAGGCTTTAAATAGATACTGAATTCATATTCTTTTAATAGATAATAGGGTAGGTTGGCTCTAAGCAAATAGAGAATCCGACCTACACTACTAAATGTAAATTCTTTAAATCCAGGGATGAATAAGACGCATTGCAGGCTTAAGTACTTTACTTATGATGGGTAATTTTGCGTGGACAGTTAATTTATAAGCATTAAAATCGTTCATTTTTTCTATTAAATATTCGTCGCTTGTTATCAATTTATCAACCAGCTTAAGTTCAAAAGCATCTTTGGCTATCCAATGTTCCCCAGTTGCTACTTTGTCAATATTAAGTTGATTCCGATTATTGAGAACATATTCTCTGAAAGCAGAGTGTATTTTCTCTAGATCCTCTTGAAATTTTTTCCTCCCTTTTTCAGTATTTTCTGCAAAAAGCGTCAAGGTGCGTTTGTATTCTCCGGCAGTTAAAAGCTCTACATCGATATTGTTTTTCTTGAGCCAGCGATGAAAATTGGGGATTTGGGCAACTACACCTATAGAACCAATTATTGCAAAAGGGGCCGCAATTATTTTATTGGCAACACAAGCCATTAAATATCCGCCACTGGCAGCCATTTTATCTATGCTAATGGTTAGCGGAATATTTTTATCTCGGATGCGTTGTAATTGTGCGGCAGCAAGACCGTAACCATTGACTGATCCGCCAGGACTTTCTAATCTTAACAAGACTTCATCTTCAGGTTTTGCAACACTAAGAACGGACGTGACTTCTTCTCTTAGTTGCTCTACTTGTGTTGCTTTAATATCACCACTGAAATCAAGAACATAGAGAACAGGTTTTGATGTTTTTGTTTTTTTCTTTTTTCTCGCTTTTTTCCCCAAGATCTCTTTGTTCATTAAAGAGCTCATATGATCATATTCTTCATTAAGCGAAGTGATTTCCAGTTTAGGTTTGGATTTACGACCTATAGAAAATACACCAGCAAGAAGAACGAGTAAAGCAATAACAAGCGTTATACATTTCAAAAGAAACATACCATATTCACTAAGGAATTCCATAATAAACCTTCGCAAAAAATAAGAAATAAAACAGATTATGGCGTTCCTCAAGTGACTTCGCAAGCACAAAATTAAATAACTATAACGAAGTCATTGGGGATTTCTTATAGGTGCTGTTATAGTAGAGCAGATTTTAAAACTAAATGAATGTGTCTTATGCTTGATGTGATTGAGCTTGATTTTGATTACTACGATCAGCCATTGTTGCGGAAAATTTCTTTGCATCTGCTTGCCGGCGATTTATTGCATTTAAAAGGGGCTAATGGAGCAGGGAAAACTACTTTGCTAAAATTAATTTCTGGCTTGCTGAAGCCAGAAAAAGGAGAGATCCATTTTGAGGGTGAGTCTATTCATAAAGATCTTGCTTCTTATCAAAAAAAAATATGTTTTGTGGGGCATAAATCAGGCATTAATCCCTTTCTTACTCTAAAAGAAAATTGTTTCTTTGACGTGCATTTTCCTGCTGACGGATTAAGTATTGTAAGCTTATGTTCATTATTCCATTTGGAACATCATTTAGATTATCCTTGTGGATTATTGTCATCAGGGCAGAAGAGACAAGTTGCTTTATTAAGGTTATGGATGACGCAGGCCAAATTGTGGTTATTGGATGAGCCTTTGGTTGCCCTCGATGCATTCGCTCTTGCTACTCTTATGTCCAAAATTAAGGAGCATCGAGCGAGAGGCGGAGCAGTATTACTTACTTCCCATCAAGATTTGCCATTAAGCAAAGCGGATTATGGGGAGTATTATCTATGAATTTCGCATTGCTATTATTGGTCAGGCAGTTTAGACGTGAAATCTTGATTCAAGTACGCCAAATCAGATATTTGGTAAATTCCTGTTTGTTTTTTTTAATGTTGTTATTCATCTTCCCTCTGACTATAAGACCAGAATTAGGGTTGATGCGTATGATTGCTCCTGGATTAATATGGATGGCAATTTTGCTTTCTATGCTTCTTTCTTCGGAGCGGTTGTTTCAGCAAGATTATGAACAAGGGGTTATTGAACAATGGTTAGTTTCAGGACAACCATTAAACCTCATTATAACCGCAAAAATTTTAGCGCACTGGTTGGTGTCTGTAGCTCCTTTATTAATCTTGTCTCCTTTAATAGCTCTATTGTATTCATTTAGCATTTCAGAAACTGGTGTCTTACTAGTTAGTTTGATTTGTGGCACTCCTGCCGTATTATTCTTATGCGCACTGGCAGCTGCATTCGGAGTAGGAGTTAATCAACGTGGCGCTTTGATGGCATTGATTTTATTACCTTTAACTTTACCCATACTGATATTTGGAAGTGGAACCTTGAGTGTTGGTATGCAAGGATTGCCAGTCAGTGGCTATCTGGCTTTATTATTGGCTATGTCATTACTGACTATTGGTTTTCTGCCATATGCAATTGCCGGAGTGATCCGTATTAGTCATGTAGATTAAACTCTTTTGCAATTCTATAGATGTGATTTATTCTATCTGTGAGAACCGTATAACAAAAAGGGTTACTACAAAAATTCTTCACACCCTAAATTTTTATCTTCTGCAAGTTTACCGGTAAACTTAAGTTATCACGAGATTGCATGAGATCGGCTGTTCTTACTTCATCAAGGCGGATTATAGCTGCCAAATCAATAGGAATATAGCTTGGCACTAGTCTCTGGCAGCCTATGGCCATTCCTCTTATCCCATACTGCAAATTATTGGCGATCCCGAATGACGAGCCGCGTGTTAGTGCAATATCAAAACCAAGGCCAAAATGAGCTGATTTCAGGGGGAACCAAGAATCATCAGCGCGTGTATTAAAATTGAAAAATGCCAAAATTCGCGGTAATGTTTCCTCATTAAATTGGGGGAGTGGGTCAAAAGAGCGGTCTGCCCTGCAATATTCTTGCGCCACATGAGCTGGAATATCTCGCTGAGCTTTACCTATGCCCATCCATGCCTCCAGTATTGCATCCCAGTAATTATCGGTGCCATACAACTCCTCATATACATCAATAGATTTCTGTAATGCTGTTTTAAGGGGGGCGAAGTCAAAATGAACGCTGCAATGCTCTTTGCCATGTTGTTGGTAGGTTAGTCCTGTACGCTCCATGTCATCGATGCGCTCTAAGAGATAAGCTTTCGTTTCTTCATCCATACGTCGCTCTAACATGCGGCACATATGGGTATCTTTGGCCCAATAGGCGTATTCATAAGCAGTGCAATGAAAGGTCCGGCCGGAATAATCTGTGAAGAGACCAGGAGTTCTGATTAACATTTGTGCATGGGTTTCCGAAGCCCTCAATAAGGCTTCGGCTTTCTCTTGTCTTCCTTTGGCCACATCATGCAAAAATAAGTACAAATGGAGAGCAGGGGAAGTGCGGCGCAATTCTTCTTGGACAGGTTCAGGTAGTTTTTCTAATTGGTCGTTGTTAATTCTTGCCAGCAGGGCTTCAGGTTTTATTTCTAGTTCACCAGCAATCCATTTGTTTTCATGTTGTATTTCGGTTGAGTGTATTGCAAAATTTTTGCGAGCTTGAGCAAAGTAATTTTGATTGGGTAAGGTGGGTTCTACTATTTCTGCGAAATTGACACAAATAGCCCCTTGATGGGTGACAAATTTCGCAATTTTTCCTGTGGCTTCCATATCCAAAATCATAAAGTCATCCATATGAGGATTTTCTTTGGTGGCCGTCACCGTGTAGTAGGTTCGTTCAAATTTTTGTTTCACTGCTGTAATATCCTCTGTGTTTAAAAAGCGGGATAATTTGAATTCCTTTGTCTGGATATTACAAAAATAACAAAGCTCTTCTTCTAGGTTATCACCTTTGCTCAATGCCATAGAAACAGTGTCCACCAATTGTTTACTTAAAGCAGGAGAAGCATCTAATACCTTACCAAAGTTTTCAGCGCTGAGGTTTTTTGCTTTACAGTAAACGTTCAGGTTGGCTAAAAAAAACTGGGTGAGTATTGATAATTGTTCGGTCCTCTCTTCAATCGCATTCCTCTTCTCGGAGGGTGATAGATTTTCTGAAATATTGCCAACACTGTAAAAAGGAGGAGTTTGGATATTTTCCCACATATTAGGTGCACAAGCCCCCAATAGAGCATCGATATAATCTTGGGATGTCGCATTGCCTTCAAAGCCCATAATGGTATCCATCGCTTCTTTCGTCACTGGTTTACTATCAGTGCCTTGGGTAAAGTCAATGGATAATCCAAACAATGCAGCACATTGCTCTTTTAAAACGCGTTGAATGTCTGCAAAGGCAGGCAATCCAGGTAAGGCTTCTAATACAGCATTGGTCAAGCGTGTTCGTGGATCAGGGATACTTATCTCAATGTCAGGAAACAGCGCATACATAGCATTATATAATGCAGACAGTGGATTGCCTTGTGCATCATTACTTCGTTCTATAGTAAATGTGGGATTAACCACATTGGATTGAATATCCTGGTCATGGGGTCTTAATTGGATACTGTATAAATTAGAAGGTCTTTCAATAAAGGCTGCCATCGCCTCACGATAGCTGTATTGCATGGCCGAAACAGCTTCGATATAGATCTCTATTTGAGCTAAACGAGCTTCTTTGAGCACCCGCTGAGGATTGTCTTGCTCAAGCAAGGCAATATCAAATTCCAATGCTTTTTTATAGATAGCCAGTTCTCGACGCACTCCGCCATCAAAAAATTTTTTTAATACTGCTGTGGCCTTGCAGGTATTGTCTGTAGAAATTTCTTGTCCACCCACGACAGGCACCAGCAGATGAACTTGATTCGTCTCCGGAGTGATATGGATATATCTTGGTGACACAGGTTCTTTAAATGGAATGTGCATCATGTTCTCGCCTAGTTATTAGCTGGGATGATTATATTATTATTGTTAATCATAACAATCCCACATTCTGATATTTTATTATGTTGATTAGGCAAAGGTTCTACAATCTATTAGGTAATTAAGACAAACAGATGCTTTAAATCACACCCTTGTATGATTGTATGAACTATATTTTGTGATTATTTTGAAGCATGGTAAAATCCTTCTTTTTTTGATTTTATTGTTTCCTATGTGGAAGATTTTATATCAGTTAGCTTCACCCAAAAATTTTTATACTTGTGTTGGGCGTATTACTCCTTGGTTGGCAATTAGTGCTTTGCTTGTCTTAGGTGTTGGGATAGTTTGGGGATTAGTATTTGCTCCACCTGACTATCAGCAAGGAGAAGCTTACAGAATCATATACGTACATGTTCCTAGTGCTTTTTTATCGATGACATTGTATGCTTGGATGGGTTTTTTAGCCATATTGTTGTTGGTTTGGCGAATTAAAATGGCAGGTTTATTGCTTAATTTGGTGGCCCAAGTAGGTGCCTGTATGGCTTTTCTTGCTTTAGTGACTGGCAGCATTTGGGGCAAACCTATGTGGGGAGCCTGGTGGGTGTGGGATGCTCGTTTGACCTCAGAATTAGTGCTTTTATTGCTTTATTTAGCAATATTGGCTACCTACCAAGCAGTAAAAAATAAAGAGGATGGCGATAAAATAATAGCTATTCTGTCTCTGGTTGGGTTGATTGATTTACCAATTATTCATTATTCCGTTTATTGGTGGAATACGCTACACCAGGGAGCTACTTTATCTGTTTTTGCCAAGCCCAAAATTGCTCCCAGTATGCTATATCCTTTACTCATTACCCTGCTTGGTTTTTTCCTATATTCTATATGGATTATTCTGGAAAAAGCGCGAAACGAAGTATTGCTGAGAGAACGAAAACAATCGTGGGTTAAGATTCAGTTTGAAGGAGAGCCCGATGAATCAATTTTTTGAATGGTTAGCCATGGGTGGCTATTCCATATATGTTTGGCCTGCATATGGTTTGGTTTGTGTAGTTTTGGTTATGAATATTTTAGGAATCAAATGGCAAAGAATTCGTACGCGCAGGAAATTACAACGTTGGTTTAAGAGATAGATTTAATGACTCCCGTAAGACGACGCAAGTTATTTATCCTATTATTCGCCCTGTCTATTTTATCTGTGGTAGCCGCTCTCGTTTTATATGCATTAAGACAAAATATTAGCTTGTTTTATACTCCAACACAGGTTGTTTCAGGAGGAGCTCCGGTAAAACATTTAATTCGTGTAGGCGGAATGGTTGAAGAAAACAGTATAGTGCGATCAAAAAGAGGATTAAAAGTTCAGTTTAAAATAACTGATTTTGAAAATACTATTGTTGTTACCTACTCAGGCATACTTCCCGATTTGTTTAGGGAAGGTCAGGGCATTGTTGCAGAAGGAGAGGTGATAGATAACCATCATTTTAGTGCAGTGCAAGTTTTGGCAAAACATGATGCCAACTATATGCCCCCTGAGGTTAAGGCTGCTTTAGCTAATAAGGTGAAGAAATGATTGCAGAGTTGGGGCTGTTCTCTTTAATTTTAGCTTTGGTCGCTTCTTGTATGTTGGCCTTGATTCCTTTGGCAGGTTTGCAATTCAAGCGCCCTGATTGGATTGAGGCTGCGAAAAATTATGTGATATTGCAATTTTTATTTGTGGCTTGCGCTTATATATGCTTGATGATTTGTTTTCTTACCGATGATTTTTCAGTGATATACGTATTGAATAACTCCAGTTTGTTGTTGCCATGGTTTTATAAATTCTGCGCTGTTTGGGGTGGGCATGAAGGCTCTATGCTGCTTTGGGTTGCTATCCTTAGCTTTTGGATGATTTTAGTTGGCTTTTTTAGCTCCAGCTTAGATAAAGAAATGCGCGCTCGTGTTTTGGTGGTTTTGGGCTGGTTAAGCATAGGTTTCATTCTTTTCCTCTTAACGACTTCTAACCCTTTCTTACGTCAATTTCAATTTCTGGATACCCAAGGCCGTGATTTAAATCCATTACTACAGGATCCTGGTTTTCTGTTTCATCCTCCCATGCTGTATATGGGGTATGTTGGTTTTTCTGTGGCTTTTGCTTTTGCCATTGCTGCCCTATGGCAGGTAAGGTAGAAACAACCTGGTCTAAATGGACTAGGCCATGGACTTTGGCTGCTTGGTGTTGCCTAACGGCCGGAATTACTTTGGGGAGCTGGTGGGCATATAGAGAATTAGGCTGGGGAGGCTGGTGGTTTTGGGATCCTGTAGAGAATGCTTCTTTTATGCCTTGGCTGGTAGGTACTGCATTATTGCATTCTTTGGCGGTTACTGAACAGCGTCAACAATTTAAAGCATGGACCATGCTGCTTGCTATCGCCTCGTTTTCGCTAAGCTTAATTGGTACTTTTCTAGTTCGTTCCGGGGTTTTAACTTCGGTCCATGCTTTTGCAGTTGATCCCCAGCGCGGATTGTACATTCTGGGATTCTTATTAGTTGTTATTGGCGGCTCATTAATGCTGTTTCTTTTTAGGGCTCAAGCCTTGCAAACCAACAGTAGCCCACATCCATTGTCCAGGGAAAGTGCATTGTTGTTAAATAATGTGTTTTTAGTCGTTATTATGTTGACGGTATTAATGGGCACGGTTTATCCATTATTGGTAGAAGGATTGGGACTTGGGAAATTGTCTGTTGGAGCGCCGTATTTTAATGCTGTTTTTGTTCCTTTAATGATCCCTATGTTGTTGTTGATGGGGTTAAGCATCCATTTAAAATGGCATAGCGACCGATGGCGAGATGTATTGAATAGATTGAATGGAGTTTTCTTACTCAGTCTGGTTCTACCTTTTATTTTATTATTTTGTACTGCTAGCGAAATGAATTTTTCTGCATTACTAGGTTTAACATTGGGATGCTGGGTTCTTTTGAGTACATTCTATGCCGCCTACAGAAAAATTAAAGAAAGAGGTATCACAGGAATTACACAAGCTTACTGGGGAATGCTGTTGGCCCATTGCGGCGTTGCAGCAACAGTGATTGGCATTGCTGTTTCTACTGCTTATGGAGTACAAGATGATGTTCGGATGTCTCCGGGTACACAAATTAATTTGGTGGGATATAACATCAGTTTTCTCAAACAAACTCCCTTACAGGGGCCAAACTACAAGGGAACTAAAGCCGAGTTTTCAATAACATATCAAGACAAAATCAAACTGATATTTCCTGAAAAAAGGTTGTATATCATTGGACAAATGGCAATGACTGAGTCGGCGATTGATGTTACTCCTTTTCGTGATATTTATGTCGCTTTGGGGGAACCGCTGTCTGATGATGCCTGGTCAGTTCGTCTTTATTACAAACCTTTAATACGCTGGATATGGGCCGGCGGTTTTATGATTTTAGCGGGTGGTGTTCTGGCCTTAACTGATAGAAGGTATTACCAAAAAAGAAAAGTACCAGTTATTGTGCAGGGGATAAGAATATGAAGAAAATAGGATGGCGGGTCATTCCTATAGTAATTTTTTGCTTGCTCAGTGTTTTCCTTTGGAGGGGATTGTCGTTGGATCCGCATCATTTACCGTCTGTACAAATTGGAAAATCATTACCAGATTTTACTTTGCCGCAATTACAAGATCCTAATTCCACTTTCAGCACAAAAAACCTTCACAATCAAGTGATATTACTCAATGTCTGGGCTAGTTGGTGCGAAGCTTGTGTTGAAGAGCAAATATTTATGTTGCAATTGGCTCGAGAAGGTGTCCCTATCTATGGATTAAATTATAAAGACAAGTCCTCGGATGCTTTGCAATGGTTGGATCAATGGGGGAACCCGTATAAACTGATAGGTCAGGATTTAGAAGGAAAGGTTGCTATTGATTTAGGTGTGTATGGGGCGCCCGAAACTTTCGTGATTGATAAAAAAGGGGTAATTCGCTACCGATATGTAGGGGTGATGACTCAGGAAATTTGGTTAAATGATATTTTGCCTTTGATGAACAATTTGGAGAAATCTTGATGAAAGTATCCATTGTAGGAATAGTATTACTTATTTTGGTGCCTATGGCGTTTGCTAATAGCTTGTATCCACTGGATTCAATTCAAAAAGAGGCCCAATTCAATTATCTGTTAAAAGATTTACGTTGCCTGGTTTGTCAAAATCAAGATTTGGCTGATTCAAATGCCGAATTGGCCAAAGACTTGCGTTGGCAGGTTTATCAATTAGTGAAAGAGGGAAAAAGTGATGTTGAGATAAGAGATTATCTTACTTCTCGTTATGGTGATTTTATACTTTTTAAGCCACCCATTAAAAGCGTTACCCTATTACTATGGTATGGCCCTTTTTTATTTTTATTATTGGGGTTTTTAATTTTTTGGCGGACTTGTTTTAAGCGAAATTCTCATGAATGAATGGTGGCTTGTTATCCTATTATTTATTGTAACTATTTTTGCATGTACTGTAATTATTTATCCGTTGAGGCGTAGTGGGGCAATTAAATTCTTGCTGGTCCCTCTTATTTTTATAATGTCTTTTACAGGATATTATTTTTGGGGAGGTTTTGCTCAGTGGCAGGAGTATCTACAGCGAAATGACGCTCAGGAATTGGCTCAGTCCATGCTCAAATCCATTAAAAGCCCGCAAGAATTAATCGATAAATTAAAAACGAAATTAGATGCTCATCCTGAGAGCGCTAAAGGTTGGTATTTGTTAGGCAGGTTATATACTAGTCAGAATGATATACCAAATGCTTCTCTTGCTTTCGCCAAAGCTCATCAGATTCAGCCAGAAGATGAACAATTTGCAGTGCATTATGCCCATAGTTCATGGCAATTAAATAATCAGCAGTTTAATTCGGATGTTTTGGATATTTTTCATAGGTTATTAAAAAATAATCCAAATCAGCCTGATGCTTTGGCTATGCTTGCTATGCATGCTTTCTTAAGTCATGATTATGAGGCTGCAATAAATTATTGGGAAAGGTTACTAAAATTAGCACCAGCACAGTCTGATGAAGCAGTAGCGATCCGTAAGGCCATTGCAAAGGCTCAAGAGCAACTTCATTTAGGGGGAGAACAAAGTGGCAGATAAAGTGTACCAAATTGTGGAATTAGTTGGGACTTCTCAGGAAGGAGTTGAAAAAGCCATTGATAATGCAATCAAGCAAGCAAATAAAATGCATGGGAAATTGGATTGGTTTGAAGTGGTACAAACACGAGGCTTTATTGATGATAATAAAGTGAAATATTATCAAGTGCATTTAAAAGTAGGTTGTAATATGTAAGATTGTTACATTCAATTAAATGATGGTTCTAAAGTATAGTACATAATTAAAGGTGTAAAATATGAAAAAATTACTATCTATTTCAGTTATTACTCTAGTGATTAGTGGGTGCGCAGCAATCCCTGCGGATCCACAATCAGATCGTGTTATTGCAAGCCCCAATCCAGCACCTAAAGGCTGTAAATACGTAGGTCAAGTTGTAGGCAATCAAGGTAATTTCTTCACGGGTGGATTTACTTCCAATCGCAATTTGGAGGAAGGAGCTATGAACGATCTTAAGAATAAAGCAAGCAAAAAGGGAGCAAACTATATTCAATTAGTAACGACTAGAGCTGGCGTTACAGGCTCTATGAGCGGTACATTGGATCATAGTGGCGGTTATATGAGTGGGGGGTCGCAGCAAACCAATGTGACTAACCTTGGTAATGCTTATATTTGCCCGCCAAAAGCAATCGGATTAGAGTAAGATTTCTTCAAAATCTGGAGGGTGATTGTCAACACACCCTGTTCTTATAGAAATGTTCCCGCGTTATGTTGCGTGATAGCATTGGCGCCAATCTAAGGGGAGGCACGTGTCATTGTGTAGTCGCGGGAGGTAAGAAGTGAGCAATTACTTTAATTCTTGGAAATATAAGGATTATCCTTGATGTAAAATCTTAGCAATTCGTTAGCCCATTCTTTGGCATAATGAACTCCAATCCTGGGTTTTTCTACAATAGTAAAGACGGTTTGAATTTTTGGGTCAGCAATATAAAAATTATCGCTTAGCAGATCATGATGATTCAGTTTAGAATCTATTTGCATGGCCTTGGATAATAATCCAGGTCCTTGAGTTCTATGTTGAATATTTTTAATCGGTTCTAAGGCACGGATTAACACAGCAGAACCGATTCCTTCCTTTTCCGTCACAACATTCGTGCAAAAATACATACCGTAAATTAGATAGATATAGGCATATCCTGCTGGTCCAAACATGACTTTGGTTCTTTTCGTTAGACCTTTAGACGAATGACAAGCTAAATCGTGTTGTCCAAGATATGCTTCAACCTCTACAATTCTGCCTATCCGTTCTTCAAAGCCATTGTGATGGACTAAATATTTACCTAAAAGCTCTTTTGCGACAACAACAGTATCACGTTCATAAAACGATCTTGATAATTTATACATGGTTAAATCTTATCGCTCTACTTCATCAAATTCATTTAAGACGTTAAGAAAATGGTGCCCATAATGAGATAATTTATGCTGCCCTACTCCAGATACATCCAGTAATTGTTCATTATTTTGGGGTTTTAATTGAGCCATTTCGTGTAAAGTGGCGTCACTGAAAATCATAAAAGGCGGTTTATTTTCTTCATCTGCTAATTGCCTTCTTAAGGCACGCAGTTTTTCAAATAATGGACTATTTTCAATTTTAGCAGAAATATTCGGCTTTGTTTTCTTTTTACTGCCCTTCAAATCGTTATTCGGGATAGTCAGTGAAATATGTTCTTGCCCTTTTAAAAGAGGAATAGCTTTTTCAGTCAGGCGTAGTACATTGAAGTGATTAGAATCTTGTTTACAATATTCCTTATGTATCAATTGCCAAGCGAGGTGTTTCCAATAGTGTACTGATTTTTCCTTGCCAATCCCAAAGGTGCTTAAACGATCATGTCCTAACAGTTTTATTTTATCAGTTGAACTGCCCCTTAAAACATCAATAGTATGAGTCAGACCATAGCTTTGTTTTAATCTGTAAATGCATGATAATAATTTTTGCGCATCTTCTGTAGCATCTGCTGTTTGGGGAGGGTTATCGCAGACATCGCAATTTTTGCATCCCATATTACAAGGCTCATCAAAATAACGTAATAAAATTTGACGACGACAATGCGATGCTTCGGCAAAAGCAAGTATATGGTCCAATTTACTAGATTCTATCCGTCTTTGCTCATCAAGTGGAATATTCATTATCCAGGATCTTAAGCGAGCGCTATCCGCCGCATCATAAAGAAGCAATGCCTTAGCGGGTAATCCATCACGGCCAGCGCGGCCGGTTTCCTGATAATAGCTTTCAATATTTTTAGGCAAGTCATGATGCACTACAAAGCGAACGTTAGGTTTATCAATACCCATGCCAAAGGCTATAGTAGCTACTACAATATCAATGCGATCGTATCTAAAAAGATTTTGTACCTCGCGTCGTTCGGCATGGGAGAGTCCAGCATGATAAGCACGAGCGTTGAATTCAAGCTTCTGCAATTTTTGAGTCAATTCTTCTACACAGTTCCGGGTTCCACAATAAATAATACCGGATTGTTGAATGTGGGTTTGAAGGAACTGATTCAATTGTTTGATTGTATTCGTTTTGGGAACCACTTTATAGTGAATATTTGGCCTATTAAAAGAAGCAACATATTTTTTCGGGTTATAATTCAGTTTAATAACAATATCTTCTCGGGTTTGTTTATCGGCAGTTGCCGTTAAAGCAATCATTGGTATGTCTGGGAAATGGGTTTTCAGTAAACCTAAACAAGAGTATTCTGGACGAAAATCATGCCCCCATTGCGAAATACAATGAGCCTCATCGATGGCAAATAAAGCAATAGGACATTCTGAAAGCCGTTCCAGAAAAGAGTTACTGATAAGGCGTTCTGGAGCAATATAGAGTAAATCAAGTTCATTATTATGTAATTGGCTTAACACATTTCGAGCTTCGTCAGTAGTTAATGACGAGTTGTAATAGGCGGCCTGGATTCCTTGCAGCCTTAAAGAGGCTACTTGATCTTCCATTAATGCAATCAAGGGAGATACTACAATTCCAACCCCAGAACGAACTATAGCGGGGATTTGATAACATAAGGATTTTCCTCCACCAGTGGGCATTAGAACAAGAACGTCCTGACCAGAAATAACGTCATTTATTATTTCTTCCTGAGGTGTTCTAAAAGAATCAAAACCAAAATATTTTTTTAGAACGGCCAAGGCTTTTTGATTTGGTTGCGCTAAAGTTTCCATAGGATTATTCTTACTATCTTTCCTGGGCGCTAAAAATTCGTAATAATATCATTTTTTATAAATGCGTCATTAACTAAATCGGTTTTATTCTGTTAATCCGAATATTATGTGACGGAATTAATCAATCTAAGGATGGTCTATGAATTTCAATTTCACTGATGAGCATTCGGCATTTCGAGAAATGGCTTCCGATTTTGCTAGAGATAAACTAGCTCCCATGGCTGATTTCTGGGATGAGCGAAGTTATTTTCCTGTTGAAATTCTACGTGAAGCTGCTCAACTAGGCATGGCAGGAATAGTAGCTCGAGAAGATATAGGAGGAGCTCAGCTATCTCGTTTGGATGCAGCACTCATATTTGAACAATTGGCGACTGGATGTATTGCAACCAGCGCTTATCTTTCCATTCATAATATGGTTACTTCTTTGGTAGATCGTTATGGTAACCCAGAAATTCGTAAGCAATGGGGGCCCAAATTAACAGCTATGGAAGTGATTGCTAGCTATTGCTTGACTGAGCCTGAATCAGGGTCAGATGCGGCCTCTTTAAAAACCAGAGCAGTAAAAGAGGGAGATCATTACGTGCTTAATGGTGCTAAAGCATTTATCTCGGGAGGAAGTGTTAGTGATGTCTATTTGTGTATGGTGCGAACGGGAGATGAATCTCATCATGGTATTAGTTGTTTGCTAATTGAAAAAGAGACTCCGGGCTTAACATTTGGAAAATTAGAGAAAAAATTAGGTTGGCGCAGTCAGCCGACTTGTATGCTTTATTTTGAAAATTGCCGTGTACCCATTGCAAATCTCGTAGGTGATGAAGGAATGGGCTTTAAAATTGCCTTAAATGCTTTGAATGGTGGTCGGATCAACATTGCTTCCTGCTCTTTGGGGGGGGCTCTTGCCTGCTTACGAATGACCCAAGCTTATATGCATGAGCGTAAGCAGTTCGGTAAACCACTTACGCAAATGCAGGCTTTGCGGTTTTATTTTGCGGATATGTTAACGGATTATGAAGCGGCGAAGCTGATGGTTTATAGAGCGGCAACTGCCATGGATAATAATGACTCTCATGCGCCAATGTATTGTGCAATGGCCAAAAGATTGGCTACTGACGTAGCTTTTCGTATTAGCGATAAGGCTATGCAACTGCATGGTGGTTATGGCTATTTAAGAGATTATCAAGTTGAAAGAATATTTAGGGATTTAAGAGTTCATCAAATTCTTGAAGGGACTAATGAAATTATGCGAGAAATTATTGCAAAGGCAAGTTTGGATGAAGAATATTTTATAGATTAAGAGCTTGTTAACAAGCTCTCAAAACAGGGGATTATTAATGAATTTAATTGAACAAGATATAGATGACAAAGGAATTTTAACGGTAACCTTGAATAGACCAGAGAAGCTTAATGCATTAAGCACGGAGCTTTTGTATGTACTGAATGATGTTTTTCATCAGGCCAAAGCCAATCCAAAAGTAAAAGCATTATTGTTAACTGGAAATGGCAAAGCATTTTGCGCAGGAGCAGATATTAATCGTTTAGCTGAGTGTGATGCTCAAAGCGGGTATGAATTTGCTTGCCATGGACAGCAAGTATTTCGTTTGTTGGAGACTTTAGGTAAGCCTTCCCTTGCTGCAATCAATGGTTTTGCTTTTGGAGGCGGGTGTGAATTAGCGATTTCAGCAACTATGAGAGTTGCTTCAACCAAAGCTATGTTTGGGCAGCCTGAAGTAAAATTAGGTGTTATTCCAGGTTATGGTGGTACACAACGATTGGCTCGCTTGGTAGGGAAAGGTCGTGCTTTGGATTTATGCTTAACTGGACGCTTTATTGATGCTGAAACCGCACTCCAGTGGGGGTTGGTCAGTGAAGTAGTAGATCCAGATAATTTATTGAACCATGGAAAGAATATTTTGAATGGAATACTGAGCATGGCACCTTTAGCAATAGCAGGGGTTATGGAGGTGATCGATCATGGTTATGATTTGCCATTGACCGAGGCACTGCATCTGGAAGCAGTTCATTTTGCAAAAGTATGCGCTACAGAGGATAAGAAAGAAGGAGTAGCAGCCTTTCTTGCTAAAAGAACAGCTGATTTTAAAGGGGTATAAGTATGACGGAAGAGATACTCTTTTCCCAAGAAGGTCAATTGGGGTTTATTACTTTAAACAGACCTCACGCATTGAATGCCTTAACGCTCTCTATGATTCTGGCATTACAACGCCAATTGTTAATATGGAAAGAGGATGATTCTATTAAAGCAGTAATTATCCAAGCTGTTCCAGGAAGTGCTTTTTGTGCTGGAGGCGACATTCGTTGGTTATATAATACTGGCCGAAGTGAAGAATCAGAGCAAATGCAGTTTTTTTGGCACGAATATCGATTAAATCATTTTATTCATCATTTTGGAAAGCCTTATATTTCGTTACTTGATGGCATTACTATGGGCGGAGGAGTAGGAATTTCGTTGCATGGGAGCCATCCTATCGCCAGTGAGCATTTTGTGTTTGCTATGCCAGAAACAGGAATTGGCTTTTTCCCTGATATTGGGGCCAGCTATTTACTAAACCAATGTCCTGGCTTCTTAGGCGTCTATCTAGGATTAACTGGGAATAAATTAGATGCCCAAGAGGCAAAGAATGCCGGTTTAATAAAACAGATTATCCCGTCTGAACAAATGCCAGCAATGATTGAAGCCTTAAAGCAAGAGGATTTATCGAAGGATGCCTACAATCGTGTTAATCATTGTATCTCAGCTTTTGAAGACAAAATAATATCTGGGGAAAAGAGCCAAATAAATCCTTTAATTGATGTGTGTTTCTCTAAACGCACAGTCGAAGAAATAAGAGTGTCATTACAAAGTTTTGGTGAGGCATGGGCACTTAGGATAGATAATGCCTTGTTGAGAAAATCACCTTTGAGCCTTAAAGTGACATTGGCACAACTTCAAAAGGCCAAGAGCTTAACCTTGGAGGAATGTTTAAAAATGGATTTTGATCTGGCCGAACATTTTATGAAAGGGAGTGATTTTTATGAAGGGGTTCGTTCTTTATTGATCAATAAAGATAAAAATCCCCAGTGGAAACCTCTAGCTTGGATAAGGTGACTGACAATATGGTAGTCAATTATTTCGAACGTTCTTCTTCTGGATTGGAGTTAATGGAATTATAGTCTTCGGAGTTGGATCAAGAGCCATCTCAGGGACAAGACTTGAGACGTCGAGGTAAGGGGGGAGAGAACTATCACAACCCTCTCTCCCAAAGATAGCCAGTATAACAGTTCTATGCTTCTTGCTGTAGGCAGCGATGATTACTGTATCTCTCACAATTATGGGTGAAATAATATTTTAGGTTAGACACAAATATTTTTTCCCCACTATCCATCAGGAAAATTCGCTCAGGCTGTAACTCAACGTAATTGGAATCCATTAAAATGGGTTTATAAACGCCCCCAGCATTAGCGAATATCCACCTATCCAGGAAAGGTAAAATTTTATTAGGATCATTGGTAAAGAAATTCTGATAAATATCGGCAAATAATTGATTTTTCATTTCATAATTGTTTCTAAAATAAAAATTACTGCGATCTTGCCTGTATTCTATAAAAGGCGGTTTATTAGGGTTTTTTTTCATTCCTGCTGATACAGTTAAAGCAACAATAAGAGCTTTTGCAGGTTCAAATGTTAATTGGGTGCCAAATAGCTCAGAACCATTATTTTCAGCCAGATAAGTTTCTAGTAGCTCAATGGCTTCATCAGTTAAAGGATCCAAGTAACCATTGATAAGAAATTCAGTGGCAATGTTTGTATCTGGATCATAAGTGCAACTAATATAAGCGTTGTAGGTGAATTTATCCGGAGCAAAAGGCGCTACTATTTTTTCAAGAATTTCTTCATTGACATGATCACAGAACAGTTGTTGTGATTTGAGAGAACCAGAAATACGAATAATTTGAGTTGGATAATTAATGTTTCTTTGATTGGATTTTAGTAAATTGAATTCTCCTGATTCATTAGAATAAGATTTTACAATAGTATTTTTACTAACCAGATTTTCTGAAAAAAAGAGGCCTCCTTTATTATTTTCGGGTTGGCTGAATGCGCAAATAGGGAGTAAAACCAGTGGAGCAATAAAATGATTGAATCTCATAGCAAACTCCTTTTTAAATTAAATCCATTTAAAGAACCATTTAACAGGGAATAATTGAGATCAAATTTTAATCAAATATCTTCTCATGAAAAGCGGTTCTAATTTTGAGTATACAGGAATGATTTTAATTGGCTACATTTATGGCATGGCGGGTTCCATGATATACTATTTTATTGATCCACATTTTTTTAACTAATTTACTAAATTCGAGAGCCGTATGTCTGATTTTTATCAAGACTTTAATAAAAGACGAACTTTTGCCATTATTTCACACCCCGATGCAGGTAAGACTACTGTTACGGAAAAATTGCTTCTTTTTGGCGGTGCTATTCAGATGGCAGGTACTGTTAAGGGCCGTAAAGCCGATAGACACGCTACGTCCGATTGGATGGAAATGGAAAAAGAACGCGGGATTTCTATAACAACGTCAGTCATGCAGTTTATACATAATCAGCATGTCATGAATTTGCTTGATACCCCAGGTCACGAGGACTTTTCAGAGGATACTTATCGTACTTTAACAGCAGTAGATTCAGCATTAATGGTTATCGATGTGGCGAAAGGTGTAGAGGATCGGACTGTCAAATTGATGGAGGTTTGTCGTCTACGAGATACTCCTATTATGACATTTATTAATAAATTAGATAGAGAAGGGCGTGATCCTATTGATTTATTAGATGAAGTCGAGTCTGTTTTAGGTATTCAGTGTGCCCCTGTTACCTGGCCAGTAGGGATGGGGAAGCGTTTCAAGGGGATTTATCACCGTTATCACGATATCGTCTATTTGTATCAACAAGGGAGTAATGCCAAAAAATTGGATGCCATGCAGATTAAAGGCTTGGATAACCCACAATTGGATGAGATTATTGGTGACAGTGCAAATGAGCTTAGAGAAGAAATCGAACTAGTGAAAGGTGCCTCCCATGACTTTAATTTGGAGGATTACTTGGCGGGTAGAATGACTCCCGTGTATTTTGGTTCAGCAATCAATAATTTTGGTATTAAAGAATTACTGGACGATTTTGTTGAATATGCCCCTGGTCCTCAACCAAGGGTAAGCCAAGAAAGAATAGTTTCGCCTAATGAAGAATCATTTTCAGGGTTTGTTTTTAAAATTCAAGCGAATATGGATCCCAAACACAGAGACAGAATTGCTTTTGTACGTGTTTGCTCTGGGGCTTATAAAAAAGGAATGAAATTAAGCCACTTGCGTATAGGAAAAGAAGTGCAAATATCAAATGCGTTAACTTTTATGGCAGGTGATAGGTCTCACACGGAGCTTGCATTGGCAGGTGATATTATTGGATTGCATAATCATGGCACTATTCGTATTGGTGATACCTTTACTCAGGGTGAGCTATTGAAATTTACTGGAATCCCTAATTTTGCCCCCGAGTTATTCCGTCTTGTTCGGTTGAAAGACCCATTAAAAAGCAAAGCATTACTGAAAGGATTAATTGAATTATCCGAAGAGGGTGCCACGCAGGTATTCAGACCTTTAAATAGCAACCAACTGATATTAGGAGCTGTTGGAATATTACAATTTGATGTGGTAGCGCATAGACTGAAGCATGAATATAAAGTCGATTGTATCTATGAAGCGGTCAATGTTTCCTGTGCTCGCTGGGTTTACTCTGAAGACGAGAAGGCTATGAGTGAATTCCGTACTAAAGCGTATGATTACTTGGCTTTGGATGGTGGCGATATGCTTATGTATTTAGCGCCAACCAAGGTTAATTTAACAATGGCTGAGGAGCGTTATCCCAAAATTAAATTTTGTTCTACTCGTGAGCATTAACCTGCAATAGGTATCAACCACTTTCCCCTCCCTGTTCTCATCGCAGGTTGGTATTCAGCGAAGCCAACCTACGATGTGTTACAGTCGGTTTTAAATTATAATTCTATTATGCAACGCAGAGCGCTTTTAGAGCATGAGGACCAAAATTAGTGATTTGAACTTTCGCACCAGATTCAGCACTTAGTTTCAACATATCTCCGGAATGAACAGTGAGCTGCATCGTATTGCCTTTAGATAAAATAGTACCATTAATTTTACCTGATTTAGCCAGTGCTTCTGCGAAAAGCTCATTGGATTGATCTTCACTTATGATTTTGCAGTCAGCTGTTACTTCCCAATATAAATAATTAACAAATACTTGAGGTTCATTAGGTGGGAAATCAAATTCAAGGGTTAGTCCCGGTTGCAGGGTATGAGTGGACTGGAATAGGCATTCATACTAAATGCTGCCGCTGCACATAGCAAAGTCAAGCCGATTTTTCGTAACATACATATTTCTCCATTGTGAAAAATTAACAGGCTAAGATACATTTATTTTGCTTTGTTGGCAAATTAAAAGGCATTTGCACAGGTTAAATTAGGTACCCACCCCCGTGATTAATTCCTGTTTTTATTTTCAAAGGGTTATATCTCTCCCAAGGCTTTGGCAATTGATTCAGTCATTACTTTGGCATCTCCAAAAAGCATATAAGTATTGTCATGAAAAAATAAATCGTTTTCCACACCAGCATAGCCAGGTGATAGACTACGTTTGACAAATAATACGGTCTTTGCTTTTTCAACTTCCAGGATAGGCATTCCATAAATCGGGGATCCAGGATCTGTTTTGGCTGCCGGGTTGGTGATATCGTTTGCTCCAATGACATAGGCTACATCGCACGTTGCAAAATCTCTGTTAATTTCACTTTGCTCAAACACTCTATCATAGGGAATGTTGGCTTCAGCAAGCAAGACATTCATATGTCCTGGCATACGTCCGGCGACAGGGTGTATGGCAAACCGTACACGAATAGAGCGGGCTTCAAGTGCATCAATAAGCTCTTTAACTGCGTGTTGAGCATGGGCTACAGCCATACCATAGCCAGGGACTATAATGACATCCTTGGCATTGCTTAGTAAGAATGCAGCGTCCTCACCATTCGCTTGCCTTACATTACGTAGTTCACTTCCTGATTGAGCTTGTTGAGTATTTCCAGAGCTGCTCATACCCCCAAAAATGACATTGAAAATAGAGCGGTTCATGCCAACGCACATAATATAACTTAAAATAGCGCCACTTGCTCCCACTAAAGCACCTGTAATCACCAGTAGGTGATTACTTAGGGTAAAGCCTATTCCAGCCGCAGCCCAACCTGAATAGGAGTTTAGCATTGAAATTACAACGGGCATATCGGCACCGCCGATTGGGATAATCAGTAAAACTCCAATTAGGAATGATAATCCGGCTAATAGGCTAAAGAGGAGGATGTTTTGATCAATTACAAAAAGAAAAAACAAAACCAGTATGGTTAATCCCATTAGTAAATTAATTAGATTTTGAGCGGTAAATCGAATGGGGATACCTGACATGATCCCTTGTAACTTTAAAAAGGCGATCACTGAACCAGAAAAAGTAATAGCCCCAATAATTAGTCCTAAGCTCATTTCAATAAGACTGGCTGTTGCAATTGCTCCTGGGGTACCAATATGAAAGGATTCTGGTGATAAAAAGGCACAATAAGCTACCAAAACTGCAGCCATGCCCACTAAAGAATGGAAAGCGGCAACTAATTGAGGTATGGCGGTCATATTGATTTTCAAGGCAATAATAGTCCCTATTATTCCTCCTCCTATTATTAAAAGGATTAAAAGGATATGGTGAGAAATGGTAGGCATCATCAAAGTAGATCCTATCGCAAGGGCCATTCCAAGTATGCCGAGAAGATTTCCCCTTCTTGAAGTAGAAGGACTTGCCAACCCTTTTAAAGCTAATATAAAGAAAATTGCTGCCAATAAATAAAACAATGGAACTATTGAATTCATTGCTGATTCCGTCCTTTAAATTATTATCCTGGAAATCCCATTGCACACTTGACGGGGTTGATTTTCCAAGATTATTTTTTATACATGCGGAGCATGCGTTGGGTTACTACAAATCCGCCAAAAATATTAATCGAGGTAATGAATATCGCTGTCCCACCTAACCAAGTAATGCTTCCTATCAATTCACTTCCTGTGGCAATTAAAGCACCGAGAATGATAATACTCGAGATAGCATTTGTTACTGACATTAAGGGCGTATGCAGGGCAGGAGTTACTTTCCAAACGACATAATAACCTACAAAGCAAGCGAGAACGAAAATAGTAAGTATTGTGGTATAAGGATTACCTAGTGTATTTATCTCAGGCATTTTGTCTCTCCTTTTCAGCTTGAAATGGCAGATAAGCTCCTCTATGGCAAAGAACTGCTTGCTGGATAATTTCATCATCAGAATTCAAACAAAATTCAGCAGGGTTCTTAGCTAAATGGTTTATTAGATGGACCAAATTGTTGGAGTAAAGATCACTCGCTGTTGTTGGAACAAGACCTGCCATATTGCTTAATCCTACTATCGTGATTTCACCATGTTTTACGATCTGATCCCGGACGCTAAGCTCACAGTTTCCTCCTCGAGCAGTGGCGAGATCAACAATTACTGAGCCCGGTTTCATTTGTTCTATAGTTTTTTGAGAGAGTAATAGTGGTGCTTGTCGTCCAGGTATTAAGGCAGTGGAAATAACAATGTCTGAGATTTTTGCGTATTGATCAATAAGTGCCGCTTGCAATTTTTTATATTCTTCCGTAGTTTCTGATGCATAACCTCCTGCGGTTTCACTGTCTTGATCCTGCGTCACTTCAATGAATTCAGCTCCTAAACTCTCTACCTGCTCTTTAGCTGCCCGTCTCACATCAAATGCATAAACTACAGCACCTAATCGTTTTGATGTAGCAATGGCTTGTAATCCAGCAACCCCAGCTCCAAGAATGAGTACTTTAGCTGGTTGAATCATGCCAGCTGCAGTCATCATCATAGGAATTAGCCTATGAAACTGGGCTGCTGCTTCCAGAACAGCGCGATATCCTGCTAGGTTGGCTTGAGAAGATAAACTGTCCATACTTTGTGCACGACTTATTCGGGGAATAAGATTCATTGAAAATAAAGTAATTTGTTTATCCAGACACCATTTCACAAGCGGACTAAGAGGGTTATTGTCTATATGGCCGATTATCAGAGCGTTTACAGGTAAGTTATTTAAATTTTGAGGCTCTAATTCATTAACGCATAGGAGAATTTGAGTATGTGGTAATAAGGTGCTTTTATTATCGAAAATTTTTGCGCCGGCTTTTTCAAATTCTTCGTTAGTAAATCCTGAAGCAAGGCCAGCATTTTTCTCAATCCCTACTTCATAGCCTAATTTTAGATATTGTTTTACTGAGTTGGGCGTAATGGCTATACGCGTCTCCTGATCTGATTCCAATAAAGTTGCAATCATGTGGAAAGTCCTTTTTACCATAATAGTACCTATCCTATTGTAATTTAATCTAATTTTCTAGCATAAATCTAGAAAAAGCAGTTGAAACCCACTGTGCAAGCTAATGACGTTGAAGATACTGGGCTTTTTTTGAATTTTTTCACTCTACGTAGTGGTGAAGCACACGAGGATTCGAGCACCGTATCGACAAAGCAATTCTCCATGCCAGTAGTGTTCCGGAAGAGTCTATTGAGTGGCTTAAATGGCAAGGGCGTATTAATACGCCCCTGATATGATATAGACAGCAAGATTGAGAACAGTCCTAAAATAAAAGGTGGATTCCTCAGGAGTGTTTTTGGCTTCTTAGTTCAGGCTAAGCTTGCTCACCACACTCTCAATCTGGCTTCCAAAGTCATACTGTTGGCTGAACAATGATTACCGTCTATGCTTCTATATTAGGCTAATGGTGCAATTAATTCCACTGAGTTATCACTGAAAATTGCAAAGATATTGTTAAACCTTTTATTAATATTTTTTAAGTTCTTTTTATGAAAGGAATTCCATTAAAAAGAGGTGAGAAAGGTTTTCTTGAAGCATAATGGCTGCTGTTACCTGTTTTTAAGAATATTTGGGTGAAATAAATTTTTCCTTTGCTATCCCTGGCAATCCCTATACCTGTCAGATCATAATTCCCTACAATGTTTCTTTTGTGTCCAGGACTACGTAACCAATTTTTAACTACATCCTGCGCATTTTTATAATTATAAGCAACGTTTTCGGCACCTGCGTTCGAATTTTTAATTAAGGCGTGCAGCCTGTCGATGCGTTTTTTAAA
This sequence comes from Legionella norrlandica, assembly GCF_000770585.1. Lineage (GTDB taxonomy): Bacteria > Pseudomonadota > Gammaproteobacteria > Legionellales > Legionellaceae > Legionella > Legionella norrlandica. The sequence continues at coordinate 10,821 of NZ_JNCF01000023.1, read as the reverse complement.
ATATTTATGGCCGAAAGGAATAGTATGATTTGCCATATCAATGGAATGTTTTTTAGCTTCTTTCACCATATAGTTGTCCATTTTGAGGGGGGAAAGACCATGTTGCTGCCTGTAATTATTAATATAAACTAATATTTCATTTTGAATGGCAGCGTCATTCCCTCTATTTTCCCTATGCAGCTCAGCATAAGCACTTGGAAGTAAGCTAAATATAAGTACCATTAAAAGTGTTGTTAATTTAACTTTCATTTGATTCATGTGACATCCTCATTATTTATATTGTTACGTACAGGAATAATTTTGATCTGAATGGTTACTAAAAAACATTCATTTGTCCAGAGTTTGATTGATATAAAAAATCACTTGTTGTTTTTATTTTTTTAAATATGTGTTAAATATGATTAAATAGTAGAATTTAATATTAGAGTTTGTCTTGCTCAATTTGTTTTTTAGAGAAGGTTAGGGTTCCACTAAACCGGCTTTAATCTGCTGTTGATCTACGCTTTTTTACTTAATTTCTCAATGGCTTCATCAAGGCCTTCCACTTCTCCTGAATAATGATAGTAAATGCGATGATGGGGACCATCAATAATGCATAATTGTTCTTTAGGTTGATTGTCAAATTGTTTGAAAATCCAAAAAATCGCTTGAGAATCATCATTTTTGATTTCTTTTAATAAATCAACCATTCTGTTTTCTTCAATTTCGGAATGGGTGCAAACTAATCCTACGGACGAATGAGTAATTTTATAGGCAAAATGTTTTTCTTTCATGAGGATGCTCCATTTCATTCATCATATTAATTCTATATCAGTTAATCTAAGAACTTTAGGTTAAAAATAAAGTACAACAAAGTTAGAAAGCTTGATTGATTAAATTATAGTAGCTAATGAGCAAGTAGGGGTAACAATTTGCAATATAAAAATGCAGTAATCGTCTAAATTAAAATCTGCAATTTATTTTTATAGTTGAAAAGGGCTATAAATTAACAGTAAACCCTAATAAAATTCCATGTAAAACGGGTATATTTGAAACGCTGGCAGTTTTAGAGTTGATGTTTAATTTAAGGTTAGGATCATTACCATAAACTCCTTGATATAATAAATTCAAGCTAGCTAAAGCGGTAATAGGATAGCCAAGCCCCGCCTGAATTTCCCCAGCTAACTGAGAAATATCGTTGATAGGATAAAGCTTGATTTGCCAGGATCTGTACGCGACCCCACCTTTAAATTGAGCAAAAAAAGAACTTCCAAATAATGGATCGCTTTTTGCGGTAACTAATAGGTCCAACATTGGGCTGAGAGTAGTTTTTACAGGAAGCCAACCAAGCACAGCTAATGTCTCAGGAGGAATATTTAAACGCATTTTATTGCCGTTTTGAACGCCAAGCTCAAGTCCGAGTGCGATATCTCCACTAAGCATTAGTTCATTTGCAAGAGCCAATCGACCTAATGCCGTTTTGGTATCTTTGGGATACGTATGTTTATACGAGCCGCTTCCAAAACTGGCAACAATCGTCCATGGTTGATCTTGAGAGGTTAGCTCAGGATAATAACCATCGGCGAATACGTTGATTGACAATAAAATTCCTATCGTAATTAGCTGTAATTTCATTTTCATCTTTCATATCCCTGATTGAATTGGTTGATTCTGAAAGCGATTCTTACTACACGCATATTGTATGAGCCAATAGTAGTTTTTCACAAAAAATATGATTATTGCTTTTTCATCGAAACACAGTCCGAGCAACAACTATACATAACCTATACTCTGTGAATGATAACCAGGAATTGTAACTTGGCGGAGAGAGAGGGATTCGAACCTCGATACGTTGCCGTATACACACTTTCCAGGCGTGCGCCTTCGACCGCTCGGCCATCTCTCCAGACTGAGCAAGCTTATACTTGTCGGACAATAAAAGCAAGATCAGAACAATAACTATTGAAGTGTTCGACAATAAATATTATTAAGTGTTAGCGTGTACACTCCAATATTCTTCTTTTTATCTATTAACTACTCAACCTGTGATCTATCGTGTATTCTTAATGCCTTGCTATGACTGATTTCTATGACAACACAAAATAGGGAAAAGCCATACCAATATTTAAAGTGTGTACTTTATGTTCAGCCGGTCATCGTGACTTACATTAGGTTTCTTTTTACTGCAGGTAAAGAGCTTGAATGAAACTTGCCATTGATTTTTGCTTGCTTCTTCTACCAAGTGATCAGGTTGAGGTGGGAAGAAGGTTAGTCCGGCATAGGCATGAGTACCCTTAGACCATTGATCTTTGGTGCACCATTGGCTATCGTTTTCGGGGTTGGTAACAAGGCTACTTTATCTCCAGGTGAAAAATACGCTTTAACAGTCGATCCTTCATACAGTGCAGCATCTAAGTCTGGGTGATTTGCTAGTAAAGGAGGGCGACCTGGCTTTGAGAATGATTGTCTTTCTTCCTCAGAAACGGACTGTTTGCTCCCACCTAATGTGCCGACTAAATGTTGGTGAATAACCCAAGGCTCATCGTTAGCAGTTTTTCTAACGTGAATTTCACTGTGACTGTAATTGTGTGAATCAGCAGTTAGGATGGTCGCAATTTTATGTTGGCGGCACAGTTGCATCATGCGATGCCATTCTTGCCAGTGGCCGCGATAGTCTTCTTGAGGTTTTTTTCCCATGACAAAGGGGAGAGGAGAAACAAGGATTTTATGTTGTGCTTTAGAGTTTTCGAGGCTCTTCTCCAACCATGTCCATTGTTCTGTACCAAGTAAATAAGAGTTATCAGAATCTACTTCTTTGGTATAGCGATTATGCAAATAAAAGATTTCTGTTTGACCTATGCGCTTAGAATAGTAAGGGCCTTTCTTAGCGATTTTTTCATCTAAAAAATTTTCTATTGACAGTAACTCATGAAATGAATTGACCATGCATTGTTGTATTTGACGCTCTTTGTTAGTCTCTGGAGGTCCTGCATTATTGCCACCAGTATCATGATCATCATAGACAGCATTGATCAACATATGGCTAAATTATTGCCGACAGGGGTGATGAAGTCAGAGTCAAGGTGACGCCTAAAAGCTTGGGCTGTTTCTACTCTACGTTCAAAAATTTTGCGTCCTGATCGAAATAGATTTAATGGTGAGATATAAAATTCACCATTAAATAGGTCGCCGAGATGGATGAAAAGTTGATACGGCTGTTCTTTATTTCCTATATGTTGGTAGAGTCGTGCAGTATAGGTTTGGTTGTCGAATCCAAAGCAAGCTGCAAAGGGGTTAAATTGTTCATGGCGCTCCTGATCTCCACCGATGGCAATTCTTAAAGGTTGTGGATCTTGGCGTGCTGGAATAGTCTTAAAGATGATGCGGTCATCATGTCTGCCTGGAATAGGGAGTACTTTATTTTTATAGAATATTTGATATTGATAATTTTGTTTACAGGCAAGTTCTTTAATGTCAAAACGCATAAAACGTCCTTTTTTCTTGCCCTTTTGCAGCGCAATGCTGTCACCATTGATGGCCGTAATTACATTTTCATCAACATTTATTGGCTGCTCATGATTAATCCGAGTGACCACGAGTTTTAGATCTTTAGGATCAACTTTCTTATCGACTTTAACCACTAGTCTGGAATTGAGAGAATCCTCTTCTATAGGTGGTTCTTCTTCTCCTATACCTAGTTCACGATAGGAAAAGTCGCCTGTAAGACAGCATTGAATGACTGGTGGTTTATTTTGGGGCATATTAGTGATTTAGATTATTTCAAATTTTGATTATTACAGTGTAGCATGTACAGAGACTTTGAATAAGTGTCAATCAAAGATGTAAAAAAAATAAAACTTATCTCTGAGGGGCTTATGGGCACTCTAAACCCTTTGGTATATTCAGAGAGTTTTTTTCATCCCGATCATTCTCTGTGTCCTATTTCATCAAAACCTGATGTGGATGAGTCTTCACAAGAAAAGCAACCCAGATTACTGAGGCGTTCACTAAGTGCATCTTCATTTTTCTATAAGGGGAATCGATCTACATCATCTGCCCAATGGAAGGAAATCGATAATAAAGAATCGATGCTAAATTTTACCTGACATACGCTTCTTGAAAAATCGGTCACTGTCAGGTCAAGTATGATCTACTCAAACCAGCAGTTTATCTTTATACTGATTTACCTCTCTATGGTTTTGTTTCTATTGGCATGATATTTTCAAAAAGATACAAATTATCGAGTTCAGTCTTTAAAAAAACCGAATTTAGTATCTTGATAAAAACTCACTTCACCTGTTGAGATATCATGATTCCCACCAATAATCCCACACTCTCCTGTTTCAATAAGTTCTTTTAAAATGGGACTGCGCTCCATAACAGCATGTACCGTTCTTTTTATATTAATCATTGTAACCTTTTCCATAAATTCCTCGTTACTTGATGTACGGTTTTCGACTATAGTTTTTTCAGCCTAACAGCGGGTTGTATTTTACTTAGCAATGCAGTTAAACTACCCATTTCTATATGATCACACGCACCTTTAATTGCGCCACATTTTGTGTGCCCCAAAACCACTATTATCTTAGCCCCTGCTATTTTACAAGCAAACTCCATACTTCCTAAAATATCTTCATTAATAATGGTTCCTGCAATACGTACGCTAAATACATCGCCTAAACCCTGGTCAAAAATCAACTCAACTGAGGTGCGTGAATCAATACAACTTAAAATAATTGCAAAGGGATGTTGCCCGTCCGAGGTTTCATTAGCCTGCTGTAACAGGTTACGATTAACCTTTAAGTTATTTACAAATCGTTTGTTCCCTTCTTGCAATAAATGCAATGCAATTGTAGGCGTAATAGCCTCTTGCATTTCTTTAGTCAATGTTTTCATTTTTATGCTCCTATGCAGAGTCTGAGTATTAAACGGGCTCAATAAAATCGATTGTTTCAACAGTAATATTTTTCATTTTTGCATTTACTCTATAATCACGTATGTATTCAGCTACATCGTAGGCAATAGACTTTGAGTTTGAGCAATCAATAATTATTTTTGAATAAGGTGGGATAGCATCGAGAGCTTGAATGATGCTGGCCTTATTAAAGAAAGATACCTCTTCTGCCAATACGAGATGATGAATCGTATGTTCATTTTCTTTGGTGATTATATCTTTCATATAATAGGCATTCCGATAACTGTGGCGTAAGGTATAAAAAATACCAAAAGCCATACCAATACAAATTCCTTTAAGCAAATCAGTTGCCAAAATGCCTACAATTGTGGCTATAAAAGGGACGAATTGTTCTTGTCCTAGTCGATATAAATGTTGAAACAACGCTGGTTTGGCTAATTTATAACCTATCATAATTAATATAGCAGCAAGGCTTGCAAGAGGAATAAAATTTAGAAATTTAGCAATAGTAGCAGCGCTGATTAATAAAAAAATACCATGCAGTATTGTAGAAAGCTTGGTTTTTCCACCAAATGCAATGTTTGCGGAGCTACGAACAATGACCTGGGTAATAGGTAACCCACCACACAGTCCTGAGACTATATTACCAAGTCCCTGGGCTTTTAGTTCTCTATTGGTTGGCGTCACCCTTTTAAAGGGATCCAGCTTGTCGGTGGCCTCCACACAAAGCAGGGTTTCCAAGCTTGCTACAATAGCTAAAACAATGGCAGTTTTCCAGACTTGGAGATGGCTTATTGCAGAAAAGTCTGGAAAAGTAAACTGTTTAAAAAATTCAATTAGATTATTCGCAACAGGGATCTTCACTAAATGGTCTGGAGCTAAGCTAAAATTTAAGATATTCGATTGAAACAGCAGGTTCATCGTAATTCCCATTAAAACAACGACTACAGGTCCTTGTATTAATTGGAAAATCCTATGCTTTTTTGTTAAAAAGGTTTCCCAAAAAATTAGGACTACTAATGATAAGGTGGAAATTAAAATGGCACCTGGTGTAAATGCATTGAATGCGCTACTAATAGATGTAAACGTGGTTTCGCCACTCGTTTGAAAATATGAAAGGTCGCCAACTGAATCATTATCATAACCTAAGGCATGGGGAATTTGTTTTAAAATAATCAATAGCCCTATACCTGCAAGCATTCCTTTTATGACTGAAGAGGGAAAAAAATAAGCAATGAATCCAGCTTTTGCATAGCCCATAATAATTTGAATAACGCCAGCTAGAATGACAGCCAATAAGAATGCATGCCAAGAGCCTAATAGGTTGATGGCAGTATATACAATAACAGCTAACCCCGCAGCAGGTCCGCTAACGCCTAAGTGTGAGCCACTGGCTGTACCGACTACTATGCCACCTACTATCCCTGCTATAATGCCTGAGAACAAGGGCGCGCCTGAGGCTAAAGCAATACCAAGGCATAATGGCAGTGCTACAAAGAATACTACAATACTTGCCATAAGGTCGCTTTTGAATTCTTTGAGCATATTATATCTCCCTTTCATTAATGAGCACATATTGCTTTCTAATTATCGGGACACTTGGGATTTTTAAGCGCCTAGAGTATGAGGTTTTATACATTTGATCCACCATCCTTAAAGGAATTATCTGGAGTATGGCTCCATATAGTTTTTACTTCATTAACTGCTGAGCGGATGACTTCATCAGATTGCAAACCGCCTTCAAGATAAGCTAATCCTTGAAGTAACCAACTTGCCAATTCTGGTTGAGCCAGTTGATAATAAACCTGGTTCCCTTCTTTGCGTTGTTTGACTACCTTGTTGGCTCTTAAAATAGACAAATGTTGTGAAACTACCGAGTGACTTGTTCCTAAAATGGCTTGAAGACCGTTGACATTTTGCTCGCCTGCATACAGTTCTTCAATGATTCGGATGCGGTGTTGGTGGGCGATCGCACTTAAAAATTCTGCCATTTTCTCGGAAACTAATTTTCTAGAGGGCATAGTAAATTCCAATATTAGTATATTTTAATATATTAAAATATTTATTTTTCTTTGCAACTTAAATTTATAATTTTTTTTAAAGGTTGGTAATTTAATCCAATACAAACTGCTTAATTAATTTATTGATTACAATTTTAATTTTATGTATTTTGCTCACTTTTTAAGGAGAGAAAGCCAATGGCACTGCAACATTCTATACAAAAAGGGATCTCTAATTTTAGTTTTATTATTGGCACCGGACTAAAATATGGTGGAGCAGGCGGACTTTTAATTATGGCAGTTGTTGGCACTGTGGCGATTGATCTTGTTATACTTGCCGCAGCACAGAGAAATCATAATAGCTTTTTAACTGGTTTTGTTTTAGGTTCTATGTTTTCTAGAGGTAATTTAGACCCAGTGCCACTCTTAATTGCTTCACCTATTACGTCAATGGTTGCTGTTGGTTTATCCTTTGTTTTAGGAGTTCCAGGGGTTGGACTTGCAGTATTAGCTGGCTGGACTTTAGCGGCTACTTTATTAGCAGTTGGTTATGGTTTGGAGACGCTTGCCAAGTCGATTAATCCTGATTTAGATCCTGAGTCTGATTATAATTCTTGTTTATGTTTTAGATAATTTGCAAATGAGTTGAAGTCATTATGTGGTGCAGGATATAGATGCCGAAGTCAAGGGGTTGTAAATTGTTTATATACTATACTAATAGTAATTCTGGTTCATAAATCTTAGGATTGAATCATGTTCTTACGCTTATTTTTTGTGTCTTTATTCACCCTAATAAACACTTCACTTTGGGCTTTTACTTGTATCTATACTTTAGCTAAAGACAGTTGCTGGACGGAATATAATGTTACTGTTGACGTCATTGATGAATTGACATCAAAGACTTTATTGACTGTTACTGCCCCTAAGGGAAAGCCATGGGCCAGAGGCACTTTTAATTGTGAACCAGCGCAAGGACTCAGGTATGTTGCTCAATTTTCCCCTGTATTTTGGGAGAATGATGCTGGTAAAACTTATCCAGGTTTAAGAAATTGGTACTTACCGGCTAAAATTAACCCCGGAGATTTGGCATGGACTATTCCAATTTGTTACCCATCAGATTTTGCTCAAGTACCTTTTCCTCCAAAAGCAGGAGGTAATTGCCAATGCGATTTTGATAGTATTCCCGCCCCAAAGCTGTAATTTCTACTATTTTATCATAAGTAAAGTAGATGTCTGATAGCATAGCCATCAGGCTTTATTCAAATTACCCCAGTGATTAGGATAGTTTGCTGTGGGCAAAATTTTGACTGAAGCAAGACATAGCCATAACGGACATCTTTGTGTATGATTTCATAGCATAATTTTAAGATGGAGCAACAATTGATTACAATAAGAAATAGAATTGGACAAATGTTAATCATGGGATTTAGCGGTTCTGAGCTAAATGATAAAAGTCCCGTTGCTCAGTGGTTATCTAATGATGGTTTGGGTGGAGTCATATTATTTGATAAGGATCTTTCAACAGGATTATATGGGAAGAATTTAAAAAACCAGGCACAGATCAAACAACTGATCCGCCAACTCAATTATTATTCTTCAATGTTTTCAGGAGATAATGCTCTGCCATTACTAACTGCAATTGATTATGAGGGAGGAGCAGTTGATCGGCTCAGCAAAATAGAAGGATGCATGCCTACTCTAAAAGCCTCTGAACTTGCAAGATTATCCTGTGATGATTTTGATGAAGAAGTGAACCAAATGGCGGTTACTCTGAAATCATTAGGATTTAATTTGAACTTTGCTCCAGTAGTTGATCTGAATTTAAATGATCAAGTTGGTATTATAGGGAAACTCGGGAGGAGTTTTTCTGCTAATCCGGAGATTATTATCCGGTTAGCTAAACAGTTTGTGGACATTTTTAGCCGCTATGGTATTACTTGCGCCTATAAACATTTTCCTGGTCATGGAAGTGCGGAAGGTGATACTCATGAAGGCTTTGTAGATGTTACGGAAACATTTCAAATGGATGAGCTAGATCTTTATCGTGGTTTATTAAAAGATCAATGCAATCCAGTGATGGTGATGACAGCACATGTTATTAACAGGCATTTGGATAAGAAAGGGTTGCCTGCTACTCTGTCTTATGAAATTTTGACCAAACTGCTGCGAGAAGGAATGGGGTATGATGGGGTAGTTATTAGTGATGATTTACAGATGCAAGCTATTTCAAATCATTATTCGTTAGATGAAGCTCTTTGCCTTACCATTAATGCAGGAGCCGATATGCTAATATTTGCAAATCAGTTAGGAACAATTACTGCCCCAGAAATTATTGATGTTATTGAGCGATTAGTAATTGATAAACGAATTACATCTCAACGTATTGATGAAGCTTATAGAAGAATAATGCGTTTAAAGCAGCAGATTGCTTGTAATGAATTAATTAATATGTGAAACCAATTTAGGAGTAAGGTAGTAGGAATACTATCAAACCCTAAATCTTTATTTGTCAAAGGATTTATTTGTTGTGTGAGATTTTTAAATTGGTTTGACAAAGAAGTTTTTTACTATTGACTCTAAGACTTATCGTGTTACAATATGTAATTTAATTGAACAATATTGGTTATGGTGACAGCTTTTATGTCAATTCGAACACTACAATATCCCTATTCTTCCTCATATAGCTTCCTTTACCAAGCCGTTTGTTGTTGCTGCTGTTGCTGCTGTTGCTGCTGTTGCTGCTGTTGCTGCTGTTGTTGCTGTTAATCAAGCCTCCACTTATTTTACTTATTTAATATATTAGGAATTTAACCATGTGTGCAGCACACCACCCAAAGAATAAATTTATTGTTGGTACTCCATTAATTTATGCCTTGATGATTGGACTTGGCATAATAAGCGGGTTAACGGATTTGCCTTTTTTAAAAGAAGCAGGACTTTTAATCTCTGATTTGTTTATTAAGCTATTTAAGTGCATTAGCTTACCTATTATTTCATTATCCATTATTGTTACCTTGTCAAATTACCAAACTGATCGTTTGATGAAAAACGTATGGCAAAGGACAATTAAATATACTTTTGCTACCACTTTAGTAGCAGCATTGATAAGTTGCATATTATATATATTGATACATCCAAGCACTGTGCAAGTCAATTTAACTACAGGAAGCTTAAATTCGACGAATAATTTAGGGTACCTTGGATATTTGAGTAATATTATACCTACTAATCTTTTGTCCCCATTTTTAGAACAGCAGGTAATGGGTGTGTTGTTGCTAAGCATAGTTGTGGGTTTTGCTGTTAGACAAATACCTGAAGTGGATTCAAGAGAAAGCATTGCTCGAGTTTTCCGAGGTGCTCATGGGATGTTTTTGGTAATGACAAGATGGATAATTAAATTGATCCCTTTAGGTTTATTTGGTTTTATCACTGCCACAGTCATTCAACTGCGTTCAGGGATGGATATAAAAGGGATAGGTCAATACTTATTAATTGTTGTTTTGGCTAATTTGATACAAGGTTTAATCATTCTGCCTATATGGTTGAAATCAAATGGCATTAAGCCTTTTTCAGCAATGAGAGCGATGTTACCTGCCTTATCAGTGGCATTTTTTTCCAAGTCCTCTGTTGGTACTTTGCCGATTACTATGAATACGGTGGAATCTAATTTAAAAGTAAAACCTCAAATTAGTCGTTTTGTTTTGCCTTTATGCACAAGTATTAATATGAATGGTTGTGCAGCCTTTATTTTTGCTACAGTTATTTACCTTATGCAGAGTCATGGTATTCAAGTTTCTTATATTACTATGGGCGTATGGGTGCTTATTTCAACTATAGCTGCAATAGGTAATGCTGGTGTTCCTATGGGATGCTTTTTCTTGAGCGTCAGCTTATTATCCGGTATGAACGTGCCTATTACATTAATGG
>NZ_JNCF01000068.1 GCF_000770585.1 Legionella norrlandica | reverse complement strand
TGTTTGCTCCAGTTATTCCTTGCGGCAAGATAGAAAATTGAACTTCCTTTATTATTAGTTTTGTTCGGCTAGCGCCAGCGTCAAAGAACGCTTTAACAATATCTAAATCAATCGCACTAGCATAGGAAAGGTAGTAGCCAAGGGCGGTGGAAAAGTCGTTAGCGTTAAGCTTTTTAGTTTCTAAAGAAATGTGAATTAACTCCAGATAGTTTTCTGTGCACCAGTTATTTTTCGCTGCAATATAAAGCAGGGTCTCTCCATTATTGTTCGTTATGTTAGGATTAGCGCCATTTTTCAGATATTCTTTGATGGTGCTCATGGAAATACTTGGAGCTGAAATGACCGACTTAAATCCTGCATCTAAAGACATAATTCCTACCCACTTTGAATAATAATGAGCATATTTTATTCAAATTAACTCAATAAATCAAATAGATTTTAGATGGATGTTAGATGGATGTTAGATAGATCAGGCTATTAGCGTAAATTACACGCCCCTGCTGCTGAGTCTCACAAGGCATCGGCATGTTTGTCTAAAGTCTATTCTTTGCTCTTTATTGACGTAAAGCCGAAGACCCTCTCGATGACGCGTCATTGTCACAAATGCAAGGGATTTATCCCAATAAGGGTTATCGATGAATACGCTGGTACAATCAACAGTCATTCCTTGAGATTTATGAACGGTTATGGCATAGCCATGATCAATATGAGGGTAAGTGTTGGGAATGATCACTTGGGTGCCATCATCTAAAAGGGCCTTAAAGGCTTTTTCGTGAATCTCGGTAATGGTCGCTAAATCTCCATTTTTAACACCATGTATTTTATCATTTTGGCGGAACAAAATGCGATCCCCTCTTGCCAACCGTACTTGACGCTCTCTATTTTGAGAAAAATAGGTAAAGCTCTCTTTAGCAACAAAACCTTTGTCTTGCATAGCCAGTCTTGCTTTGGCATTTAAAGCCTCGCATTTGCTGAATCAACTAAGCCAGTAATGGTTTTTAATTATCCTGTTGAAGCCATTTACCTGATCAATAACCCTAAAGATGGAGATATTTCTTGGGGCCATGATTACGAGGAAACCTGCAAAAAAATGGGGATAGATTTTTTTGGGTATTGTTCCTTCCAAAGGTATCGATCCTGCCGGCTATTCGTTACCAACATATAATATGATAATTGGAGCAGATACATGGTTTTGTGCAAATGGGTCAATTAGCTATTTTAATAAACCTCATAATTTTTGCGATGATTATCCCTCGTGCCCAGAGCAAAGTTGGACTCTACAGATAAATCGATTTGTACTCGCGAAAATAGGCCTTGTATTCCTGACCCTGATAGTGTTTCTGAAGAACAATTATTAGCAGCCGTTGCTGATGGCGAATCACATTGGAGCAATGATTATGAAGAAATGGCAGGAATTGCGAGTGCTACTTTGCGAAGAATGAAAGCATATGGGTATAAATCAGTCAGTGAACTCATTTCAAAAGATCCTAACTTTGCTTATAAAAAATCTCTGGGACCAAGGGGGCAAGTAGGGTACCCTTGTCATTACTGGGTTGAACTTGTCCCCACCTCACTTTCCCTGTTTGGGACGCTGGGGACATTTATATTGCAGATTTTCTAGCTGTATTTTTTTCCTATTTAGCTTTTATAATTCGCAGTTCGCGAATTACGAGTATTTGATGGGTAATACCATAATCTAGTGTAAAAAGATGTTAGCAACTACGACAAGGCATGTTTAGCGTCTTTCAATAATAGAACGAGTTGTTTTTCCCTGAGCGGTGATTTTTCGATCACCATTAACCCGGTCAAATACCTATCGCATACAAGGGCATGGTATCGAGTGGATCGAAAACAAACCGTCATCAAACCGTATCAATTAGCTAATTTTATAATTAAACATATGATGGAGACTGCGGATATTAGTTAATTAAAAAAATTTAATCGCTCGCATCTTTCATCCAACAAATGGAGATATTTTTCCTGCATCGGTTGAGATAAAAAACTGAAACCAATCAGCTCTCGCCATTCTGGTATTACCTGATGGAACTCCTGTACGATCCCATCGATGACGTTCTGATTTAATCCTAATTTTTCAACGGCAAAGTATTTAAGAAAATCACTCTTTGTTAAATTATTTTTTTTTCCTTTTAGCGGTAAAGCCAGTTCTTCTTTGGTGTTTTTTTGAGCGATGGTTGAGTTAAGTAAATCGTATGCTGGTGATATGCAAATTTTTTTGCCCCTGGTAATCAAGGAAAAATTTTTTAAATGCATGTCTTCATTGCCGATCAGAAAGTTAAACAACGTCAACTTAAATAATTTCACGAATTCAATTTTTGGGAATGTACAAAATCGTTCTACAACTGTAATTATTTTTTCCATAGAACTTTTATATTTTGTATGTCGATCTTCGCCTGATAGTTGTGCAAAATCTTCTAAAGCTAACTTTTTATTATGGCCTATTCGATCAAAACGTTTAATGAAGTAGGTAAAACTGTTGTCTTTAGAATAAACTAAACCATGAACAGGTACTTCAAGGCCAATGGTTTTGGCAAGGGACATAGTAATGGCTTCATTTTCAGGCAATTCAGGATAAATATCACTTTGTGGTTTTAAAATATATTGACCATTTTGATCAACGATTTCAAAACATCCCTCTTTAATCTTTAGTTTTGCGCTTAGTTTCTTTTGAACACCTTGAATAGACATCTTTCCTACTCGAGCAATTGCTTCTTTCCTTTGCTCATCAGCACTTAAATCTAATGGATTAAGGGTTTTTAATTGAGGGGAAAGCAAATGCAATCCACGTTGCGAATAGTGTTCTTGGTCACTGATTATTTCATAAGTAATAGGGCAGCGTTTCATCATACTTCCTCAATAGTCACTGCGCCTACGACATCTTGGCCGACTATTATTAATTGGCCAAAATAATCATTTTTATCGACTTTATATTTACGTAATAGTGCTTCAAGCATAACGCCTTCGGGAAGTAACCCTTCAAAAAAGGGTGGAAATACGTCAAAGTCATAAACCTTGTTTGTTAACGGCATGGTGAGTGACACAGGTGCACCGTGATAATCATCAAAGTAGGTAAACTGATATGTTCCACCTTGTAATTCTTCTAGTGTTCCAGCCTTAATGCCATTCACTGATACGCATGCTTTTCTCATGAATTATTATCCATCGTTTGAGGAAAAGGCGTTTCAAATTTCATTTGGATATTTAAAACATCTAATATTTTTAGCAATGTGCTCAACCGTACCGATTCTTTTCCTTTTTCAATATCATATATCACCGTCTTGCCGACACCCGCTAACCGGGCTAATTCTTGCTGCGATAAGCCGCTTTGTTTGCGGTAGTAATGGACTAAATTAGCAATCTCGTGTGTGGGCATGGAACACCATAAATTAATCATATATTACTGTTATAGCAGTAAAAACAATTAAAATAAATTAATTATTTCGTTTTTTTGCATTAAATCGCCATAAATTACTGTTATAGCGGTAAATTTTATCGGTTTCCTTGTTCTCTGTGTATTTATTTATTCTAAAATCCAAAAATTACTGTTATCGCGGTAAATTTTTTGGGAAATAGCAAAAGAGTCATTGGTTTAGGCTCAAAAATTCGTCCATTATGGATTATAAAAATGAGAGAGACAAAGGAGACTAGTGGGAAACCCTTATCAACTCGAGCATATTCCAGGCAAAACTCAAACTTTTTATCGTGATAACGATTTAAAGGGATTTGCTTTAAGAATCACCTCAGGTAGTGTTAAAAATTTCATCGTTGAAACCAGAATCAACGGCAAGGTTAAAAGAGTGACGTTAGGCAAATACGGCAACTTGACGGTTGAAGAAGCCAGAAAACAAGCCAAGAGTCTGTTGGGTAGTGTTGCCAGAGGTGATGATCCGATAACAGAAAAGAAAACCAAAAAAATTCATGCCATGACCTTACAGCAGGTATTGAATGATTACCTCAAAGCAAGAAAAGATTTAAAGCCACGCACCTTAAACGATTATCAATGTGTATTGCATGAAGTAGTACCTGATTGGCTTGATAAACCACTGGTGAATATTACCCGCGAGATGATTGCCAAGCGGCATACTAAGCACGGTCAGGTAAATAGTAAAGCACGTGCCAATAATGCTATGAGAGTATTAAGAGCCATTTTTAATTACGCCATGTATGAATATCAGGATGGCAATGGTCATCCAATCATCACTATTAATCCAGTCAAATACTTATCACATACCAGGGCATGGTATCGAGTGGATCGAAAACAAACCGTCATCAAACCCCATCAATTAGCTGACTGTTATAAAGCAGTCATTGTATTGGTTGAGACAGACAACTACCGCAACGCCTTATTGTGGCATGATTATTTTTTATTACTCTTATTCACCGGCATGCGAAAAATGGAAGCTGCCTCTTTGCGTTGGGAAGATATTGATCTCAAATCCAAAACTACCACCCTGCAAGATACCAAAAACCACGAAATCCACACATTACCTATGTCTGATTTTGTTTATGAGTTAATGGAGCGCAGAAGCCGGAATAAAACCAGTGAATTTGTATTTCCAGCGGAAAGTAAAACGGGCTATATCTATGAACCTAAAAAGGCGGTGAATAGGGTGGTGGAATTATCTGGCGTTCCATTTACTCTGCACGACTTAAGAAGAACTTTTGCTACTGTTGCTGATAGTCTAGATCTTCCAGCATATGCTTTAAAGCGCTTGCTTAATCATAAAATGAATAATGATGTTACAGCAGGGTATATCATGAAAGATGTTGAGCGATTGAGGAAACCCATGCAACAAGTAACTAATTTTATACTTGAGCATATGATGGAGACTGCTGAATTATGAATATCAATGAACTAATAGAACACTGGAAATATATCTCACCAATAATACGTGTGCCTCAAAGTACGGAGGATTATAATCAGCTGGCTAATGTCCTTGATCAGCTGTTGGATATAGTCAAGGATGATGAGTCTCATGAATTAATGGGATTAGTTGACATTATCAGTCACATGATTTCTATGTATGATGAAACTCATGACTATTGATAACTTGAATAAAATTAAGATAATGAGCTTCTTATGCATAAAATTCTATTAATCAGCGATACTCATGGTAATTTGGATATCATCAACGAAAAAGTGAACCAGACTCAAGCCGATATGGTTATTCATGCTGGTGACTTTGGATTTTATGATGAGCAGAGCATTTATCGACTCAGTCCAAGGGAATTACGCTTGTTAGTATCCCACTCGCCAGTTTGGCGGCAATATGAAGTTGATAAACAAACTAATCGAGAAAGATTAATAGAAATCGTCAAAGAAAATCAATTGCTAGGAGATTTTCCAGATTATATCTCTGGTGAAAAGAAATTCTCAGTTCCAGTATATGCTGTTTGGGGAAACCATGAGGACGTGCAAATTTTAAGACAATTAAACACCAGTCTCAGTGTTGAAAATCTACACATGCTTGACGAACACCACTTTTATCAATTTCACACCAGTGAAGATGAGTTTGAATTTTCTCTTTATGGCTTAGGCGGAAATTTTTTGGTCAGTAAAAAGCTATTCGATAAACCCATTGCAGGAAATGGGGGGAAGGTCTGGACAGCATTACATCAATTTGGCGTTTTGTATCAGCGGATTAAAAATAAAAGCAAACCTTCAATATTTGTTTCTCATGTCAGTCCAGGGAAAGAGCCGCTTTTATCTCGTCTTATTATGCATTTTATGCCCAACTTTTGGATCAGTGGTCATATGGGTGCACCGTTTACCTGTACTTGGAATCAATTTACTATACGGGAGATGAATGAATCTTTAGATTGGCTAGAGAGCGATATTGATTTAATAGAAGAACAATATCAGCAAGGTCGCCTTACAGATGAGGCCACATTGGCTTATGAGATAATAAAAAGGCCTATTGATAGGGATGAATCCTGGTATAAAAAATTGTGGAATATTAATCTTCCTGATGTGGTTGATGGGCATGCACTTTTAATTTTGAAAGATGATAAATTTTCCTTAGAGACCTATTCAAACGGAATCAAATTTAATAATTGAATACTGCTATTGCAGACATATAGGAAACCATCTGGGAACAAAACATTCCTTAAATATAAAGCTCATCTAATTAAGTATACGGAAATCCTATAATTATATAGTATTTATGTATACTTGAATTTTACTTATGTAAAGAAAATTCAACATGAGAATTCGAATAAATTAAAATATTGGAATTTTGCTCTTAATAAGGGCTATGTTTCAATGTGCAGAATTATCAGCATTTTATAAACAGAGTGCATCTAAAGAAAAATATTATGTTAAAATATAAGCACTTTTGTTTTAATGGCATTTAATGTTAGTAAATTGGTTGAGAATTACAAAAACAGTTTTGATGTTTTTAATTATTTTCTCTGGCGAGGTATTTGCTGAATCAACTAAGCCAGTAATGGTTTTTAATTATCCTGTTGAAGCCATTTACCTGTTCAATAACCCTAAAGATTGAGATATTTCTTGGGGCCATGATTACGAGGAAGCCTGCAAAAAAATGGGAGATAGTTTTTTTGGGGTATTGTTCCTTCCAGAAGTGTAGATCCTGCCTGCCATTCATTACCAACATATAATATGATAATTGGAGCAGATACATGGTTCTGTGCGAATGGATCAATTAGTTATTTCAATAAGCCTCATAATTTTTGCGATGATTTTCCCTCGTGCCCAGATCAAAGCTGGACATTAGCTGCGGATAAATCAACTTGTACTCGTGAAAATCGACCTTGTATTTCTGACCCTGATAGTGTTTCTGAAGAACAATTATTAGCTGCTGTTGCTTATGGCGAATCACATTGGAGCAATGATTATGAAGAAATGGCAGGAATTGCGAGTGCTACTTTGCGAAGAATGAAAGCATATGGATATAAATCAGTCAGTGAACTAATTTCAAAAGATCCTAACTTTGCTTATGCCACAGCCCTTAAGACAAAAAATGAACGGTACTATAATTTGATGTGTAATATTAACAGCAATGGAGTAGAATTAGCCTATAAAGCTGCTAGGAACGCTTTGTCGAATGGGGCAGACTATTCAAATGGCGGATGTTTTTGGGATGGGGTAGATGTAAAAACAAATGGAGCATCTGCCTATAGATATAAATACGGATTTAAATTTTCAAACCCAAAACACAATGTACTTGATGTTACTGAGCCTAAACCATTCCATAAAAAAGGGAGGAATGGTAAGTATTTTAGCCATACTTATGTATCGACTGCGGGACATAATAAAACAATTTTTTGGAAATTAAGTAAAGAATTTTTAGCTACCGGGGCGAAGCAATGTATATAAAAAAAATAGGCATGTATTTGGTTTTTTTATTCATGTATGGAATATTACATGCGATGCCACCCGTTGAAGTTATTCAATCATGTAAAAACAATAGTCCAGCAAATAAATCTGTCCTTATGACTGAAATTGAAGGGATTGGTTATAATAAAGATTCAGAGACTAACTGTAAAAATCAGTTTGATACGGAAATTAATGGCAAGATTTACGGTTCAGCAACATGTGATGATAAAGCTTATTTAATCATTGCTGATCATAAGGTTAAGTTAGAATCGGCTAATAATTATTCCACTAACCCATCCATAAAATCAACAACAGCCATCGCCCAGGTTGCGGGATGGTGGAAAATAGTAGACTCTAGAAAACAAACTTATCTATGTATCGAGTCACCATTATCTAATACGGGTACTGCATCCAATGCTTATCAGTATTTTATCGTTGCAGATCCCTTTAATGAAAAAAAATCAGATTTTGACATTTCATTTTATTATTTTGATAAAAAAGATTAATCTCTTTTTGTTAAGTGCAAAAATATAAAATATATCTGGGACCATAGGGACAGGTGGGGCATCTATGTTATTACTGGCCAATTCCGTCCCTACCTGATTTTTCAAATTGGGACTTAGGGGACTAGGATCATTTTTCAAACTTAATTTTGTTACGTTTTATACTCTAATTCGTGACAAAGAGGGAATAGAATTTTGATGTAGTAAAAAATTTCTCTGACCATTATCGTGCAAGACACCAAAAACCACGATATCCACGCCTTTCCTATCTCTGACTTTGTTTATGAATTGATACAACTAGCAATAAACTTAGTAAAGGGAATAATATTTTGATCAACACTAGCTTGTTCTAGTGCTTCCATATATTCGTTTCTTCTCTCCACAGGAATAATAGTCCATGGATAATGGCCACTTGCTAGCATAACATTCATCAGAAAACGTCCAATTCTGCCATTACCATCTGAATAAGGGTGGATATAAACAAAAAAGAAATGTCCGAGAACAACTCTAACAGAAGGTTCCTTTTCCTGGGTTATTAACTGAAAAAACTCTTCCATTAGTTCACTAACAATTTGCCAACGTGGAGGAATATGTTTTGATTGACGTATAAATACAGGACTTCGTCTATATCCTGCCAGATCAGTTGGTTTTAAAAGACCGACAGCAACACTAGGTTGAAATAATTCTCTATACCAATCCCCATGTTCTTTTTGTATTATTTTTCCGGGGTTGTCACCATTCAATATTTCCATAAGGCTCTTTTTTACTGCTTGGAATGCTTGCCAGTATCCACGGGCGGCTAATGCACTACGGTGATTTCGATCTTGTTCTGTAGTATCGGGATTCCATTGTCCAGAACGAACCTTTTCAATTAAGTCAGGGCTTACTTGATAACCTTCAATAGATAGAGAATGGTAGGCGTCTGAAACATAATTTTCGTCAACTTGTTCTAGATATCTTTTAATATCAATTGTCGTAGGATGTGGGCTAGGGAAGTTTTCTCTAACTGTATCGCGCATATCATGCCACATAACTTCCAAACGACTGCGATAAGCTGGCTTATAAGTTGCGGAAAAATCTATCGGTGTATTTGTTAAAAATGGATCTTCTTCTCGTATTTGATAACCGGCACTCTCCATGGTTTTTTTGATCTCTTCTGCCACGTGAGATTTGCCAATATTTTGAAGTGCGCCACAAATCCTTCCTGCTATCCAAGAATGTCCTTCTTCCAATAAATAATGCAGAAGATCAGATGCACTATTAAACATTGAAAGAACAGAGCGTGCCTCAGTTGGATATTGAGAAAAAAATTTAGGTGAACAATAGATCAATGCTGGGACTATTGCATAAACTCGCATGTCCTGCTTAATCTCTATATCCTGAGCAGCTGGCATTTTGTATTGTACTGAAAATAAGGCTGTGTTGTGAGGCAACTCCATATTACGGTTTGTTCCGTTGGGGCTGCGTATCATTAGTTGTTTAGGCACAGTCCAATTTTCTGAATGAAGAAGTAAAGATTGTTCTGGGGAAAGGCACCATTCGTCACCAAATCGTTCATTTAAATAGGAAGCACAAAAACTCCAGAAAGAAGCATACCAAGCCGTACTTTCCCCTTTTTGTTCATCAGGTTTTATCGGTACATACCAACCTTTTACAACCTCTTCTAAAAATGCATTTTCTACAAGTCGTTCTCTATGAGTACGGCTTATATCTTTTGATTGGATAGCGTACTTACCTTGCTTTTGTAGGTTGTGTAAAACTTCTAGTGATTGCGCTAGCTTTTCTGATGGTTTCATAATATTTCAATTTATAGTTGCATGTAGAAATTATAGTATATTATGTTGTGGAAATCATAGTATATAATGTTGTTGATATTATAGTTTATTCGGTTGTTGGAATTATAGTTTATTGTGTCATGATTTTTGTAAAAATAGTAAAAATAATTATTAAACATAAAGTTACATCTGTCTAATATGGAATATAACCTCGTCCAAAATGGAATATAGAGAATTAAAAACCCACTTGGCTTTTAATGATGAAAAAGGTGGAACGAAGGGGATAAGTGGTCACCCGCGTCATTGCTGGGCTATTGCCGTCCCCAACTTAATTTGCTTGTGTGGGGCGTAGGGGACATTCGTTGATTTTATAGCCATTAGGTATTTTCTGAAAAAAAATATGAATAGCTAGCCAATTACTTACTAATACAAGTCTAAATTTAATGCTGTCACGTTTTATATTATACTTCGTGACAAATGTAGGGATAAACCGGATGCCAGCATGATTCTAAAAATTGAAACTGAGAGGACTTTGCTCAGACAGATAAAACTTTCTGATTTAGATAATATTGCTGAGTTAAACTCAGATCCTGAAGTTAGGAAGTTTTTTCCAGATGGTACTCAAAATAGGGAACAAACTGCAGAGCGGCTTAAAGAGTTTATATCTTTTTATAAAACAAAAGGACTTCCTGGATTTGTTATATTAGATAAGAAAAGTGGTGAGTTTTTAGGCCGTTGTGGATTTGGCCCTTTGGATACAGGTGAGGTTGAAGTTGGGTATCTAATAGTTAAAAAATTATGGGGAAAAGGATATGCCTCGGAAGTATTAAATGCCTTGCTATCATGGAGCAAAAATAATATTAACAAAGATTATATTCTTGCCTTTGCCCCATTAAATCATAAAGCCTCTCATCGCGTGATGGAAAAAAGCGGCATGGAGTATTACAAAACTGGTTTTGGGCATGGCGTTGAGTGTAAGTTTTATAAAATGCAAAATAAATAGTATCTTGCATTAGTAAGTTGTATCCACCATTTATTCAAAAATAGAAAAATGTGAGGGACAAAGGGGACAAGTGGGGCATCCGCGTCATTACTGGGCTAGACACGTCCCTACCTTATTTTTCAACCATGGGGCGCATGGGACACCTTCATTTTTAAAGAGATTTTCAGTATCAATCAATATCATTTGATAACACCTCGTTTAATTCGAGATTTTTTGCTTGACAGAGTTTTAGCAAACCAGCAATACTCTGGTCGAGCTTGAAGTTAAAGCCAAACCTGCTAACCATTCCTAATGGGCAGGAAAAGAGTCGCAAGCATCGCTCAACTGTTTAATACAGTGTGCTGTGTTTGTTAAATAATATTAATCAAAGGATTGCATAATGAAAAATACATTAAAAAGTCAGCTCTATGCTGAATGTATTATGAAACGGAGGTATTCATGTCTTCACCAAAAACAACTCGGTTACACCTATTAAATGAATTTGAGTTAGCCCCCCAATCAGCTCTTTTCAATCAACAAACCATTGCCGCAGTTCTAAGTTGTTCTACTCACTTGCTTGAACGTAATCGTTGGGCTGGTGGCGGTGTCCCCTACATCAAAATTGGTCGCAAAGTTCTATATCGCAAAAGCGATGTTCTCGAATATATTCAACAGAAAATTTATAGCTCAACAAGTCAACAAAGCTATTCATAGCACACATCAACTTGTCTGGAATTAAATATCAGCAAAGGTTGCCTTGTGTCGTCTTTGCAAGCATATGTTGGAGAATATTATGAGCAACAATCAGATCATCGCTTTTGATGCAAAAGTCAAACAAGCAGACCATCAATCGCAAATAACCTACTGTGACTATGCCGGTGGCAAGTTTCAGATAAACAATCTGGGCGTATTTTATTTGGGTATAGACAAAGATGGCAATGAACTTGCCCCACGGTGGATCTGCTCGCCACTATACGTAACTGCAAAAACGCGTGATGCGCATAATGGTGAATGGGGCCGCTTATTAGAATGGCAAGATGATGATGGTATAACACACCAATGGGCAATGCCACTGGCCTTATTACAAGGGGATGCCTCAGATGTACGGCGTGAGTTAGTACGATTAGGTTTAACCATTTCGCCAGGTCATCATGCACGGGATTTATTAACATCTTATGTGCAAGTCTTTCCGGTAGAAGCGCGAGCACGTTGTGTAGATAAGTTAGGTTGGCATAACAAAGTATTTGTTACACCTAAGCAGGCTATTGGCCAATCGGAAGAAAAAATCGTTTTTCAAAATACCAATGCCATTGAATCATCACTATCAACCTCAGGGAGTGCTGAAGAATGGAAAAACTCTATCGCCAAGCTTGCCATAGGTAATTCAAGACTGGTGTTTGCTATTGCCAGTGCCTTTGCTCCAACCATTGCACGACTTGCTGGTGAAGACTCTGGTGGTTTTCATTTTCGGGGGGCTTCATCTTCTGGCAAAAGCACGGCACTGAATGTGGCTGCATCGGTATGGGGTAAACCTAATTCATATATACGCTTATGGCGTGCCACTGCTAATGGCTTAGAAGGATTGGCAGCAATGCATAACGATGGCTTATTGATTCTTGATGAGCTCAGTCAGCTCGATCCTCGTGAGGCGGGTGAAGCTGCTTATCTGCTTGCAAATGGCCAAGGCAAGAATAGAGCTTCAAAGTTAGGTACGATCAAAGCAGCGAATAAATGGGCTTTGATATTTCTATCTGCAGGTGAAGAGTCTCTTGCTACTTTAATGGCACGAATTGGCCAACGTTGTAATGCAGGGCAAGAAATTCGCTTAGCGGATATTGAAGCTGACGCGGGTTGCGGCATGGGACTATTTGAAACCTTACATCAACAACTAAGCCCAGCTAGCCTTGCACTAACGCTTAAGAACTATTCAAGCAAGTATTATGGGGCAGTGGGTGATGCATGGCTTCAGCAAGTGGTCACAAACCAAGATGTTCTTGCTCGGTTGCTTAACCAAGGGATTCAGCAGTTTGTCGATACTGTTATTGATTCGGATGTAACCGGTCAAGTCATCCGCGTTGCCAGACGTTTTGCTTTGGTGGGCGCGGCGGGTGAGCTTGCTACCCAATTTAATCTGACTGGTTGGCAGAAAGGTGAATCCTACGCCGCGGCAAAGAAATGCTTTAAAGCATGGTTGCTTGCTTTTGGTGATAAGGGTAATCGAGAAGACCGTGCCATTAAAGCGCAGGTAAGGGCATTCTTTGAGCTGCATGGTGCGAGCCGGTTTGATAACGCTAACGCTCCTAATAATGAGAAAGTAGTTAATCGAGCAGGCTTTTATAGAACTGATGATGAAGGTTTTCGCCGCTTTATGGTATTGACTGAAGTGTATAAAAATGAGCTTTGTCAGGGCTTTGATCAACGTACAGTAACCAAAATATTATTAGAGTGCGGTTGGTTGATTCCAACCAATGACGGTAAAGCATCCCACAAGCCAAGAATCAAAGGGGTAGGTACGCCACGATTGTACGTCTTCTCTAAAAAAGTACTGGATGCTGAATAGTTAATTATTTGGGCACTTTTTGGGAGGATTTTATGTTTTATACATTGAGCACCGCAGGTGCGAATAAGCTAAGTGAATTAGGTAACCTGCTTGCAGGTTAGCTAACTTCACCTATCTTGCCCTGTATTTTGAAATTTATTTTGGTATTCACTTAGGGTTATTTTAAGGTTCCTTTTGGAACTTAAACGATTATTAACGAAAATAATCAAAAATAAACGGGAATAAATAAAAAAGGTCTGATAAATAACCAAAAAGGACTTTGAGAGGAAGTAAAAGAGACCAAAATAAATAAAAAAAATAATAAACACCAAAGGATTGAACAACCATTTTACAGAGAGTAGATTATGAAAAAATCCTTGATAGACATTATGATGGCTGCTGATCAAAATCAGCAAAAAACGCCAGCCAGAAAAAATAAAGTTGAATTTTTAGCCTTAAAAGATGACATATCCGAAGCCTTAGAAAAAGGCTGGCCAATGACCGCCATATGGGAAACGCTTCGGGATGAGGGAAGCTTTACAGCAAGTTACAATACGTTCCGGTTATATGTATTGGAATATCTTAACGGTCAAAAGTCTGGCTATTCGCAAAAGGAGAGCGTTGAACATCGACATAAAAAACTGATTAAGAATCATTCCTCGAACAAAAAATCTAACTCTATGCCATCATTTACTTACAATTCTATCCCAAATATTGAAGAACTGCTTTGATTGTTAGTCCTCTATATTGTCCCATATGCCCCATCTTGAATTTTGAGGTGGGGGACACCTCTAGACCAGCAATGACGCGGTTGCCCCAATAGTGCGTATTCCTGTGATGTT
>NZ_JNCF01000013.1 GCF_000770585.1 Legionella norrlandica | reverse complement strand
TTTTTAAATTGGTTTGACATTTCAGTTGAATTTCATTGCTGAAAACTCCTGAATGTGTTATAAATACCCCGCTTTTTAAATACACACACGTTTCGTCACATACGTTAGGGTCCCTAATGGGTTTCGTATGGGAAACGTGGAGGCTTAACCCTGGAGATATAATATGAATGTAAGTATGCGTGAATTGCTCGAAGCAGGTGCTCATTTTGGACATAGAACACGTTATTGGAATCCAAAAATGAGTGAATATATTTTTGGTTCAAGAAATAAAATCCATATCATTAACCTTGAAAAAACTCTTCCATTGCTTAATGATGTAACGAATTATGTTAGCCGGCTAGCAGCAAATAAAGCTAAAATTCTTTTTGTTGGTACAAAAAGAGCAGCACAAGAAAGTATTCGTGAGCATGCTGCACGATGCGGTATGCCTTATGTTGATCACAGATGGTTAGGCGGTATGTTAACCAACTATAAAACGGTCCGTCAATCAATATTCCGTTTGAAAGAATTGAAAGAAATGAAAGAAAAAGGGCTTTTTAATGACATGATTAAGAAAGAAGCTCTAATGCTCACACGAGAACTTGAAAAACTGGAGCGAAGCTTGGGCGGAATTGAGAATATGGGTGGTTTGCCTGACGCTTTATTCGTAGTTGATGTTGGCTTTGAGCATATTGCTGTTGAAGAAGCTCGCCGATTAAGAATTCCAGTAATTGGTGTGGTAGATACTAATAATAGCCCTGACAATATTGATTATGTTATACCAGGTAATGATGATTCAATGCGAGCTGTAGATATTTATGTTCGCTGTGTTGCAGATGCTATTTTAGATGGTAAAAACAGTAATACCGTAGGGAGAGCATCATCTGATTCGGAGTTTGTAGAAGTTCCTTCAACTAACGAAGAAGAAAAATCTGGAGAATAATTACTATTTGAATAAAGGGGGCATTACTTGAATGAGCCCCCTTTTTGCTATGTGGAGAAAACAAAATGTCAACAATTAGTGCTGCATTAGTAATGCAATTGCGTGAGCGCACAGGCGCAGGTATGATGGAATGTAAAAAATTTCTAATAGCTACAAACGGTGATATTGAACAAGCTATAATTGAAATGCGTAAAGCCGGTCAAGCAAAAGCAGATAAAAAAGCAGATCGAGTTGCAGCAGAAGGCATCATTGTTATTGCGCGCTCTTCTGATGAGCGAACCGCAGTCATGCTTGAAATTAATAGTGAAACAGATTTTGTTGCTCGAGACGAGAATTTTACCAATTTTGCGAATATGGTGGCAGATGTTGCATTAACAAGTTCTGCAAAAGATATTAAGTCTTTGTCAAATCAAAACTTATCTTCTGGTGTTACTGTAGAGCAAGCAAGACAAGAGTTAGTTGCAAAGATTGGTGAAAATATCAAATTACGACGTATGGAGCGAATGCATTGCGAAGGCGGCGTAATTGGCTATTATTTGCATGGCTCACGCATTGGAGTTATGGTTGCTTTAAAAAATGGTAGCGAAGCGCTAGCCAAGGATATCGCTATGCATATTGCTGCAAGCAAACCAATGGTGGTTAGCCGTGATCAGGTACCGGCTGAAGCGATTGAAAACGAACGCGAAATATTCACAGCTCAGGCTAAAGAAAGCGGTAAACCGCAAGAGATCATTGATAAGATGATCGAAGGTCGAATTAATAAATTTATCGACGAAGTGAGTTTATTAGGGCAGCCTTATGTGAAAGATCCCAACATTAAAGTGGGACAGCTATTAAAAGAAAAAAATGCAGAAGTGTTATCTTTTGTTCGTTATGAAGTAGGCGAAGGTATAGAGAAAAAAGAAGACAATTTTGTTGAAGAAGTGATGGCCCAGGTTCGCACATGATGAATGATAGCCAGCCTAAATTAAAATACAAACGGATACTTCTCAAGTTTAGTGGTGAAGCCTTAATGGGTAAGTCCCAATTTGGAATAGATCCTTCAGTTCTCGACACCCTGGCGAGAGACATTGCAGAATTGATTCGCATGGGTGTTGAAGTTGGTTTGGTATTGGGTGGTGGTAATCTGTTCCGTGGTAAAGCTCTTTCCCAAGCCGGTGTAGGGCGAGTTACAGGGGACCATATGGGAATGTTGGCGACGGTAATGAATGCCTTGGCCCTGCGTGATGCTTTAGAAAGGATTGATCTTCCTGCCCGTATTATGTCAGCTATTCCAATGCTTGGAGTAGTTGATCCTTACCACAGACGCAAAGCGATCACTCACTTGCGTAATGGTCAAGTGGTGATTTTTGCGGCTGGAACAGGAAATCCTTTTTTTACAACCGATACGGCTGCTTGTCTTAGGGCAATTGAGATTGGAGCTGATATTGTTTTAAAAGCAACAAAAGTGGATGGTGTTTATTCTGCAGATCCTCTTAAAAATCCTGATGCGAAACGTTATGATTATTTAACTTATAAAGAAGTTTTAACTAAGGGCCTGGAAGTAATGGACTCCACTGCAATTTGTTTGTGCCAAGATCAAGGAATGCCTTTACAAGTTTTTGATATGGCTGCTCCTTGTGCTTTAAAACGAATTGTACTTGGGGAGCGAGTAGGAACTATAGTCGGAGCTAATCATGATCAATGAGATTAAGCAAGATTCAGAAAAACGGATGAAAAAGACTATTGAAGCTTTGCATACGGAAATGTCAAAGATTCGTACAGGTAGAGCAAATGCCAGTTTGCTAGATCATGTTATGATTGATTACTATGGCAGTCCCACACCTCTAAATCAGGTGGCCAATATTACTACAAGTGATTCCCGGACTATTCTAGTAACTCCTTGGGAAAAGTCTATGGTGGCTGCAATAGAAAAAGCTATATTAAATTCTGATTTAGGTCTAAACCCAGCAACTGCTGGCGCAGCTATTCGAGTTCCTATGCCTCCTTTGACAGAAGAGCGTAGAAAGGAATTGATTAAAGTGGTTCGCCATGAAGGAGAGCAAGGGAAGGTTTCAATTCGAAATATCAGAAGAGATGCTAATAATCAGTTTAAGGAACTTGTTAAGGAAAAAGCAATCTCTGAAGATGATGAGCGCCGTGCAGCTGAAGTAATTCAAAAATTGACCGACAAATATATAGCGGAGGTCGATGCATTATTGGCTGAGAAAGAGAAAGACTTAATGGAAATTTAAGGAGTAAGGGCAGCTCCTTTATTGTAATTAGGGGATATGATGAAAAGGAATATACTAGTTACAGTATTTATATACGTAACAAGTAATTTTGTTTTTGCTGATAATTTAGGAAAATATACGTACGAAATTGCCTGTAAAAATTGTCATGCCCCTCAATTAGCTAAATCCATAAAAGCCCCTGCAGCTTTTGATAAAAAAGCATGGAAATTGCGTTTCCAACAGGCAAAAAAAGAAGCAAAAAACAATCCTATACAATTTCAAACACCGATGGATTACTTATTATATAGTGTAAAAATAGGTAAAGGATTAATGCATCATGGTGGGCTTTGTAAGGAGGCCAATATCCCTAACAATAATTGTTCAGACGATGCTTTAGTTGCTGCGATTAATTACATGAGTAAATAGTCGGTGTAATTTGTTCAGGATTTGTTTTTCCTTAACAGCTAAACAACTTATTGAAAAAAGACAGTGGGTTAATGGTGTTGCATTCTACGGAATCTAATATTTAGCAACATAACCCCAATCCTTAACCCATGCTATTTCTTTAATTTCGCCTGTACTTTTTAGTTGATTAATAAATAATTCTTTATTCTCATTTTTTGATGCAATTACCACTATGTTGGCACATTTTTTTATTGGAATAATTATATGAGATCGAAATTGCTTTTTTATCAATTGGACTAAAGGCCATTGCTCTCGTGCATTTGCTAAATTAACTGCCAAAAATCCATTATGAGCTAATTGGTTTTTACAGTGAATAAAAAACTCAACAGAATGACATTCATCAGGAAAGTGCGTTGCATCATATAAGTCAAGAATTAAATGTTGAAAGGTATGTTTGTTTTCAGATACAAAATCTTTAGCGTTTTGGTTAATGATGGTCAAATTGGGAATTGAGTCCGTCATAAAGAATTGTTTTGCAATTTGTATTACTTCTTCACTGTTTTCTACGGCAATTATAGAATGTTTAGGATTCTCTATACTTAGCAAATGGGCAATTCCTGCTCCACCAAGCCCTAATAAGCAACAATCATTAGGGAATTTCCGTACCATAAGCGTTAAAATTTCCAAATAATGCAGGCCAGGTTTTTGTGGTCTATAACGATTAATTACAGTTTGCCATGCATCACTGCCTAAAGTCAGCCATCGATATAACAGATTCTGATAAACTTTATACCCGGATGGTGAAATATAAATGCATTTTCCAAATTTGGTTTTCCACATAACTTAAAAAATTCTCAGGATTGAAATGGATAAATTGATCCTAACTTTAGAAGTTTGGTTAATTCATCTAAAGCATCCAGGCATTCATATAGCAGTTGCGGATCGGCTAAATCGGAAATTTGCAATTCAGTTCGGTAATATTTTACAACCCATTTGTCCAGGGCATCGAGCAAATCATTATCAACCAAAATCCCTTGATGCATCGCTTTGAGTTCATTGTCATTTAAAGGAATGCGCAATCGCAAACAAGCAGGTCCACCGCCGTTACGCATGCTTTGTTTCAAATCCAAATAATGTACTGAATTAATGGGGTTTTTCACATCACTCACTAATTCATCAATACAAGTTTTTACTCGGGGATTGATTTGACATTCAAAAGGAGCAACCAAAATCATATTATTTTGATCAGGTAAAGTAATTAATTGAGAATTGAAAAGATAGGTATCCACAGCTTCTTTTATACTGATTTGCTCTTTTGGTAGTTCAATTATTGTCAATGTAAAATCAGCTTTTTCTCTCAATTGCTCTAATACATAGGGTTGATTATTAAAGGCTTGTTCGTGAATCAAAAATACATATTCATTAGCTACCGAAATGACGTCATTATGAAATACGCCTTGATCTATTGCCAAGGGATTTTGGCATGCATAAATTACGCGTTCAGCTTTTAATAAATGATTACGAGCAATTGCTTCTGACGCCTCTTTTGTTTGTCGAGCAGGATATTTGACTGGCCCTTGATTAGACCGATCCGTTCCCAATGATTTTTTGCCATACACAAATAGATTAATACCAGGCAGAGCATGATTTTGGCATAGGCGATTATGATTTGCCGCTCCCTCGTCACTAGTACATGTCGATCTGGGCAGAATGGGATGGTGATTAAAATAATCGGAATTGGAAAATATGAACTGCAGCAATTTTTGCGAAAAATCAGCTTCCTGGTGTCTATGTAAGTTGCTGATTAAATTAGCGGTAGTAAAATGAACTTTATTATCTTCAGTATCGGTGCTTGCAGATACTGTTGCCGCATTAGCTGTCCACATACTTGAGGCAGAGTAGCATGCACTGAGTAATTCTGGCGCTGCTTTATAGGCTTTATTTATTTGCTCACCAGGAGTGCCTTTGAACCCTAGTTGGTGTAATAAATGCAAATTAGGCCGTTGATGAGGAGGCATTACACCTTGTTTTAAGCCCATATTGTATAGTTTACGCATTTTTTCTAACCCTTGCCTTGCGGCAGCTTGGGGATTAGAAATGGATAGGGCATTGCTTGTAGAGGCAATATTCCCTGCCGAAAGACCTGCGTAATTATGAGTAGGGCCAACGAGCCCATCTATATTTAACTCATAAATATTCATAGTAATTTTTCCAATATTATCCCAGGTAACTGCTGTGCAGGCATAGTTAATAAAGATTGTTCCATACTGGCTACAGGATAAGCACAATAATCAGCAGCAAAATAGGCACTTGGTCTATGATTTCCACTGCATCCAACGCCTCCAAAAGGAAGACTGCTAGCAGCTCCTGTAGTTGGCCTATTCCAATTAATCAAACCAGCGCGAACATTTTGATAAAATTGCTGATAATGCGATTTATCATCGCTTAACAAGCCTGCTGACAGGCCATAGCGTGTTTGATTTGCTAACTGAATGGCTTCATCAAAGTGGTTATAACGGTAGATTTGTGCGCAAGGTGCAAAAAGCTCTTCATCTGGTGGGTTTTTAACCCGAGTCATATCAATGATTCCAGGTGATAGAAGTCCTGTGTATTCAACAAGAAGTGACATGGGTAATATGGCTTCCCCTCCATCTCAACAAGTTGTTTCTGTGTATGTAGGTGTTTGAGGGCTTGAGTATGGCTTATAACAGGACCCATAAAAGGCTCTGGTTGGTTATCAAAAGGTCCAATTTTTATTGACTGGCAGGCCTTGGTGAAATACTCTAAAAACTCATCACCAGTAGGAGAGTTAGGAATTATAATTCGTCTTGCGCAAGTACAACGTTGACCGGCAGTAATCATGGTTGAAAGTAATGTATGATATACGGCGGCATTAATATTTTTAATTTCATCAATAACTAATGGATTATTTCCACCCATTTCCAACGCTAAAATAACTTCAGGCTTGTTGCTGAATTGTTGGTGTATACGAAGTCCTGTGGCATAACTCCCGGTAAAATAGACACCTTGAATGTCTTGGGATAGTAAGGTTTTTCCACACTCCACGTTTCCTTGTAAGCAATTGATAACTCCAGAGGGTAGGCCACTATCATGCCAACATTGCATAATTAACTCTGCTACTGCAGGAGTATGCTCACTTGGCTTATAAAGAATGGTATTTCCCGCAAGAAGAGCAGGGACTATGTGCCCATTGCTTAAATGAGCAGGAAAATTAAAAGCGCCTAATACTAATACAACGCCTTGTGGTTTAAAACGCAGGCAAGCATTGGCTTCTGCTGTCTCGGTTTGCTTGGACCACGTTCTTTCTTGATAAGCTTGTATTGATATGCTGACTTTACCAATAACTGAAATCACCTCAGTTTGAGATTCCCATAAAGGCTTCCCTGTTTCTAATGAAATAAGACGGGCTAATTGCGCTCGATTTTTTTCTACTTCCTCGGCAAAAGCTTTAATATAATGAGCTCTTTGCTCAAAACTTGTATTGGCCCATGAGCTCAGTGCCTGATAGGCAGCGAAATGAGCATTGGAAATTTCTTGATCTGTTGCATTATTCCCTTGCCAAAGAAGAGTTCCATAAGCAGGATTGATTGATTCCAGAATTGTTCCATTTCCTTTTACCCAATGCCCATTAATATACTGTCCTTTGCTCTGTACAATTTGTAATTTAGACATCGTTGATCCTTTGTTACAATGGTGAATTCTCTTCACTATAAAGTGGAGATAAACGTACACTGTCTCCGCATCTTATATTAAGCAATTTTGCAGTGTCTTTGCCAATAATACAGGTATTTTCCTGTCCATTAAAAACAGCATGACTAATTGTTGCCCGAAAATCTAGTTGGGTATTTGCAAGCAAGTAGCTTTTACTACTGCTGGCTTCATCACTTATGCTTTTAATGGCCATAATACGACTTAAAGCGATAGTCTTAATTTCTAGTAATGGAGCTTCGATAGTAGGTCCAGCATCAAAAATATCGACATAGTTGTTATATCGGAAACCTTCTTTTAATAAAATAGTCATTGCTGGTATGGTGGATTGATGTGGTTTGCCAATCACTTCTTGCGCAGCTGGCGAGAGCAATTTGACATAAATAGGGTTTCTCGGCATTAAATCGGCGATGAATTGTTTATTAGTGGCCAGTGTAAGACGGTCTGCTTCAACAAAAGGCATATGAAAAAAATTGGCACCAACATTATCCCAGAATGGCGAATGGCCTTTATCATCGGAAATCCCGCGCATTTCAGCAATAACAATAGGCGCAAAGCGATGTGGATATTGAGCCATGAATAAAAAACGACCTTTGGAGAGCAATAAGCCATTATTGTTTTTTCTATAGTCAGGATGAAGAAATAGGGTGCATATTTCTGTGCGCCCCTGGTTGTCATTTACCAGACTTAATACTTCATAGTCACTGCGTATATTGAGTGAATGACAAACTCTGGTTCTCTTGGAAACTTTATAAGAGTAGAAGGGTATTTCATGCCCTGTACGCGCTTCTATAGCAGAAGTTCCTACGATTTTTTTGTTTTTTTGATCCTCAAGAACAAAAAAATAATATTCGGAACCAGGGGTGGTTACATTTTTCTTATACGATTCGGAAGACCAATGAAGACGTTTCTTTAATAATTCTTTGTCTTTTGGCAGAGTGGTCATACCAATGCCACTGATTTCTGCGAGTTGATGGATTTCATCCAAATCAGAATCTTGTGCACTACGAAATAACATCATGTTGTGAGATCCTCTAAACCACCCTGTGCCAAATCTGTCAAGACAAGAGCGCTAAGAGTAGCGCGTTCTGACAAACTGTCCAACAATATATACTCATCGGGACTATGTATGTTGCCTCCGCGGACTCCCAATGTATCCAAAACAGGTAAACCATGAGAAGCTAAATTATTGCCATCACAACAACCACCACTGTCTTTCCAGTCAATAGCTAAGCCCAGTTCTTTCCCAACTGCTTGAACTCGATGAAAAAGTCGCTTGGTACCTGAACAAACACGTTTCACTGGTCGTCCAAAAATACCATGAATTTCTAATGAATAATCAGGTCGCTCTAATTGTGTGATGATTTTATCCAATTCATTTCTTACCCAAAACTCATCTTCGGGTAAACTAATTCGGATATCAAGTTGAGCTACTGCTTTATCAGGGACAACATTTAATGCCTCTCCACCAGCAATTTTACCCACATTGATTGTCACTCCATTACGTTTCCCGTTTAAAGCATGAACTGCCACAATTGTTTCAGCAAGATAGCATATGGCGTTTCTTCCTTTATCAAACGACCGACCTGCATGAGCTGCTTTCCCTCTTGCAATAATGGTTAATTTCCCACTTCCTTTTCGGTTTTTTGCCAGAGTACCTATGGGCGTCATGGCTGGTTCATAGACCAGTGCTGCCTGATAATTAGGTGCAATTTCATTAAGTAGGGTGCAGGAGGCCGGCGAGCCGATTTCTTCATCGGCATTAATTAGTACATCCCAACCTAATTCTTCCGCAAAGCTTGTGTTCTCAAAAGCAGTTAATGCATGTAACATCACTACTAATCCCCCTTTCATATCGGCAACACCAGGACCATTGATTTCATTGTCATTCAAGTAAGTTAATTTTTGAAAGGGATTATTAGCAGAATACACAGTATCCATATGTCCGCTTAATAGTATTCGCCGTTTTAAATGGGGTCGCCTTCTAAAGAATAATACATCCCCACACTGTTGAGTAATTGTATTTCCAGTCATGTCAATAGTGGATAAATATGGCAATTGGATTAATTCAGTTGCATCAGAGATTGGCTTGAATGCGGACTGTAATATGTCAGCCATGATTGCTAATCCTGATAAATTAGTAGTCCCAGAATTAATTTCACAAAACTGGTGGAGCTGATCCACCATTGTTCTTTGATGTTTATTGATGAAGTTGACTATTTCCCTATACAATTTAACCATGGTTTTTTAGCTCTAAACTAAATTTTTAACAATAGCGTAATTTGAGGGGTATCGTCAATCGGGCTAAAAAAAGAAAAAAAGAGGGTGTGATTTAAAACGCAGGTAAATGTTTTTCCAGCTCGAGGCATGCAGTGGGGAATAAGACTTTTTTAAAAAGTCCTATTTCTCCCTGTGTTTGCCTCGATCTTACTAACCTGCTGACTACACTCATTCGAATCACGGTCGTCTAATTAAAAGTAGGATAGAGAGATTCATAAGGTGGTGCGCTGGGAGTAGTGATCGTGTTACCTAATGCAGAAGGATGCTGTTGAGCATTAACATCAGGTTTAAAGAATGGGGTAGAGGAATAGACATAAGGTTCAACCTCTTTAGCCTGATTTAATGCTTGTTTTGCTAGAGTTTCAGCATATTGTAAATCATTAGTTAGCAGAATTTGGCTGCCTTCATTTTGCAACAGGGTTTGCCGCAGAGTAGGGATGGTTTGGTTTTCCAACGTATCAATTTCTTGTCGATTCGTGCTCATTTGCTTAGTATTGTTTTCTATTGTTTCTCTGTTGGATTCAATAGCTGACTTGTTTAAATAAGCTTTCACAGCATAAGTAATCGCAGCAATGCCAACCCCAAGACCTGCGAGTAATAAAATAGCTGGTGGGGCTATCACTAACGTGAAGACTACCGCTGGTGCAATAGCATAGGGAATGATTCCAGCTAAAGTTAAAATTAATGGAATTGAAAAGAGTAAAGATAATCCTGATAAAGTGAGGGCCGGTGGAATCAGTTTATTTCGTATTTTAGTATGATTGTCATACAATTTACGGAGTCCTGTATTCTCTTTTTCTAGGTTGTCATTGCTTTTCGTTAAATTGGGGTTAGCAAGCCGTAATGATACTAATTTAGAATTAAGTTGCTGTAAAGTGCTATTGTTTTCGCTAATAGCCTGGACTGTACGATTTAATTGCAATTGGATATTGGCTGCTTTTTGTTGGTAATCCAAATGCTCTTTCATTTTTCTTACAATAGTTCTCAAGGCTTCAATTTCTTGAGATGGTCGTCGCGTGATTTGTAAGGAGCGTTCAAATTCTTCAAGAAAAATTGAATAACTTAATTGCTCTGCTTTAAGAAGTAATGAAGAGTATTGTTGTTCAATTGCTTTGCGTTCTCTATTAATGTTGGATATCAGATTCTCTCGATTAACAGAGGTTAAGGTATCAGTAACACCTGTTTTTCTTTCAACATAACCAAGGCGAGCTTGAAGACGTTTTTCTCTATTTCCTCTACGAATTTCTCTTTCATCCTCTCGAAAAGCTAGAGTGTTAAATTCCCTAGTGATAACTAGAATTCTTCTATTAATAACCTCTATCTTGCGTTCTAGATCTTGACGACTTAGAGACGCTTCAAGATGAGTATGGACGTGAGAGTTTGGGTTTAATAGGGTGACAGGAACTGGTTGAGAAGGATGCTGGTGGACCACTGGGGTATCAGGATGGCTATGGACATGAGTATAGACAAGTAATTGTCTATCATATTGCTCTTTTAGAGCTTTGATACTTTGAAGCTCATCAGTCATTTTATTTTTTTGACGAAGATCTTGACGCATTTCCTCTATATCCCGGCGTTTCTCCTCTTCATCTTCTTTTATTTGCTGTTGATAAGCATTTTCTTCTAATCGTGAAGTGATAGCTAGATCATCTAAATTTTTAATTTGAGATAGCTGTCCGGCAATTTGATTATGAATCAGGTGGATAGGTTTTTTGTTGACTAATAAGTCCTTTAGTTCTGTAAACGGATGGTCAATGGATAAGAAATTTTTAGTAAGCTTAATTAATTCTTGTTTTACATCATAACTAGCAAGAGACATACATCACCCCCCAATGATCAAGTTGTCGGATTTTAGATCACAAAGATTGATTTATCAATATTGACATTGGTACTCATTAACCACTACTTCTTTTTCTTCTTCCAATGATTCGCTTAATGAGTCACTCAGTTCTTCCGAAGATATAGGTGATGGTTTACTATTGGATTGTGTTTTCCTAGGGGTTAAAAATGGAGAGCTAGTATAGGAAGGGGGCTCAATCTCTTTAGCTTTTTGTAGAGCTTGTTCCGCTTGTAGTTGTGATTTTTGCAAAGAAAGTGTTAATTGATCTCTTAAATTCTCATCTTTTTTTATTTGTGCTTCCAGGCTAGGGATAGTAAGGGTTTCTAACGATTTTAAATTTTGAGAATTTTGCCTCATTTGTTGGGAATTCATTTCTATTGTTTGCAAATTGGATTTGATAGCAGATTCGTTAGAGTGCATTTTAAAACGGAAGACAATCGCAGCGATTCCAATGCCAAGGGTTGAGAGAAATAATAACATTGAAGGTATCGAGACCAATACATAAAGGAGTACTGGAGTGATAAAAAAGGGAATCACTCCGCTAGTTGTTAAAATGAGAGGTATTGAAAACAGCAATGTTAATCCAAATAATAGTAAAGCAGGAGTCCTAAAACGCTGCCGCAAATTATTGTTGTGAGCTCGAGCAGCAGATAATTCCTGATTCCGCAATGCTAATTCTTCATTTGCAGAGGTTAGGTTAGGATTCTTGCCTTTTAAAGATTTTAATCTGTTTTGCAGTTCTTGTAATTTTATTCTCTGAGAACTAATGGATTGTTTTTTAATATGAAGGCTGGATTGAGTATTAATGGCATCGCGCTCGAATTCAAAATGTTGCTTCATCAATTTTAAAACAGATTTTAAGGCATCAACTTCTTGAGGAGATAAATTATGTTTTTTTTTATTTAAGAATTTTTGAAGATTTTCAAGCAATAATGGGTAATTAATCTGATCGGCTTCCTGAATAAGTTCAGCACATTTTTTTTCAAGCGCACTATATTGTTTTTGGATGCTTTTTGATAAAAGGGATTGATTTTTTCCAGATAGGGTACTAAGAACATCTTCTCCTGTACTGTCAAATCCAATTCTGGCCTGTGCACGTTTAGTTCGTTTAGTGCGATTTTGTAATCGCTTCTTAGCCCGTTCTTCAATTTCATGTAGCTTGATATGGTGATTATTTTCCTGCTCAAGAAGTGATTTGATTTTAATTTCATGTTCAATAATGGATTTTTGTAAGCGGTCAATTGTTGCTGAATGATTAGAAGATAGTTGTGTCTTTTTTATCGTGGGATCATGAGGAATCACATCGGCCTTCATTGGGTTTTCTAATAGCCGTTCCAGCTTGTTGTGAAGTAATCTCAGTTCCGTTTGGTGCTCACTGATTTGCGTTGGGATATGATTTAATTCACGAGTTAAGTTCTCTTTTAATTTTTTATCTTTTAATGCTTCAGCATCCTCTTCTTCTGTTTGTTTTTTATCTTCAGCAAGTTGAGTTTTATAAGATTGTTGTTCAAGGTTTTTTTTAACTTCTATTTTATCCGCATCTCTCGATTTGATCAGGGATGCCATGACAGAGGAGTGAATCCAAGGGATTGGAGCTTTACTGAGAATATATCTTTTTAAATCTGAGAAGGCGAGTTCTTCATTCAATAAGAATTGATTAATGTGCTCCGTAACTAGTTTCTCTATATCGCAGTTGGCTAAAAACATAATCACTCCAGATTATCATTTTCAAATGATGTTAGAGGAATTTGAATCACCAGGCAACACGCTTCTGGTCAAGTAAGAAGAAATTGGGTGAAAGATTAATAGTGGGAATATATAATCCATGGTCTTAATAAATATTAAATTGGTGCTGCGAGCAAGAGAGCAAATATGTATGAAAATTTATTGAGCGGGTGTGATAAGGAATGGAAGGAAATTTTAGAAAATGCCTTGAATACGATGGATAAAGATTATTTAGACCAAATACAGAAGGCAGGCCATTGGTTACCTGGAGTAAATCAATTATTTTCAGCTTTTAGCTTACCTCTAAGTCAAACTCGATATATTCTATTAGGGGAATCCCCATATCCTCGTGAAGTATCCGCAAATGGTTATGCATTCTGGGACAATTCCGTAGGTTCTCTATGGAGCCCAACAGGGTTAAGTAAAGAAGTTAATCGAGCCACTTCACTGCGTAATTGGATAAAAATGCTGTTGATTGCCCGTGGCGATTTACAGGAAAACCCTTCTCAGGGAGCAATAGTTAAGGTAGATAAATCTGGTTTAGTTCAAACGGCAAAAGAATTTTTTAAGGGCATGATGAAAAAAGGAATTTTGTTACTAAACGCTTCCTTAGTATATAGTAAAGGCAGAGTTCCCTATCATGCACGTCAATGGAGGCCTTTTATGCAAAGCCTGTTTGATCAACTGGCTGTAAAAAAAACGAATGTGCAATTGATTTTATTTGGTAAAATCGCAGAGAAAATACCGGAAAATAAATTACCCATAGCGCTGGTCTCAGAACACCCCTATAATGTAAGTTTTATTACTAATCAACGAGTAATTGAATTTTTTAAACCAATGGATCTACTGTCAAATGACTCAAATTAAATCAACCATTGATGTTCAGGAAGTCAATAAATTTGCCCAACTTGCTAACTATTGGTGGGATGCCAACGGCCCTCTTAAAACCTTGCATGATATTAATGAGGCTCGTTTTAAATTTATTTCTCAACACATTAATCTACAAGATCTCAGGGTGCTCGATGTTGGATGTGGAGGAGGGATACTTTGCGAAACTATGGCTAAAGCAGGAGCTCATGTTACTGGGATTGATGCTGAGAGAGAAACAGTCCAGGTAGCAAAAGAGCATGCTCAAAAAGTGCATTTAGACATTGATTATTTTTCTAGTACTATAGAGGAATATGAAGCTCAAAGCTTTGATGTTGTAACATGTATGGAAATGTTAGAACATGTGCAAAACCCTGAGCTGGTAATACAACATTGTAAGCGTTTATTAAAACCAGATGGCCTATTATTTTTATCGACTATTAGTAGAACACTCAAAGCTTATCTTGGCGCGATCATAGCAGCAGAGTATATTCTTAACTTGTTGCCGAGACAAACTCATGATTACGTTAAATTTATAAAACCTAGTGAGCTAGCAACAATGGCAAGGCAGTATGATTTCAAGGTCATTGACATGAAGGGCTTATGTTATAATCCGTTTACTCGAAAAGCCTCTTTGGCACCCGATGTAAGCGTTAATTATATTATTGCCTTAAAATAAAATACTTGCAGAAAAATTTGCTTATTCTCTACAAGACGAGAGATTTTGATGGATATTATTAAACAGATCTCCTACCTTTCTAGCCTTGTTTTTTCTTGTTACCATAACGCTCTTGATAACGTTGATAAGCATATTTGGCTTGTTCGGGTGTTACTATATCAATCTCATTACCATAAATATCCACACGTGCTGCGTTAGGTTTTTGGCAACTTAAATAGGCAGGAGAAGCGCTGTAATAACTCAAAGCGTCTCTTAGGGATTTTTTACTAAAAGGAGGCTATCTAGTCGTTCATAAAAATCGATTATGTCGTCAAATATGCCAATTTTAAGTGGTTTTACTTGATTTCCTTTTTTAAAAAATGCATTTGGAAAATTTTCAATAAGCCAATCAATTACATAAAGCTTATCTTTCTTCGTTGCATTTAATTGTTGGTTCATAATCATACTCATGATAATTAAATCATGAATAAACTACCATATCTTGTGACATAATCAAGCAGCATATTGCTTAAAGAGAAGAAAAACTTGCTTAGGTCTAGAGTGTTTTAGATACATTAGCTTCATTTCTTGTAAGAAATTTCTCAATTCTGTATAGGATATTATTGTATTTTTCTATAAAAAAGCACTATAAAAAATATTTAATTTATTGATTTTTATATAAATTTTAAAATTATGGCTTTAGCTTAACTGGAAATATATAAGATGCAGTGAGGATCAAGTACCTTGCGTTTCACAGGGGGAGTTGCTAAATTTTAACTAAGACTTATACGGATATAAGTCACGCAAATGGAATTGCAATCAGAGGGAACTGATTTGTCAGGACGACAGAAGAACGTAAAAGTTCTTATACGGATGACTGCGAAAAGCCAGGGCTGAGTCCCTGGCTTATTATTTATGCTACCAGATATCCTGAATGGGATAAGAAGTACTTATCTGGATAATAGGCAAAAACAACTGAACCATTCTTAATAGTGTTAATAACAGGCTTAGCCAAGGTTTGAGCTATAGCAGGGCAACCCCAAGAAAGACCGGCACGACCAGCTCTTTTGATGAAATTAGGTTCAACATACCAGGCCCCATGTATTACCACGCGTCTGTTGTAGGCATTATCATTAAATCCTTTATCCAAACCTTTTAAATTTAAAGAGTAGCCTTTATGCCCAATATAGGTGTTTTTAGTGATATAAGTACCAAGGCTGGATTGTTTGCTAGATTCTCTGTTGGAAAAATTTTTGGCAAAGTTCATTCCTGAGTTTTTACCATGTGCTACGTAGGTATTATACAAAAGGCGCTCATTGCGAAGATCAAATACCCACATACGTTGTTTATTTGAAGGGAGAGAGTAATCAATTACTGTAAGAACTGGTTTTTTAACTTCTCCTCGTTTGTTGGCATTTTTATAGGCAGTTAATGCTAGTTTTAATACTTTTTTATTTAACTGGGGGGCTTTGTGACTAAGGTGTTGTACTTGAGTATTGATGTCTTGCCCAGGCTTTGCAAATAAAGGCATGCTGGATGTGATATTGCTTGCAAATAATACGGTTGAGATTAGAGTAAATAATGTATTCATACTGCTCCTTTCTTCTTGTTAATCACCGTTATTGGTCTTTAAGAAAATGGTGATTATATTAACAAATGAGTTAATTGTAAATTTATGAGGACTTTTATTGTTCATCAGGGGAAAATATTAATCAATTCATAATGTTAATAATTAACTGGTCAATATTTTTGTTTTAAATTTAATCTAAATGATTTAAATTTATTTAATTTGAAAGTTTAAAAGTAATTCTATATGATTTTAATTTGTTCTTACTGCGTTTAAATAGATCTATTTATGTGCGATGAAATGCTGTTTTTTTTCTTTATTGAATGCTATTGTCGTCATATAATAGGCCACAAATTGAGTCCCAATTTGTTAATTTCTAACAGGCTCAACTCAGTTATATGACAAATTTTATTTAATCGTTTACTTAGTTTCGGAGACCATTATGCTGGAAAAGCAGTCTATCCATTTACCTGAAGGTTTAAGAGCTGCTATTAACAAAGCTTATCGTATGGATGAGCTCTCTTTGATATCGGAGCTTGCTGAAAAAGCCGCTCTCGATCCTCAACAGATGATTGCAATTAAAACTAGCGCTACAAAATTGGTAGAATCCGTTCGTACTGAGAGAAAAAAGAGCACAGGTATTGATTCCTTTTTAACTGAATATGCCTTATCCAGTGATGAAGGGATTGCTTTGATGTGCCTGGCGGAAGCTTTATTGCGTGTCCCTGATAATGCAACAATAGATAGTTTGATTAAAGATAAGCTAGCTGGTGGTGATTGGGAATCCCATCGAGGACAAAGTGAATCTTTTTTTGTTAATGCCACCACTTGGGCTTTAATGTTAACTGGGAAGGTATTGACCCCTGAAAAAGCAGAAAACACATTAACCAAAGCATTATTAAAATTAGTTAATCGAAGCAGCGAAGTCGTCATTAGAAAAGCGGTTGATAAAGCGATGCGTATTATGAGCAAACAATTCGTGATGGGGCGCACTATTAATGAAGCTTTAAGCCGAGCAAAGAAGAAAGAAAGTATAGGATATCGATATTCCTATGATATGTTAGGTGAGGCGGCTTTAACATCCATTGATGCAGCAAGGTATTTTGATGCCTATAAAGAGGCAATTATTGCAATTGGACAGAAAGCAGACAAAAATTCAGACGTTTACAGGCGTCCTGGTATTTCCATCAAATTATCTGCTCTCCACCCTCGGTATAGTGAATTTCAGTATGAACGGGTGATGACAGAGTTGCCGCCTAAATTATTGGCTTTGGCTCGCTTG
The DNA here is from genome assembly GCF_000770585.1 of Legionella norrlandica. GTDB lineage: Bacteria > Pseudomonadota > Gammaproteobacteria > Legionellales > Legionellaceae > Legionella > Legionella norrlandica. The sequence continues at coordinate 45,068 of NZ_JNCF01000013.1, read as the reverse complement.
GCAAAAGAACATGGGATAGCATTAACTATTGATGCAGAAGAGTCAGAACGTTTGGATTTATCCCTTGATGTAATTGAAAAAGTATTTAATGATGACAGCTTGAAAGGATGGAACGGATTTGGTTTAGCAGTTCAATCCTATCAAAAAAGAGCTTTTTATGTGCTGGATTGGGTTGCTGCTTTGGCAAGAAGCAAGCAGCGGCGGATTATGGTCAGATTGATTAAGGGAGCCTATTGGGATAGCGAAATTAAAAAGACTCAAATGCAAGGATTTTCTGAATATCCTGTGTTTACTCGTAAAGTTTTCACTGACGTTTCATTCCAAGCGTGTGCAAAAAAAATCTTGACTATGACAGATGCTATTTACCCACAATTTGCAACTCATAATGCTTACTCTGTTGCAATGATCCTTAATTTAGTGGGTGAATATAGGGATTTTGAATTTCAATGCTTACACGGTATGGGGAATGAACTTTATGAGCAGATAGTTCCTCCCCATTGTTATGGTATTCCATGCCGTATTTACGCACCAGTTGGCAGTCATGAGGATTTGCTGCCTTATCTAGTGAGAAGATTACTAGAGAATGGTGCAAACTCTTCTTTTGTAAACCGTATCGTTGACGATAAGGCTCCTATTAGTGAGTTAGTGGAAGATCCAGTGACCAAAGCAAAGTCATTGTTTAATAGAATTAATAAAAATATCCCTTTACCTGAGAATATCTTTTTACCAACAAGAAAAAATTCTAAAGGTTTTGATTTTACAAATCGAATTGAGCGTGCGTCTTTACAGCAAGAATTAGCAAAATTTGAATCAAAAGAATGGCAGGCAGGTCCTGTAATAGCAGGGCGTAAAATATCCAAGGATTCATCACAAATGGTGGCTGCACCGCAGCAACCAGAACGGCCTATTGGCATCGTACAACAAGCGACTCTTGATGATGTTGAAATGGCGTTAAATCAAGCGGAGTTAGCCTTTGAATCTTGGAGCAAAAAACCTGTAGAAGAGAGAGCTTCCTGTTTAAATCGTTTCGCTGATTTACTACAAGCCAATATGACAGAGTTGATGGCATTAACCCGTTTGGAAGCAGGAAAAACCTGGAATGATGGGATAGCTGAGGTACGAGAGGCTATTGATTTTTGTCGATATTATGCCAAAAAAGCGCAAGAACTGATGGGTAGTCGCACACGACTTTATGGTTATACGGGCGAATTAAATGAATTAAGCTTACATCCTCGCGGAACAATACTTTGTATTAGTCCATGGAATTTCCCTTTAGCTATATTCACTGGGCAAGTTGTTGCAGGATTGGTGACAGGTAATTGTGTGATAGCTAAACCAGCCGAGCAAACCCCGCTGATTGCTGCATTTGCCGTAAAATTAATGCATCAAGCAGGCATACCTGTAGGGGCTGTTCAATTACTTCCTGGGGCAGGCGAGATTATAGGAGCCGCTTTAGTCGCAGACAAACGTATTAAAGCGGTATTATTTACTGGCTCGACTGACACGGCAAATCTGATTAATCGGACACTCGCTACCCGTGGAGGAGAAATTATTCCTTTAATTGCTGAAACAGGTGGCCAAAATGCTATGATTGTTGATTCTTCAGCATTATTGGAACAAGTGGTGGTTGATGCAGTAACTTCAGCATTTGGTAGCGCAGGACAGCGATGCTCTGCTCTTAGGGTATTGTATGTTCAAGAAGAAGTGTATCCGAGAACTATAGAATTATTAAAAGGCGCTATGGGGGAATTGGTAGTGGGAGACCGCAGTGGTTATCAACGGATATTGGTCCGTTATAGATAAAGAAGCTTTATCTACACTAAAAAAACATGTAGATAATATGAAAAAGCGTCATGAAATATTATATCAATGTTCAATTAGTGAAGAGTATGCATCAGGATGCTTTATGCCACCAACAGCTATCGCATTGGATAGTATCAATTCATTAGAAAAAGAAGTATTTGGTCCAATTTTGCATGTGATTCAATTCAAAAGAAACAATCTGGATCAGGTGATTCATCAAATTAATCAAACGGGATATGGTTTAACATTAGGTATCCATAGTCGTATTAATGAAACAGTGGAATATATTCGACAAAGAATTCATGCAGGGAATTGTTATGTGAATCGCAATATGATTGGTGCGGTTGTTGGTTTACAGCCATTCGGTGGCGAGGGTTTGTCTGGTACAGGACCTAAAGCGGGAGGCCCTAACTATTTAATTAGGCTTTGCCATGAGCGTACCTACACTGTGGATACAACTGCTGCAGGAGGTAATGCCAGTTTGATGTCTATTCCTGAAGAGGGTTAGTAACACTAAGCTTAATTTAGAATTAGGTCGTCAGGGGTTGGAATGGGCAAAATGCACTATTCTGATCCCTGATGGTTACGGATCAGATAAAAATCCATAGTTTATGGCGTTCCACCAGGATCAAGTTATATACCCTGAACGACTACTCCGAATTTAATTTACCCAACTGATTCTTGGCCACATAATTGTTCGTCATGTTTTTTGGCAAACAGCCAAGGAATAAAGACAAATAGAATTAGCCCACCAATTAGAAAAGACTCAAAGAAAAAGACATTCCCTATAGGAATTTGTGATGGGGGTATAAATCCAACGATCATTGCTGATATACAGCAGAGGATTCCAATTCCTGAGATGAGGGACATTACCAGATTGCCACCTGGAATAGTGTATCCTCGTGGATGATAGGGCCTGCTATAACGTAGTTTAATCGCTGCAGAAAACATCATGATATATACCAATAATGCCATTTGAGCGCTTAAATCGCTGAGCATCCAGTAAGCTGCATTAATTGAATCAAGCAGAATAAAAACCGTGCTTAATATAGAAAAAATGATGCCTTGGGTAAGAAGTATAGCCACTGGAGAACCATATCGATTGACATGAGAAAACAGCGCAGGTAAAGAACCATCACGTGCCGACACCAGCAATCCTTTGGTTGGACCTATTATCCAAGCTGAAACTCCACTTAAGCCGCCTAAAATAATTAATACAGCGATTACTGAGGTCATCCAAGGCATGTTATAAGAGCTGAAAAATACAGCATAGGCATCAATTAAGCCTGAAACTACGCTTAAATTGTCGTTGGGTACAACAATAACAATAGCTAAAGAACCTAAAGATAGAGTGGAGATAATAATAAGAGTTGAATACAGAAGCGCCCTTGGATAATCTCTTTGCGGGTTTTTTACTTCTTCGGCATGAACAGCAGACATCTCCATTCCAATAAGACCGAATAAAACAGCTGAGAACAGAGATAAATTTCCTAATGAACTGAGATCAGGAAGCCATGTTGATGGGTAATTTACTGCCATTGGTCTGCCCTGAAACATCCAAACAACACCAAGAATAATAATGATCACCATTGGCAATAGTGTACCTATGGATGCTCCAATAATGCTGACTATGCTGGATAACCTCATACCAAAACAATTTAAAATAGTGAATATCCAAAATAGAGCGAGTGCAGTGCCTAATAAGTAGAATTTATTGTTTCCTAAATGAGGAGCAATTAAATATGATAAAGTTGCGGCAATAAAAGCCAGCATGGTTGGATACCAAACCACATTATAGATCCATTGCAACCAGATGGTGATAAATCCAGCACGTCTGCCAAATGCTTCTCTAACCCAGACATAAAGCCCCCCAGTATTTGGGTAAGCAGTTGCTAGCTCTGCTGCAACCAATGCTACGGGGATAAAGAAAGCAAGAGCTGCAATAATGTAATAAGATACTAGTGATAATCCAAGTTTTGCGCTAATAGGTAAGGTACGCAAACTGTCTACAGCAATGACATTAATCATGACGAGAGAAAAGACGTTCAGAACCTTTTTTGAATGATTCATTATTTATCCTTTATAAGCGCAGTAAACCTGGGTATTAAACGGGGTATAAATGGTATTATGATAAATGAATAGAGTAAAGAAAAGTTTGTCTGTGATTAACAGGCTTTTAGTTTATTAACATTCGCCTCCTTACGGCTGCGGCTCGGCATATAAATTTAGCCAAGCCACGAACGTAAGGAAGTGGGTAGTAGTCGATACGCAAGACTCAATATTATTTAAGAGCTGATTTTACGTAACACATACTGAAGTATGCCACCATTTTTATAATATTCGAGCTCATCAGCAGTATCAATTCTACATAGAGTTTCTATCTGTTCAATTTGTCCATTTTGGCGCTCTATGGTGATTGGTACCATGGCGCCTGGAGTTAGTTTGTCAGAAATGGTGATGCTAATGCGCTCACTTCCATCTAATTTTAATGTCTTACGAGTTATTCCCTCATTGAATTGCAATGGTAAAACCCCCATACCAATTAAATTAGATCGATGGATTCGTTCAAAACTTTCAGTAATCACTGCTTTAACGCCAAGCAAATTAGTCCCTTTGGCGGCCCAATCTCTTGAAGAACCCGTTCCATATTCTTTGCCAGCAATTACAACCAAGTCTTGTTTGCTTTCCTTATAGCGCATGGCAGCATCATAAATTGACATGGTTTCCCCAGTAGGAATATAACGGGTTACACCACCCTCTTGCCCAAGGGTCATTTCATTACGGATACGAATATTAGCAAAGGTACCACGCATCATCACTTCATGATTGCCACGACGAGATCCGTAGGAATTGAAATCTTTTTCATCAACTCCTTTTGATTTCAAATACAACCCCGCTGGGGATGTGGCTTTGATTGAACCCGCAGGCGAAATATGATCGGTGGTAATTGAATCACCAAAGAGCGCTAATATATAAGCCTTATTAATTGGCTTGATGGGTTCCGCTTTTGGACTCAAATTTTCAAAAAATGGAGGATATTGAATATAAGTAGAATCAGCGTTCCATTCATAAGTCTGCCCAGTGCTGGTTTGAATTGATTGCCAGTGCTCATCACCTTTAAATACTTCAGAGTATTCCTTTCGGAACATGCTATCACTTACTTTAGCAACTTCGGCAGCAACTTCAGCGTTAGTAGGCCAAATATCTTTTAGATAGACATCATTCCCTTCTTTATCTTGCCCAATGGCTCCCGACTTAAATCTTTGCAAGTGGTACCACTTAAAGCGTAGGCAACAACTAGCGGAGGGGAAGCAAGCCAGTTTGCTCTGACTTGAGGATGAACTCGCCCTTCAAAGTTCCTATTTCCAGATAAGACTGAAGAAACAACGAGATCATGTTCTGAAATAGACAGTGATATCTCATCAGGGAGAGGCCCCGAGTTGCCTATACATGTAGTGCAACCATAACCGACCAAATTAAATCCTAATTGATCTAAATAGGGTTGTAGACCGGCATGTTTTAAATAGTCTGTTACTACTTTAGAGCCTGGAGCTAAAGAAGATTTAACCCAAGGCTTACGTTGCAGGCCTTTTTCAATGGCTTTTTTAGCGACTAATCCAGCTGCCATGAGGACGCTTGGATTGGAAGTGTTAGTACAGCTGGTTATTGCCGCAATAACAACATGCCCGTGTTTCATTTGAAAGTCTTTGTTTTTAACTGAAAACGTTTCATCTTTTTCTTTATCCTTTCCCGCTTCAGTTAAAAAATTATTAAATTCAACAGGCAAAGAGCTTAGATTGACCTTATCTTGTGGTCGTTTAGGACCGGCAAGAGAAGGTTCAACAGTGCTTAAATCCAGATACAATGAATCAGTAAATACGGGATCCACACTGTCTTTGTCATACCACATTCCTTGAGCTTTAGTATAAGCTTCGACAAGCGCAATGGTATGTTCGTCACGTCCAGTCAACTCAAGGTACTTTATGGTTTCTTTATCCACAGGGAAAAAGCCGCATGTTGCGCCATATTCAGGAGCCATATTAGAGATGGTTGCTCGATCAGCTAATGGTAAATCACTAAGTCCCGGGCCATAAAACTCGACAAACTTACCAACAACGCCTTTTTTTCTGAGCATTTGAGTTATAGTAAGAACTAAATCAGTTGCCGTAATTCCTTCTCTTAATTTGCCTGATAGTTTAAAACCAATTACTTCCGGAATTAACATGGATACAGGTTGTCCTAGCATAGCTGCTTCGGCTTCTATGCCTCCAACTCCCCAACCGAGGATACCTAGGCCATTGATCATAGTCGTGTGGGAGTCCGTACCAACTAGGGTATCTGGATAGGCGTATAATTGACCGTCGTTTTCACTACTCCAGACTGTTTTCCCTAAATACTCCAAATTGACCTGGTGGCATATACCGGTTCCTGGTGGAACAACCTGAAAATTAGAAAAAGCTTTTTGTCCCCAGCGTAAAAACTCATAGCGCTCTTTATTTCTTTCGATCTCAATTTGAGTATTTACTTCAAGCGCATCATTTGAACCAAATTTATCTACCATAACAGAATGATCTATGACTAGGTCAACGGGAGACAATGGAGAAATTTTATCTACTTTGCCACCCATTTTGACTATAGCAGTGCGCATAGCGGCCAAATCTACCACAGCAGGAACGCCTGTGAAGTCTTGCATAAGCACTCTGGTTGGTCTAAAAGCTATCTCATGTTGAGATGTTTTATTAGGCAACCAATCCGCTATCGCTTTAATATCTTTGGTGGTTACTGTACTGCCGTCTTCAAAACGTAATAAATTCTCAAATAGCACTTTTAGTGAGTAAGGAAGACGGCTTATTCCCTTAAAATGTTTGTTTTCAGCTTCTTTGAGGCTGTAATAATGATAGGTTTTGTCATCAACTTTTAATTGTGATTTTGTTGATAGACTGTCTTGACCCACTTTCATAAAAGGACTCCCAAAATCAAAAATTTAATAATAGCTTAATTTTAGGAAGTTTTCATTCAGTATCCTGTTGTATCGGACAAAAAGTTCAGCATCAATAATCATACTCTTATTAATGTTGAGGAGATATAAGGTTTATTATCAGATTCTTCGAACAGCACATCAGGGTTGATAAGTTTTGCACCTTCTTTAAAAATCAGTTTTTCTTGTTCTTTCTTTCTAGTGGTATCAGGGGAATCTGGAGTCAATAAACAAAAACTACTTGGTAATAAAAGAGTTATAGCCAATGATAGCATGATGGTACCAATAAGCGGGTTAAAAACAAATGCTGGTATCGAACCAATTAATAAGGCCATGCTTATTCCAACAGCAGCTAGAGCGGCTTGTTTTACTTCTGGGCTAAGATGAATTTTGTCTTGAACACCAACAGGATAATAAAAGTTGTTATGGTAATGAGATATGGCAAGAGAAGCTGATTGAGGACGCTCCATACAACTTATTAAAGTTTTCGCAAATTTCTCATATTGAGACAGTGTCTGTTGCTTATCATAGGTATTTAAAGTTTTGTTGCTAAGTTCTTTCTGAAATTCAGCAACCCGAAGCTTCAACAAGGTTAAAAAAGAAGTTTTTTTCTTTATGTCTATATCAGCGAGTAAACTTTCGGCATAATCAATTAACTGATCAATAGATTCTTGAGATTTATAACTATGAAATAAAAAATGAGACATGATTTGATTACTCTTAAATAAATGTGGCAGGAAAAGTATCATTATTTTTGTTCATGCAATAGCCGTCGTTAAGCAGTTTTACAGACGTGTAATATTTTTTAACTACCACTTAATTATCTTTTCATTAAGCTTGCGATTGGTTTTCACTTTCTCTCCACTGGATACCGTTAAGCTTGGCTACAAAAGGGAATGCTCAGATTACATTAGGTTAGTTTTGCATTATTAAGAAAAATAATGAAAAATGAATTGTTTCTGTAGCTATTGGGTGTGGTAATAAAGATTTTACATAAGGCATATTAATGAATACAAAAGTTATTTTAATCACTGGATGCTCAAGTGGCATAGGCTTTGATACAGTGTTTGCTTTAAAAAAAAGGGGACATAGAGTTATTGCTTCCTGCAGAAAAACAGTAGATGTTCAAAAACTATTGAGTAAGGGAATTGAGGCGCTTTTATTAGATGTCAGCGATACCACTTCGATTCAAAGTGCCTTTGCGCAATTATTAATTATGACATCGGGCCGCTTGGATATATTGATCAATAATGCTGGATATGGACAAATAGGTGCTTTGGAGGATATTTCCAGGAATACTCTGCGGCAGCAATTTGAAACCAATGTTTTTGGTTTACATGAATTAACGAATTTAGCTATCCCTATCATGCGACAACAGGGAGAAGGGCGCATCATTAATATCAGTTCCATACTTGGCTTAATTAGTATGCCATTTCGAGGTGCCTATAATTCATCGAAATATGCTTTGGAGGGTATGAGTGATACACTTAGACTCGAATTGTCTGGTTCGGGTATTAAGGTTATTACTATAGAGCCTGGACCTATAAGAAGTCAATTTCGTGATAATGCTGTTGATTTTTCTTTGCAGCAAATAGAAATAGAGAAAAGTTATTTTAAGAGCCAGTATAAGGCTATGCTGAGTTCTTTCAAACAAAAAAAAGAAAGCTCTTTTTTTACGCAAGACACCGGAGCAGTGATAAAAAAATTGATTCATGCAATTGAATCGAAAAAACCACAGCCGAAATATCCTGTAACGACAGCAGCTCATTTTTTAATTGGCTTAAAGCGCTTTCTCAGTACCCGTTTTCTGGATAAAGTGATTTTGTTTTTATCCAGAAAGGAGTTATCTTGAGCTGAACTCTTGATCACATCTTTGCCAACACTCTGCTGCTTGTCTGTGGGTTAGTATTTTAGCGCAGTGCTCTGAATCCCGCTGACAAGCAGAAGGCCTTAGGAGAGGAGAGCTGGGCTGAACTGGGCTTTCAGAGATATGTAGGAGATTCAGTTATCTTGAGGACGATCCAGCGAGGTTATATTCAAATAGTTTTATCTGAACTCTTACGGACGGTAGTTCACTTCCTTAACTAAGAGGTCTTGTATAGAGCTTTTTCTGGTATATACTAGTTAGTTATGAAACTAAAACATAAAGTAATTCATTTCTTGATATTATGCAGCATGGTTTTTCTAATAATAAAACCAATTATATTTCACGCCAGTAGTCTGCAGATAACAGGTGATACACAATATGTACATTCCAGTAGTGAATGCCCATCCAGGATGGCATTGGTTGGTTTCTGCTTGTCTAGTATGTATTGTACGATGACTGAAGAAGAATTTGAGATCAGCGTCTTTTCTTCTTTATTAGCTTGTCTCCTCTATTTTGGGATTATTTACTCCAAATACAAATCACCGATATTCTCAATTTTCAAACCGCCAATTTTGGTAAAGTAAATTTGTAATCATCCCCAGTGTTAATTGCTTGTCATTGCCAAGCGTTAATTATTGTTTATCATTAAATTAGGATATTATAATGAGAAAATCGATTTACTTGATCAGTACGCTGTTATTGGTATTTTTTACTCCGTTTGCTTGGTCGTATACTCCAGGTTTTGAAAGTTCCAATCCCGATACTATAATGAATTTTATTCAAGGGAATAGTGTCTATGTTTATTTGAGTGCATTTTTTGGATTAGGTATTTTATTGGCATTTACACCTTGCGTACTTCCTATGGTCCCTATTTTATCCGGAATTATTGTAGGACAGAATGCTATTTCTACTGGAAAAGCTTTTAAGTTGTCACTTAGCTATGTTATTGGAATGGCTGCCGCTTATGCTGGCGCGGGGATGCTTGCGGGATATATGGGAAGTACAATCCAGACATTGATGCAACGCCCACTAGTTATCGTTTCATTCAGTATAATTTTTGTAGTGATGGCTTTTTCAATGTTTGGGTATTTTGACCTTAAACTTCCGGCCAGTATGACCAACAAAATTAATAAAAACCGCCAATTGGGTAATCAGAGAAGCTATCTTTCAGTGGGGATAATGGGTGTTTTGTCAACTTTAATTGTTTCTCCATGCGTTACAGCTCCTTTAATTGGTGTTTTAAGTTATATTGGTCAAAATGGTCAAGTCATGATGGGAGGGATCATTTTATTTGTTATGGCTTTAGGAATGGGCACTCCTCTGATTATAGTGGGTTCCGGTTATGGGAGCTTCCTTCCCAAAGCAGGCCCTTGGATGGTTAAGATAAAGCAATTATTTGGTTTTATTATGTTAGGAATCGCTATATGGATGTTATCACGTATTTTGAATCAGACCATAATTCATATTTTATGGGCCTTTTTGCTCATTACAGCCAGTATCAGTCTAGGTAGTTTGAAGTCACAGAACAGTCTACGTGGTTATATGATACAAGGCTTGGGTGTTATCGTTTTAATTTCTGGAGGTATTACCCTATATAATACAGTAAATTTTGCAGGGAAATCCATTGAAAACACTGCTGAAAAAAGCCCTTTTATTAAAGTAAATACTTTAAGTGCGATTCAATATCAATTGGACCAAGCAAAAAAAGATAAAAGTGTGGTTTTCCTTGAGTTTTCTGCAAATTGGTGCAGCGATTGCCAAGAAATGGATACAAAAGTCTTTAATCAACCAGAAATACAAAAAGCCATGTCTGGTTTAGTAAACATTAAGGTGGATATTAGTAGTGAAAGTAAAGAAGTTGATGCTATTAAAAAGGCTTTTGCAATTTATGGTACTCCAACCATGCTATTTTTTAATAAATCAGGTGAACAAATTGTTTCAATGGTTTCTGTTGGATTTGTTTCCCAATCCAATATGCTCGATTTATTAAAACAAGCACATTCATTAACTTAAACTCTGTGCTGCTTGATTGATTGCTATCGGATAATCAATCAAGTCATTCTTTTTTGGAATTTAATCAATCAATATTATTAAAAATAAATCAATTAATTTTCCAAATATAGAAGAAAAATCTGAATTTGTTTGCTAATATCTTATTGGGTAAATTAAAAATCCATTAACTATCAAGGAAGTAATATTATGAAAAAATCAACAATGGCTGTCGCAGCACTGTTAACTGCATTATCAGCAGCACCAGTAGTTTCTGTAGCATATGCTGATGATACAACCAGTACAACAGTCTCTGGCTGCAAAGGCTGCAAAGGTTGTAATGGCTGCAAGGGTTGTAATGGTTGCAAAGGCTGTGGCGGTTGTGGTGGCTGCGGCGGTTGCAGTGGTGATTAATAATATTCTCTCACAAAGAGGTAGTTTAACTACCTCTTTGTATTACCTAGTTTAATTATGACGAATGAATCAGAGTTTATTTTACCTAAATTGTCCAGATGGCATAAGAAAAATTTTCTAGGTTATGCTTCCCAAGTTTTGGAAGCGCAGCAGCAAATGACAATTAGCAAAGGAAAAAATATTTTGCATTATACGCTCGGGAAGAAGCGACGGCATGAGCGTATGAGTCATTATCCTAAAGGGGATAGGATTGATCGCACCACTGGTTCACAATATTTTTATCATTGTCATCGTGAGAATTTTGAAAGTAATGAACATGGTCACTTCCATTGTTTTTTGCGTTATAAACACATACCAAAGAGGATTAAACCTGCCCCCTTACCTGATTGGGATAAGTACATGGATAATCCAATGACTCATCTTGTTGCAATTGCCATGAATCAATTTGGACAACCAATACGTCTGTTTATGGTTAATCGCTGGGTTACTTCTGAAATTTGGTACAATGCTGAACATGCCCTTTATTTTCTGAAACGTTATAAGATGACATTAATGGATGATCCTTATTGGCGTGTTTTAGATCGATGGGTAGAAGGGATGCTTCATTTGTTTTCTCCTCAAATTGTCTGGTTGCATCAGGAACGCGATAGGCAAATTCAACTTTATCAACAAAATAATCCAGCTGGGAATCCGTATGCCGATCATGAGTTAGAAGAATTATCAGAAATACAAATTGATTTAAAAAAACAAGTTGAATGGATAATAAGCTAGTTGTAAATTAGCTTTGAGTAGATAATAAAATCTGACACGTTGTATCGTAAAGCACTGTTAGTGCTTTATTTTACTCAGCGTCGCTACACCAAGATATAGGAAAGGGAGAGAACCTAAGAGGTGTTTGTATACTTCTTTTCTATAGACTTAATATTAATTATTGATTTTTAATTGCTTATACCTAAAGAAAAATATACAATACGCTTTACTTCGGGGATGCGATTAGGTTTCACTGATCAATCAGAGATTAATTCTATCTGGTATAGAGATTCATGCAAAATCTTACTGAAACTCTTGATTTTTCTTCATTATCTCATGAAAATATTGAAAAATTACTTCGTGATTATAATTTAAACCTTTCTGTTAATGAGGCATTAACTATCCAGAATGAATTTCTTAATAGACCTCCAACTCTGGCAGAATGTGTCTTGTGGTCTATTCAGGGCTCAGAGCATTGCTCTTATAAGAGCAGTCGAATTCATCTAAAACAATTCAATACCTCAGGTCCTCATGTGATATTAGGTGCAAAAGAAGATGCTGGTGTTGTTTCTGTTGTCCAGGATAACAATGGTTATAGATATGGTGTTATTGTTAGTCATGAATCCCATAATCATCCCTCTCAAATAGTTCCTTATGAGGGAGCTGCCACTGGTGTAGGCGGTAATGTGCGCGATGTCTGTTGTATGGGCGGGGAAGTCATTGCAGTAGCAGACAGCTTGCGTTTCGGTGATATCAATCGTTCGCATACTCATTGGATACAAGAAGGTGTGGTGGCAGGTATTGCTGGTTATGGTAATCCATTAGGAATACCTAATATAGCCGGAGATGTCTACTATGATGAAGCCTATAATGAAAATTGTCTTGTTACTGTAGTGACTCTTGGTGTGGTTAGAGAGGATCATATTATACACTCTTATGCTCCTCCGTATGCGGATGATTATGTTTTTATTTTAGTTGGGAAACCCACTGATAATAGTGGTTTTGGTGGCGCCAGTTTTGCCTCGACTGTATTAGAAGAAGATTCCAGAGAGAAGAATAAAGGGGCTGTTCAAGAGCCTAATGCTTTTTTGCAAAGGCATCTTCTTAAAGCAAATTATTCATTATTTCAGAAACTTAGAGAAAAGAATTTAATTAGCAAAGTTGGCTTTAAAGATTTAGGTGCTGGCGGAGTAGCTTGTGCTAGTATTGAGTTGGCTGAAGCAGGAGGCGCTTATGGGGCTGAAATTGATCTGGATAAAGTGCCAGCTGGAATGTCAGGGCTAATGCCTTCGGTTATTTTATGCTCTGAAACTCAAGAACGCTTTATGTGGGTTGTTCCTCCAGATTTAGTAGATACTATTCTCAGGCATTATAATGAAATTTTTGCATTACCTCAGGTTTCAGAAGGGGCGTGTGCTGCGGTTATTGGTAAAATTCGTACCGATGGCTTATATGTAGTTAATTACCAGGGGCATGAGATTGTGAGGGCGAGAGTTCCAGATGTCACGAAAGGGATTGTTTATAAGAGACCGTATTCGCCTAGACAACAACAAATGAGAGAGCCTAGCATCTCTTCACCAGATGATTATAATCAGATTTTATTGAAACTATTGGCTCATGAAAATATAGCCAGTAGAGAACCTATCTTTGAAACTTATGACAAACAAGTCCAAGGTCGTACTTGTCTTGAAGCCGGGTGGGCTGATGCAGGGGTAATGCAGCCATTTAATGAACCAAAATATCCGGAAGAAATCCGCAAAACAGGTATTGCGCTCTCTTTGGATCAAAATCCTCGTTACAACAAAATTGACGCTTATTGGGGGGCCGTTAACGCGGTTGTGGAATCGGTACGTAACGTCGTTGCGGTAGGAGCTAGTCCAATTGCAATAACTGATTGCTTATGTTTTGGCAATCCGGAAAAACCAGAGCAAATGGGAGAATTTGTCGATTCTGTTCGAGGCATTAGTGACGCATGCGCTGCTATTCACTTGAAAGATTATCCCGAAGCCACATTGCCTGTTATTGCAGGGAACATCTCGTTATATAATGAGTCTGCAAAAGGGGCTATTCCTCCTAGCCCGATGATTAGTTGCTTGGGGAGGCTTCCAGATATTGATTTTGCTACTACTTTTGATTTCAAGAAAACGGATAGTCTCCTGATTTTAATTGGGGAACGTAAAAATGAATGCGGTGGCAGTGTTTATTATCAGTTATATGATGAATTAGGCTCTCATGTCCCTAAACCGGATTTAAGCACGTTAAATAGAGAAATTCACGCTGTTTCCGAGGCAATTCAGCTTGGTTTAGTTAATGCAGCCCATGATATTTCTGAGGGGGGCGTAGCTGTTACTCTCGCTGAGATGAGCTTTAAGAATTCTTTAGGTGTTGATGTACAGATTAATGGGGATTTACCTGCTGACCAGCTTCTATTTGGAGAAACAGGCGGATTTATTCTTGAAATAGATCCAAGGTACAAACTCGCCTTTGATAAGCTTTTTTCTCAATATCAAGTACCTTATACGGTTATTGGGCATACAATAGAACAACCGGTCTTACAGATAAATTCAGTTATCAATTTATCTGTTAAAGAAGCAAAGCATGCGTGGGAGAATGGTTTAAGAGAGAGGCTACTGTAATGTCTATTATCAATTATAAATCGGCAGGTGTGGATATCGAGGCAGGAAATGACGCCGTCGTCCGTATTAAGCGTAATGTTGAAAAAACATTTTCATCTGAGGTTTTGACAGGAATCGGTAGTTTTGGTGCTATGTATGATTTGAAGCCCATTATAGAGGAATTCAAGCGGCCAGTGATGGTTCAAAGTATTGATGGAGTGGGAACCAAGACTATTGTTGCTCGAATGATGCAAAAATTTGACACGATTGGAATCGATTTGGTGAGTGCTACTACAAATGACATCATTGTGTTAGGCGCAAAACCATTGACTCTTTTAGATTACATAGCTACGGATCGTCTGAAACCTGAATATATTGAAGAGATTATTATTGGTATGACTCAAGCTTGCCTTGAAAACAATATTTCTTTAGTGGGTGGTGAGACAGCTGAAATGCCGGATACTTATCTAAAGGGTGAACACGATTTGGTGGGAGTTATTACCGGCATCGTGGAGAAGGACGAAGCTGTATTAGGTAAGGATATTGTTCCAGGTGATGTGGTATTGGCATTTCCCTCTAGCGGGTTACACACAAATGGCTATTCACTGGCGAGAAAGCTCTTTTTTGAAGTGGGATCTTATACAGTGGATTCCAAACTGGCAGAGTTGGGTGAAACAGTTGGAGAAGCGTTATTAACCCCCCATATTAATTACACAAATCCCATCCTACATTTATTGAATAATAAAATTTCCATCAAAGGAATGGCTCATATTACCGGCGGTGGAGTTTTAGAAAATATCCCCAGAGTATTGCCTAACAATTGCTCTGTTGAGATAAAGAAAAATTCATGCCCAGTGTTGCCAGTTTTTAATGTATTACGCGCAATAGGACATCTGGATGATCAGGAAATGTATCGTACTTTCAATATGGGAATAGGACTAGTGCTGATGGTCTCTCCAGATACTGTTTCCGAGATGCGTGTTGTTCTCAAAAATTTTCCTGATTTCCCTCTTTATGAAATAGGGCGAGTAGTATCAGGAAAACCCGAAGTGAGATTATTGTAATGAAGATTGCCATTGTTCAGTTTCCCGGTTCTAATTGTGAACGCGAAACTATGCTTGCTGTACAACGTGCAGGCATGACTCCAGTAGAGTTTCTGTGGAATGATTCACCTGAAAAACTGCGAGAAATGGATGGTTATGTTATCGTTGGTGGATTTTCTTATGAAGACCGGTCCAGAGCAGGAATTATTGCGGCTCTGGACCCAGTCATGCAAGAAATAAAAATACAAAGTGAGCAAGGGAAGCCAGTCCTGGGTATTTGCAATGGCGCTCAGATTCTTGTTGAAACGGGTTTAGTTCCTGGCTTAAAAAAATATCAGATTGGCATGGCTCTTACCGAAAACAAACGCATTCTGGATGGCAAAATTTTAGGGACAGGTTTTTATAACAATTGGATTCACTTACGCACTGGTGTTAGGATAAGCAACAACGCTTTTACTCGATATCTATCAAAAGACTCTGTATTGTCAATTCCTGCAGCACATGCTGAAGGACGCTTTGTAATGCCTGCGGCGTTACTCAAAGAATTGGAAGAAGATGGCCTAATTGCATTTCAGTATTGTGACGAGCAAGGACGAGTGATTGATAATTTTCCTGTAAATCCTAATGGTTCTCTCCTTAATATCGCTGCGGTCATGAATAAGTCAGGCAATGTAATGGCTATTATGCCTCATCCTGAGCGGACTCTTGATGGTGATGCGATATTTCTTTCCATAAAAGACTATATCAATGAGAAAAAAAATTTTGCGCCTCATACTTTATCGTATCAGCCAGAGTCGGTCAAAATTACTCCTTATTATAAAAAAGACAGCAGTTATGAATTAATCGTTAAACTCATTATTACTGATAATGCGGCTTTAACAGTACAAAATACTTTAAGACAATTAGGTATTCCGGTCACTGTTAGTCGTATGGTGCATTGGCAAGTGGATACAGATTCTCCTGGAATGGTCGAAAAGATAAAGCAAACAGGGGTTTTCTATAACGAGCGTAAAGAATATTTAGTTGATCCTAAACGAATCTCTACACCATCAGCCAGAGCTTTCCTAGTCAAAGCCAAGGACGATATGATAGGTCAGCAAAAATTGCAAGTGTTACAAGACCACTTTTCTTTAAACAGCATTCGAGCCATACATCATGGAGTTTTATGGATTTTTCAAAGCGAAAATGATAAAATAAACAGTCTGATAGAAGCCATTTTAGCTGCTAATATAATCTTTAACCCTAATGCCCATATCTGCCATGAATACGAACTCTCCTAACCAAGAAGCAATTATTGCTGCATTACCTTTTTGTTTAACAGAAACTTTTTTGCCTTTTGGAAAAAAGTATAAAGGGAAAGTAAGAGACACTTATGATCTTGGTGACAGGATAATTTTGGTGACAACTGATAGGCAAAGTGCTTTTGATAGGTTGCTTGCTTCTGTACCTTATAAAGGGCAGGTGCTGAATTTAACTTCTGCATGGTGGTTTAAGAAAACCCAGGCTATTGTACCTAATCATTTAATTGCAATACCTGATCCCAATGTTGTAGTCGCAAAAAAATGTAAAGTATTCCCTATTGAATTTGTTGTTCGCGGCTATATCTCAGGAACAACCAGCACTTCTCTATGGACACAATATCAAAAAGGGGTGCGAGAATACTGTGGTATCAAGTTTCCTGAGGGATTAAGAAAAAATCAAAAACTCGAAGAGCCGGTCATAACACCAACCACTAAAGAAACAGAACATGACAGACCAATTAGTCCTGAGGAGATCGTAGCAGAAGGTTGGATGACTCAAGAAGATTGGGATGAGGCAAGCACCTATGCTTTGAAGTTATTTCAATATGGAATGGAAGTAGCTCAGCAACACGGCCTGATTTTAGTGGATACTAAATACGAATTCGGGCGTGATGAGAAAGGGCATATCGTTTTGGTAGATGAAATTCATACTCCGGATTCCAGTCGTTATTGGTTATCTAAAAGTTATGAAGAACGATTTGATGCCGGAAAAGAGCCTGAAAATATAGATAAAGAATTTTTGCGTTTATGGTTTGTTGACCAGTGTGATCCCTATAATGATAAGGTTTTGCCTCAGGCACCGCAGGAATTAATTGTTACTTTGGCTTCAAGATATATTCAACTTTATGAAATGATTACCGGCGAATCATTTGTCTATGAAAATAATTTTTGTCCAGTAAATGAAAGGATACTGCATAATATAGAACAATGGTTAGCTTAACTTTGAGCCAGGGGAAAGACTTATGTGTGGTATTGTAGGAATTTATAGTCATGAACCCGTTGCTGCTGAGCTTTATGATAGTTTGATTCATTTGCAACACAGAGGACAGGATGCCTCGGGCATTCTAACCTGTTCTGATCGATTCTATTTCAAACACGGTCTTGGTCTGGTGAGAGAGGCTATTCTTTCAGAAGATATTTTAAGACTTAAAGGAAATATTGGCATTGCCCATGCTCGTTATCCTACAGCAGGTGGTTATAGTGAAACAGATATACAACCTCTTTGGATAGGTAGTCCGCGCGGAATTGCGCTTGCCCACAATGGTAACCTGGTTAATTACCAGGAGCTGGTTGAAGATTTTTGCGGTAAACAACATAGACATTTAAATTCCACTCTTGATTCTGAAGCCCTCTTATTACTACTAGCAGACTCCCTGGCAAAAGGCTCTTACTCTGATAATGATGAAGAACAATTCTTTCAATTGTTATGTACAGCAGTGACTCAAATACATCAACGTGTTCAAGGTTCCTATTCTGTAGTGAGTTTGGTCATTGGTAAAGGTTTAGTCGCCTTCAGGACCCTCACGGTATCCGCCCTTTAGTGTGGGGTGAAAGAATACGAGAAGATGGCAGTAAAGATTATATTTTTGCATCGGAGACAACTCCTTTTTATGCTTTAGGTTTTGAGCCGAAGGGGGATTTAAGACCTGGTGAAGTGGCTTATGTGAATAGCCGAGGACAATTCTATAGAAAAGTGATAACCCCTAAAAAATTTACACCTTGTGTTTTTGAATATGTTTACTTTGCTAGACCGGATGCCACCTTAGACGATGTCAGCGTTTATCGCGCCAGATTGCGTATGGGGCAAAATTTGGCAAAAAGCTGGAAAAAAAGATTTCCCGACTCGCTTCCTGACGTGGTAATTCCAGCCCCCTCAACAGCAAACACTGCTGCATTAGCTTTTGCTAATGAACTTGGAATACGTTATTCCGAAGGATTGTATAAAAATCCTTTTATCGGACGTACCTTTATCATGCCCAATCAGGAATCTCGTTCTCGACAGGTTCGTTACAAGCTAACTCCTCAAAAAACTGAAATTAATAAAAAGAAAGTTCTCATCGTTGATGACAGTATTGTGAGAGGAACTACATCACGTGAAATCGTCAAAATGATACGAGAATTTGGAGCTTTAGAAATCTATTTCGTATCGACTTGTCCCCCAATTAACAACCCCTGTTTTTATGGTATTGATATTCCCTCACGCAAAAAATTGATAGCAGCTTATCAGAGTGAAGAGGAAATTCGTCAATTTTTGGGAGTAGACAAATTACTTTACCAGACCCAGGAAGATTTGATAGAAGCTGTTTCTCGCCGAGGCCAATATGATATGAGCAGACCTTGTATGGCTTGTATGGATGGCCAGTACATTTGTGGACAAATTACAGAAGAAAAAATTAAATTATTGGAGAGAAAAAGGCTAAGCGAGAATGGTCTAGAAACTGAGATAGGAGAGATGTCCTGATGAATATTCTTATTGTTGGTTCTGGCGCTAGAGAGCATGCTATTGCTAAGGCCTTAAATAAATCATCTCATAAACCAAAGCTTTTTTGTTTTGGGACATCGAGAAACCCAGGGATTCAAGCTCTCACTTCTGATTATTGGGTGGGTGATATTACAGATTCCAATCAAATTGAGCAAAAAGCATTACAATGGCAAGTTAATATAGCAATTATTGGTCCAGAGGCTCCATTGGCAAATGGTGTGGCTGATGCATTATGGGATGTTGGAATTGCCACCATAGGCCCTAAGAAAAATTTAGCACAAATAGAAACAAGCAAGGCTTTTGCCAGAAAACTAATGGAAGCACACCAAATTGCTGGATTACCTCGGTATAAGGCATTTACTAGTTTAGAAGGAATAAAAGAGTTCTTATCTGAGTTAGGTGAGAATAATTATGTCGTTAAAGCAAATGGCTTAATGGGTGGGAAGGGCGTAAAGGTTGGCGGAGAACATATCTTCTCTTTCGAAGAAGCAATAACTTATTGCAGAGAAATTTTTGAGCATAATCAGTCCTTAGTTATTGAAGAAAAATTGATCGGTCAAGAATTTTCCTTTATGTGTTTTTCTGACGGTGTTTCCTTGGTTCCTATGCCTCTTGTACAAGATCATAAACGAGCATATGAACATGATAAAGGACCAAATACTGGGGGGATGGGAAGTTATTCAGCAGCAGATCATAGTTTACCATTTTTATCATCAGAGGATGTTCGTGCCGCATTTGAAATTAATCAATCCGTGATCAAGGCACTAATGGCTGAGACATCCGATAAATACATAGGAATAATTTATGGCGGATTTATCGCGACTGCTCATGGGGTTTATGTGATTGAGTTTAATGCTCGTTTTGGAGATCCTGAATCACTTAATGTATTAAGCTTGCTAGAGTCTGATTTTGTCAATTTATGTATTGCAATGACTACTGGTAATTTGCAGAATGAATCGGTTAGTTTTTTTAACAAAGCGACTGTATGTAAGTATACTGTACCAGATGGTTATCCTGATAATCCTTTGCGTCATGTTGAGATTGATATTGCTGATGTCGAGCATAAGGGCAGTTTGTATTTAGCTGCAGTCCATCAAGAAGACGGTAAACTCTATGCTACAGGTTCTAGGACAGCGGCTTATGTTGGAATAGCGAATACTTTAAGTGAAGCAGAAGAAATTGCTGAGCAAGAAATAAGTCATATCAAAGGGCCTTTATTCCATAGGAAAGATATTGGCACATTACCATTAATTAATGCACGCATTGAAGCAATGCGTAAGTTGCGTGCCTTATGATCCGTTTAGGAATATTAGGCTCAACTCGTGGTACCAATATGCTGGCCCTTATTGATGCAATGAATAAGGGATTTCTTAATGCAACTATAGAGATTGTTCTGAGTAATAAACTCAATGCCATCATTCTGGAAAGAGCTAAATCATTTGGCTTAGAGTTTCAATTCATCAGTCCCGAGGGGTTAAGTCGCGTTGACTTTGATAAAAAGGTTAGTGAGATATTAATAAATCACCAGATAGAGCTAGTGGTCTTGATAGGATACATGAGGATATTATCAGCTGATTTTGTCAGTAAATGGAATAATCGAGTAATTAATGTTCATCCCTCTTTGTTACCAGCATTCGCAGGAAAAATGGATACAGAAGTACATCAAGCTGTTCTTGATTCCGGTGTTAAGGAAACTGGTTGTACTATTCATTTTGTGACAGAAGAGGTAGATGCTGGACCTATTATATTACAAAAAAAATGCCCGGTTTTGATAGAAGATACGGTTGAATCATTAAAAGCCAAGGTACAGCAGCTAGAAGGTTTAGCATTGATTGATGCAATCAACTTGATTGCTTCGAAAAAAAAGCCGTTACCTTGATAAATGTTTGTATTATAAAAAAGCAAAAAGTGCCTGTTCCAATCAGCGCACTGGGAGTGCGAAGCGGCTTGTTGGCACTCTGGGTAAGTGCCAACAGCCTCTAGTTTTTGTAAGGCAATCCTTTTACTTCAACACAGAGTTTTCCAGTACTGTCTGGGCTTGTTCTTTCAAGTGATTCACAATAGCCTCTTTATATTCTGGATATTTATTGCCAAGAAAACGCACTGCTAAAATGGCAGCATTAATAGCTCCTGCTTTTCCGACTGCAAGAGTTCCAACTGGAATTCCAGCTGGCATTTGCACGATAGAAAGCAGGGCATCCATTCCATTACTGAAGGTGGATGACGGCATTGGAACGCCAAGTACTGGTAATATGGTTTTTGCTGCAACGACTCCAGGGAGGTGAGCCGCTCCTCCTGCTGCAGCAATAAATACTTCTACACCTCTTTGCTCTGCCGATTTAATGTATTCAAAAACAGCATCTGGAGTACGGTGAGCTGAAAGTGCTCTCGCCTCATGAGGCACATTAAATTTATCGAGCATACGACTTGTTTCTTCCATAATCGCCCAATCTGATTTCGACCCCATAAGAATACTAACAAGAATATTTGACATAATTAATCCCTTTATCGCTATAACTTTGTTTAAAAGACTTTTGTGGAGATAAAACTCTTATTGCCTTCATCGCGAATAGAGTGCAGCAATTCAGAATAGGTTTTTTTATATAAAAATAATCTGAAGCGCTTCGTTTGTGCTCGCAATGACGAGGCTTAAAAATTTTATTCCGTACAAAATTGATGGGCTTAAGAATACTACAAGTTCGTTTTTATTTCATTCCCTAGAGCTTTCTTGTGACTAACTATTTACTCTCGTGTTCATGTCTTGATCCGATTCCGTGCGTTTTCTAGTGACATAGCTGGTGTTTTCTATTATTTCATGCTAATTATAAGCGATGTCAAGGATGACTGGATTTGGTAAATATTGACCAATATCGTATAACACGCAGGAGTTTTATGAAAAAAAAATTATTATTTTGTTGTCTCTCCCTTTTTTTATATTTTGTAGTTTAGCAAATTCCACGGTTTCACAGAAACGATTTCCAGAAGAAACTTTCCAGGAAGCGATTACTCGTGTTACTGCTAATGAACCTAAAATGCTAATTGCTAAGGGGACTCCTTTATCTAGGAAAGTGCCGCTACAGAGAATGGATTATTCCATAGTGCCCACAGTGAGCAGCTATGAAGAACTTCTCTATATGTTTAACATGATACGAGATACTCGTTTTTTGTATTCTCCAGAAAAACCAGATTTCGAACGAAGAATCAGTTGGCTTTATCCTGATGATGGTTGTTTTGCTAGAGCAGCTCTTTCTCGAGCAAAATTGGAGAACGAACACCTCGTCGCCCCTGCAAAATTTTTGCATTTGGTAATTTAGAGATGCAAACTCCTTATTCCATTAATGGATCCGTGAGATGGTGGTATCATGTATCTACTGTGGTTAATTACATGAACTCTATTTATGTGCTCGATCCTGCCGTCAATGCAGAAGGGCCTATATTAATTGAGGAATGGTATAACACAATAGGGATAACGGATGAAATGGAAGCGGTTGTTTGCAATCCTTACACCTATGATCCATTTGACCGATGTTATGATGCAACAGATAAAAGTGATAAAGCGTTGAAAGATCAATTGAGGTATCTGGAAAAAGAGTGGGATAGAATGGAATTTTTAGGTTTCGATCCAATTATTTTGTTGGGTAATAATCCCCCATGGATTGTCCAATTATTAAGTACTCAATTGAAGATAAATTCATAAATTTCTACTGTAGTAGAAGAATATTTTATACTACAAGGAGGTAGTATCTATGATAAGATTTTTTCTAATTCCCTTGCTTTTAGGGATTGCTCATTTGGCTTTTCCCAATCCTTATTGGGATCGGTATAAAGTGCCTAGAGATAGTCAGTATCCTAATTTAAAATTCTATCAAGTAAATCCCGAATCCTTAAAAACAATTGAAGAAAACTCTGGAGTTGATGTATTGCGCATTCAAACCGATTGGTTTGAAGAAACAGATTCCTATACTGTCGGCACCATGATTATAGAGCCATCCGGTACACCAGCATTATTATCACGGAGCGTCCATAGGCCAAAATGGGGAAGTTATCTGGGTATTTTAAAAAATAAGACCAGCGGTGAAGCTGTTTATTACGATGCAATAGGGACAGGTAAAGAATATCGAAAGCTTGCCAGAGCTATTAATTTACGTTTCCCAGTTCCATTTGAGGATATGATTTTTGAACTGTATGCTGAAAATCCTCAAACAGGCCAAATGGAAAAAGTCATTGAAAAAAATATTGTAGTAAGTGAGTTAACAAAAGAGAGCAGTATTTTTAAGGATTTAGAGGTGAAACAATTGTTAACTGCTGCCAAAAATCCATCTTTAAGAGTGAATATTTATGCCGAAGGATATGCTTCGAGTGAAAAGGAAAAATTTTGGAAACGGGCAATTAAAACAGTGCAAGCATTACAAAGCCAACAGTTTCCTGGTATAGAATATATGGACTTTTATGCTGTATTTAATCCATCCAAAAAGCGGTTAGGATTTGCAGAAGACTTGGGCCTTCCAGTGCCAGAATTTGATTCTTTTTTGGGATTATATTATCCCTATTGGGATAATTTTGGTCGATGGTACCATATTGTTTACCCTACTCGGGAGAGTAAATTTCGCAAGGGGTTGGCATCGGCCCCTTACGATTATCCAATTGTGTTAATTAATAATAGTCAATATTGGGGAGTGGGTAATTACAAATCGCATACCGCGATACCAGCAGATAATTCAACATACTTTACTTATATATTAATACATGAATTAGGTCATTTTTTTGGGCTTAATGAGGAATACGAAGGCGGTGGCCGAACGGAATTGGAGTTTGCTCCTGATATGGAGGAACCATGGTCACAAAACATAACTTTTTTAACCATTCCAAGTTATACAGGTTTAAAGTGGAGTGAGTTGGTTAACCCGCAGATCTCTATCCCAACTCCTTATAGTGATTGGCATTCAACCCCACCCCAATATGGTGCATATCAAGGTGGTTATGGGGACTCGCCATCATCCAGAGGAACCAGTCATAAACCCGGTCTGAACTGCGTTATGGAATCCTATGCTTCGTTTTGCGATATTTGCCGCAAAGGAATAGTGGATGTTATTCATTTTGATTTAGGCATCAATCAGAAATAAATGAGGTTCCTATAATCAGGATTATAATTATGATTCCTCTCTAGTTATTATAATTTCTGATGAAGAGCCTCGGGCTTTAACATTTGGATTATACATGGCTTCGGCATAAGGCGGGGGGACCATGTATTTACCAACATTGGTTGCTTTAATTTTATAAACTAATTCTTTTACATTTGAATCTACCCAACCAAAGAAATTGATTCTGTCTTCACGAGCATCAGCATAATCCATGTTGTCCGCTTTTACAGAATCTCTCACAACCTCAAATCCACCTGGCAGAAGATCTTCAATAGCAATATTACTCAGATAATTATTATCTAAGGATCGAATTTGCAGGTGAACTTCAATTTCTTCGCCCAAAGTAGCTGAATTGATTACATTCCCTTTCTCATCTCGATACTCTCTATAAATCTCAATTCCTTGTTTTAATGGTTCTGAGGATACTGTTTTCTCAAATCCAGATTGAGCAAGCTGATAGAAGAATATTTGTTTATCAGGATTATTAAAAGTAATAGTTTTGGCTGATTCATCAATACTTAATTTTTGATAATTATCCTGATCAGATGGAATATTTTTCTTTTGATCATTAGTCAACATTTCAGTAATAGACATTTTAGTTGTTGACTCAGCTGGCACATTCTGTGGATAAGCTCCCAAAGCCAAGCTGGCAAATCCTGATAAAACTGTATTGATTTCATCATTATTTATAGCTTGTACCAAATTCATTAATATCTTGTCACTGACTTGGGGTAATAAATTAGGGAAATGTTTTGCGACCAGATAGAGATATTGAGCATCAGCGATATTGCGATCATAAAAATCGGTCGCCAACGTATTATCAGTTGGCGGTTGATATTGGCCAATCAATTGGTTTGCTTCAGCAGAGCTTTTTAGTAATTGGTAGGTGGCTGCAATATAGACTGCTGTGATGTCTTTTAACCACGTTTTGGAGGTATCTTGTTGTAGATATAACTGTAGATTAGTCAGATAATTGGTTGTGACCAATTCATTGCGGGTCAAAATGTAAATGGCATACGCCTGGATTCTCGCTGTGTTGGCATCTGTTGGATTTCGGCTAGCAAGCTCTTTAAGGTAATTGATACCATTATAAAACATCTCGCCAGGAACATTGAAGCCCTGTGCTTTTGCTTCAGTCAAGAAATGCATGGCATAAACGGAAGCAAAACTATTGGCTGAATTGTCGCTGAGACCTGGCCAATAGCTAAACCCACCATTAGACATTTGCCTTTGGCTTAGCATTTGAATTGTAGTATTAATTTTTTCATGAATTGGTCCACTTTCTGAACTAAACCAGGGCTGATTGTTCATCGCAATCCATGGTAGCGCTTTACTTGTCAATTGCTCTGTACATCCATAAGGAAAATTATCCAAGTATCGTTGCAAACCAAAGACAAGGACTAGTGGACTAGTAGACATAGTCGCATCTGCCTTGCGATACTCAGGATACAGTGTCTGTATGATATCCAGTGCTTTTTGGGTATCTTGTGATTTACCGCTATTAATATAAGTGGTGTATGGACTAGCTGGTCTGACACTAAGGGTTGCATCCATCTTGCTCGACTTATCGTCTGTTTTGGCAGTGACGGTCACTTTCGCAGATCCCAATTGGGGTTTTGCACGTAATTTAAAATAAACAGTTTGCTCATCTCCTTCGCTTATTTCTAAGGTTTGTTTTGCTGAACCAATTACTGTAATTTCAGGTGAGGCAGTGAGTTCTACTTCAATTTGAGCGTGTTCTCCTGAGCCGTTTACATTATTTGCAATACTTGAGGATATTTCAAATTCATCCCCAGGAGCAACGAAAGTAGGAACATTAGGACTAATGATAAAATCTCCTCGAACTTCTGCTGAAATTTCACTTGAACCTACAGAGTCATTTGCAACTGCTACGGCCATCACTCGCATGGTTCCATTAAAGTAGTCTGGTATTGGGTAAGTTAACTCCCTTTCAGTAGTGTCGGTATCAAGAATTCCAGACCAATAGACAACAGGTAGATCTGTTTTTCTTTTGAATGGGTTGAGTCGACTAGCTAATGCGGCTTCGCCTTCATCACCTCCCACAGCAGAGATTTCTCTATCCTGGATAAATTTAGGTAATATTTGATCTACAGTTTGTTGCGTTAGTACTTCTAAAGCTCGTTTTTGGAAAAAGAAGCTCAATGGATCAGGGGTAACATAATTAGCTACTTGTAAAATTCCTTCATCCACTGCAAATACGATAATCTTGCCAGGTTTGTCCGTGTGATAATCGATTACAAACGGCTCACCTGGACGAGCTAGCTTAGGTGCTTTTAATTCAATTTTTATATCTTGTTTCTCATGGTTAACGCTAAATGGCGCCACACTATAACTTAACGGGCTAATAAATAGTTCAGGCGATTCCCAATCTCTAATAAAGGCTACATTAACATAACCATTGCCTTGGAAATCAGCGGGAATATGGATGGTTTGTACAGAATTTTTAGTTTCTGTTTTGAACCATTGTGATGCGTAAACTTTATCTCTTTCTATGGTGATTAAACCAGAACCAGTATAGGGGGCAGTGATTTGAATTTCTATATCATCATTAGCTTGATACTCTTCTTTATTAAGTTTTATCGATAATTCGGCATTTTTAGCAAGTGGCGCTTGACTGGTACCTACTACATTAAATTGTAATTGACTCAAAACAGTATCATCCTTGTCCAGAACATTTAGAGAAAAATCACCAATGGTATCTGTGGGCAGTGTGTAGCTAGTACCAGATTCTCCTATCTCAAATGGTTTGGTGCTAACTATCGTTGATTGAATAGTAGATTGGTATTGATAAGTCCCATCTGCCTTTTTAACCAGAGTTGTTACTGGATGTAATGAAATTAACTGAATCTTTAAATCCTTAACCTCTTCTTCACTCAACTGTGGATTAATTGCTATATAATTGATATTTCTGGCAGCATTTTGCTTTATAAAATGCAAGTCGCCGTCAGCTTTATAACCGATGAAATAGGGTAGTGGGCTCACCAATGTTTTGGTTTGGGTCGTAACACTTCTACCACTGCCTGCTTCAAAACCTTCAGCAAAAAAAGTTAACTGATAAGTTGCTTTTTCAAATCGTTCGAGGTTTAGGTTGAATTCAGCTTGTCCATTCTCATTCGTTGTTACTTCGGGCAAGCTTTCTGTAAAGACTTTTGGCGGTTTTTTCGGATCATACAAAGGATCAGCAAAAATGTAATCAGGAAACTCATTGAACTGAACCCGTTGAGGAGTTAATAATATTTTAGCACCAACCCTTTTATTAGCAGCCGGGGCACCATATAAGTTCCAAAGATCTACTTTAGCTTTTAGGTCAATAGGTGAGCTCCAGCCATCAAAGGGTTTTGGTTCAAAGCTGGAAGTCATGCGCATTCTGTCAGGTTGGAACTCTGAAACTCGAACACTGGTAGAACCGAGAAGATTTTGTGGGTGATCATCTTTGACTAAGTATAAATAAACCATGTATTGGCCAGTAGGAGAGTTAGGGTTGGTAGTAAAATCAATCTCCATATACCCAGTATCATTTAGAGTAATTTTTTGGTCTTTGATTGTAGTTCCTCTGGTATCTACCACAGTAGCTTGTAAAGGTAATCCAGGAGGTTGTGGTTGTGCAAAGGCTTGTTTTACTATCATCCCTATATGCGCTGTGTCTCCCGGTCTGTATATTCCTCTATCAGAAAATAAATAAGCGGATAAACTTTGCAAATCTTGGTTGTTAGTATAGATGCCTCCAATATCGAATTTTGAAAAATTCAATTGGCGGTTGTAATTATTATATGGGATGAAAGACACATCATTGTTTAGGCGCGCCAGATAAACCGTAGGCTCCCTGTCTTCAGTAAAATCTTTCACAGTAGGAAAATTGACTCTGCCTTGGGCATCAGTAATGCGAGATAAAATGGGTAATCCATTTTTTCCCAGAATGGTAACTGTTGCTCCCGCAACAGGAATTCCTTGAGTAATGGAATTAATAAATACGTCATGACTGCCGTCATTATTATCTTTTACTAGCATCCCTAAATCGGTAATTAATATTAAGCGGCTCGCTTTAACATCTAGGGAATATTGGTTGGCCACATCCCAACCTGTTGCCTGCAATAAAAAGAGGCCTTGTGGACCTGAGGCATTAGCTTCAGATGTTAAATATTTACCCAAATCAAGCGCTGTATATTGCTGTTTAGTAAGATCAGTCGCATCATACTGCTGGATTTCAGAGAAAATTTGACTGATGTTTTGTTGATTAAAGGAAGGGTTAATAAAATAGGGATTATTAAAGTCTCCCTGGGTTTGGGTAACCAGTTGATTGACATTGTCAGGTAAGACGCGAGCAAATTCATACTTAACTGCTGGCACACCACGTATAAGCACGGATAGTTTTTTCTCGCTACTAAGGGCTAATAGCGAACCCTTGTGTAAGAAACTAATTTCTTTGGGATATTCTGGAGCAGGTATTACTGCTGTGTAATCATTACTTAGCGCAAAACTGCCAAAACCTTTCATTCCCTTATCAATTTTAATATAAAGGTACCGAGGTGTTTGCGTCTTGAATTTGAAGCTATGTAGAGTGGCATAGTTTTGTTCAGAAGGTATCGCTTCCTTGGGTAATGGTGTGGAGAGAGCGAGAATATTATTGGTTACTTCTCCTGGATTTCGCCATTCATAGTTGGGTTTGGCCGGCTCAGCAGCAGTGGCAGGATAATCTTGCGGCAACAAATAGACGTGTATGGATTTGTTAAATTCACTTTCGTTGACTCCCAGACTGGTTTCAATTGTCAGTACTTGTTCTGGTCTGTCTTTGTCATTGCGGACTATGTTCGCCGCTGCTGATATTACTTTAAGAAAATTACTTGAGTCGGGTATTAGCAAGTTTTTGCTAATTTTCTGTCCAAGATCTGCAGAATCAGTGGAAGAACTCACATTTTTATCGAGCGTTAGCAATAAATAACGCGGCACTTCTTGAATTTTTATATTAGCCGAATGAAGATAGGCGACGCGTTTATTATTATCATAAGTATAAGAAAATGAGACTGAATCAGTATTGAAGTTCGCTTTTCCATTTTTGATGGTTTGAAATACCAGAGAAGTATTTTTTTCAAGGCTATTGATATTGACTGGGTAATTAAACTGTATGGTCGCTACAGCATATCTTGTTTCTGCATTAACAGGATCTTGATAAAATTTGAATTCGCCAATGGTTGCCTGGAAAGGCTTTGTTGTAAAAGATAAATCATAACTTTCAATATTGGTATTGGGAGTAAAAAAGTTTTTTGCAAAATGAATGTGATATGTTTGTCCCGCAGGCCAGTCTTCTGCAGGAATAAAAACTAACTGACTATCACTATTCCAATTCCATTTACCAGCAATTTCAGGGGTCATTTCGATCCCTTGGTCAATATCCTTGCCAACTAAGTTAATCGGGGCGACGGATTGAGGAATAAATTCATTATTTTTGATGCCAAAATCAATAATAAGGTTATTAGGAATAAGGTTTTCTTCATTAGGAGTGATATCAGGTATGATAATAGAGGAAGAAATATAGATTGGTTTGGGTAAATTATTATACCAATACGCCCCATAAGTTCCTGCGCCTAACAACATAATAAATAACAAAGCGATACTCCAAAATATTTTGGGTGAACTTTGTGATTTCTGTTTTAAATAGATCAACCAGGGAGGGCTATTCCATTTAATTTTACCAAATAAGGTTGAAAACATTGAACACCATACATTCATAATGGAGGAGAATGGGTTTTTGTTCATGGTGATATGAAGTCCTGGTTGTGGTTTCTATTAATTTAAGTTCAGCAATATACAGAAGGTATCGAATGCAGCCAACATCCCGTTAAGCTCAATGCATTCCTGGTCATTATTGCTTTAGTCAATTCTAATGCATTTGAATACTAATTTGAATATAATTTAACCTTTATACATTTCTTAGTCCGGCTAATGAGAAAAGCAATAAAGTATATAAGCATAATCCTAGTCTCACTATTTGTCAGTGGGAGTGTATTATTATTTTTTTCTCCGAAGCCTACTTTGCTGGAAGAGTTCAATTTTTCTACAGCAGTTTATGATAATAACCATCAATTATTAAGATTGATTTTGAGTAAAGATGAGAAATACAGGTTATATGTCCCGTTATCTCAAATCTCTAAGGAATTAATTGAAGCGACCCTTTTACAAGAGGATCAGTATTTTCACTGGCATGCAGGAATCAATCCTTTCTCCATGGTGAAGGCAATTTGGCAGACTTATGTTGTCAAATCCCGCAGAATAGGTGCCTCTACAATTACCATGCAGGTAGCAAGAATACGCTTTGGAATTAATTCCAAGAAAATTTCAGGAAAATTGTGGCAAATCATAAGAGCTTTACAAATAGAGAGGCATTATAGTAAAGATGAAATTCTTGAGGCTTATTTAAACTTGGCTCCCTATGGTGGAAATATAGAGGGAGTAGGGGCAGCAAGTTTAATTTATTTTAATAAGCCTGTTAACCAATTAAGTCTACCAGAAGCATTAACCTTAAGCATTATTCCGCAAAATCCAGTTAAAAGAACATCAAAAAACAGTGAATTAAAAAGAATAAGAAATCGCTTATTTGATAGATGGTTACAGCAACATCCTGATGATCATGGTAAACAACCTATGTTTGGATTGCCTTTGGTTATGCAAACTAGTCAAAATTTGCCTTTCCTTGCGCCACATTTTGTAAACATGATATTAAATGAGCATCCTAATTTGTCACAGAGCATTTCAACAACTCTAGATTACAGACTTCAATTGATTATAGAGCGTATTACAAAACATTACCTGGTGCGGAAAAAAATTTTTGGTGTTCATAATGCTGCGGTCTTACTTGTTGATAGTCGTGATATGAGCATTAAGGCTTTAATGGGTTCTGCTGATTTTTTTAATAGGAATATAAGCGGCCAAATTAATGGTGCAGAGACCAAAAGGTCTCCTGGTTCGACATTGAAGCCATTTATCTATGGATTAGCACTTGATCAAGGCTTAATTCACCCAAATACAGTTTTAAAAGATGTACCCCAGAGCTTTAATGGGTACAACCCTGAAAATTTTGATTATGATTTTATGGGGCCAATCAAGGCAAAAGACGCTTTGGTACTCAGTCGAAACATTCCAGCCATAAACCTTTCAAGCCAATTAACATCTCCGACCCTCCATCAGTTATTAGAGCAAGCTCAAGTGAGTCATTTACGTTCTGAATCGTACTACGGTTTGTCTCTGAGTTTAGGCGGAGTTGAATTGACTATGAAAGAGCTCGTTAGCTTATATACTATGCTGGTGAATGATGGAGTTTGGTATCCGCTTATTTCATTACAGGGTGAGGCCAAACAAAAAGGACAGCGGTTGCTCAGTGCGGAAGCAAGTTTTTTGGTTATTGACATGCTAAAAGATACTCCAAGAAAGGATTTAAATGATGGAGGAAGATCCCCATTGCCAATTGCCTGGAAAACAGGAACCTCATCAGGATATAGAGATGCATGGACAATTGGATCTTTTGGCCCGTATGTATTGGCTGTTTGGATAGGAATTTTGATAACCGATCTAATCCTGCTTTTATTGGTAAGGAAATCGCAGCCCCTTTATTTTTTGAACTGATAGATGCTATCAAACATGAAAGAGGCCCTATTCCTCGAATTGAAAAAGACCCGCAACATAGGTATTTGGAAAAAATTGAAGTATGCAAAGCATCAGGAATGCTGCCAGGTCGTTATTGTACTGACACGGAATGGACTTGGTTTATACCAGGTAAATCTCCTATTAAAACCGATACAATTTTCAGAGAAGTAGCCATAAGTAATAAAACAGGGCTTCGGACTTGCCATATTGATGAAAATACTCGTTTTGAGGTATTTGAATTTTGGCCATCAGATTTGTTAAAAATATTTAAGAGAGCCGGGATTCAAAGGCATACTCCTCCATTTTTTGAGCCCGATTGTGCTTTATCAGGAAATGGTGGCATTAATCCCCAAATTACTTCTCCTCAAGTAGGGGTAAGTTATATCATTCATGCTAATACTCAAACTAATAAGAAAATTCCACTCACTGCAGTGACGGACGCTGGAATCGCTCATTTATACTGGTTTATCAACGAAACTTTTGTTGGTGAAACGAAACCGGATCAGCCTTATCTTTGGCAAGCAAAGCCAGGCAAGTACGTTGTGAGAGTGGTTGATGATCATGGCTTATCTGATGCACGAGATATCACTGTTCAATTACTTAATTAACGTTAATTAGGAATAGAGTTGACGATACCCCTTGTCCAATTGAACAGGGGGGGTGCAATTAAACGGATAATGCCCTGTCCCGAGCAGGCTCTACTTCAGATTCATTAGATTCACTTGCCGGCTGAACGTAAGGATCTTTGGAAAATTCACTAGGTCCCCAGCTAGCCAATAAGGTTCCTTTATACAATAAGCTGAGTAAAAATATTGCTGTACACAGATTGTCATCAGTGTATGCTTCACATTGTACTCCGTTAAAAAGCAATGCAATTCTAAGTCCCATTTGTGCCCCAGCCATGCTTCCTTGTAGAAGGTGGACTAGTTTTTCAGATGCATGGGTATCAAATCTGAATACGGAATAAAATGAGATTAAAGTTTGAGCGAGGTTTGTGGGAATTGCGGCAGCAGGATCAAATGTTTCCAGAACTGTTCCAATAATGTCAGCTCCGACGTTAGCTCGTTGTGCATTACGATGCGGGGTTGAAGAAGAAAATGAAGTGCACGCCATGCCAGTTAAACATTTCCGCAAAGACTCAAACATAATTATATCCTTAAAATAGTCTACTTAACAAAAAGTTGTACATTAACAAACAAATCTTTTTATTTCCAGTACATTACAGGGATAATTTGATTTAAAGTTTAATTTCCTATTCAAATGATGAGGAAGCTTCATATAGAAAAAATTTAATTTTAGTTTGATATTACAATCTGTATAGCAATATCTTAAGATAGTGAGTGCTCTTTATAGGACCCAAGTTTCTTGGGTAGAAACTGATTTAAAAATCGTTACTTATGAATACTTTTCCTTTGCAATCAAAACGCATTTTATCCCTTGATGTATTTCGCGGAATAACCATCGTACTGATGATATTAGTTAACGGACAAGCCGCTCTCGATCCCTACCCTATTCTTGAACACGCTGAATGGAATGGTTGTTCTTTGGCTGATCTGGTTTTCCCATTTTTTTTATTTATTGTGGGATTAACCAGTGTGATCAGCTTAAGAAAACAAATAGAAGAAAAGTCTGTCTCTTCTTTATACGCTGCAGTTATTGAGAGAACCATCATTTTATTTCTTTTAGGGTTATTTTTGAATGTTTTTCCCTATCCACTTGATTTCAGTAGTATAAGAATATACGGGATTCTGCAGCGTATTGCGGTCTGTTATTTCGTTTGTACCTTAATTTATCTGAACACTTCGATTAAGACACAATCTTTCATTTTTGTCGCTCTTTTGTTGGGATATTGGGTTCTTATGACTTTAGTACCTGTTCCAGGATATGGAGCCAATCAATTAACTAAAGTAGGAAGCTGGGTCTCATACTTTGACCAGTTGTTTTTTTCATCCTCTCGTTTGTATGAAAAAACCTATGATCCCGAGGGGTTTTTGGGTACCTTTCCGTCAATTGCTACCACCTTATCAGGGGTTTTAACAGGAAATTTGCTCTTAAGCACAGGTAGTAAGACCAAGAAATTCTATCTCATGAGCGGGGCTGGCTTCTTGTTTCTTTTACTGGGTTGGTTATGGGGCGATAGTTTTCCTATCAATAAAAATTTATGGACTAGTTCTTTTGTCCTTTGGACTAGTGGCATGGCTTTGCTTGTTTTTGCTTTTTGCTTTTTGATGATAGATCGATTGCAGATTAAAAAATGGTCATGGTTTTTTAAAGTATTTGGTATGAATGCTTTATTTGCTTTTGTATTTCATGTGATTCTTATTAAATTGCAATATGCCTTCAGGGTGACGTTAAGTAATGGTGATGTAGTTAGTAGTATCATTTTTATGAAGAATTATCTTTTTGGAGGATTTAGTAATCACAACGCTGCCTTATTGTATTCTATTTGTTTTCTTTTTCTTAATTTTCTAGTAGTTTTAATTTTATATAAGCGTAATATTTTTATACGAATCTAAGGATATTAATTTTTCTCCGAACATATAAGAAGCAAAATAGGGTAGTTAGTTAAGCATAATATGGGAATTTTCTCATATTATGCGATTAGGGCTTTGTTTATGTTCAAATATCATTGAGTGTAGCCAACACCTGGACTTGAGAATATAGCAAGTTGCTCTTTATCTTCTTTGCATTGATTGCTTCGGGGGATAAAAAACAATTGAGAATTTTTGATTGTACCAGGCTTTTCCCCTTTTTCCTTCGGATTTGTCCTGACCATAGAATCTGAATTATTGTCAGATAATCCCTGAGTACTGGCATCATTTGAATCATTAAGAGTCATTTGCCTAATATTGGGATACCTAAACCTTAGATCAATGGATTCTATACTCTTATTGAAATTGAGTACATATTGCAACATGATATACTGGGCTAAGGTTATATCCTGATTAAATTGTAATTCTTGTAGCTGACACTCTGGGTCAATCAATAAATTACATAGGGTTTGAATTATTTCATTAGAGGGTGTGTATCGACAAGTATTGGAAATTGAGATAGACCTTATATTCTTATTGGTTTTAACTAGATTTAGAATAGCTTGTAATCCTTCATTTTCAATATAATTCTCATCGAGCACTAATTTTTCAATATGCGTATTAGATGTTAACGCTTTAGCAATTTTTATGACATCAGCTGCCATATAGGCATTTTTGGAGAGATTCAGCTCTTTTAGATTCTCAGGATTACTGGCTAAAAAATCACATAAAAAATCAACATTCAGTAGACTCAAATTATTTTCAGCTAAACTAAGATTGCTTAGATGGGAGCATGACTTGAGCCAGCTGAGAACTTGAGGTGAATTAATCTGCCCAATGTTAGTTTTATTAATAATTAGGGTATCCAGTGTGGGATTGGATTTTATAATCTTATCCAATAGTAGAAAATCAGTTTTATCGAATTGCATGTCATGAATGGCTAACGTTTTTAAAGCGGAAGCTTTCGGCAAATACTGCAATACATTTCTTCCTGAAGCAAAACCACGAAGTGTTAGAAATTCAAGAGATGTAATGGGTTTCTTTGAATTAAAAAGAGGTATTTGGGCACTTTTGGCGACTGAAAAAGCTAAATTTAAATAAGTAAGAGGAGGTTGATTAATCGCTTGAGTTAATCTACGAATTTGTTTATTTGTGAGTGAGGTATCAAGAGGAAGCAAGTCTACAGTTAATTTTTTTAATGCAGGCTTGTTATTTAATATATCAAGTAATGCCTCATTAACACGCGCTGCTATTTTTTTTAATCGGCGTTCATCTATAAAGTCAAATAAACCAACTGATAGAACATGTTTAGAATAAAAATTAAAATCTAATGTGATTTCAAAGGTTAGTTTTTCCAATTGAGAGTTTTGTGAAATGACTTGACTTAAATTCCACAGGGCTTTTGAGTTTTCCTCAGTCATTGTCATTGACAAATCAAGATCGGTCAGCGGAGTAGCTTTTAAATATTCCGCTAAAAAAACTACATCCTCATAAGATAGGGTATCGGATAACCCTAGGTCTTTGATGGAAAAGCTTCCATTTTTTGTTGCATTGATGCATTTTGCGAGTGATAAGGTTAACATAATTACTCCCCAAGTCCTTTTGAAAGAAAATAATAATTAACTTGTCTATCTTCTACTCGAGGTATCTAAAAGTAAATAGGGGCTATTGATATTTCGATTAATTATTTTTCAATCCAAACTATCTCTGTTTTCTAGTAGATCTTGTAACGGTTTGGGGAGTTGGGAGCGAAGTTTTTTAGTCAATCTAGCTTCATTTTTCTGCCAAATAATCCCTAAGTAAATGATCCCAAAGCCTATAGCCGTTAAAGCAACGGGGAATAACAAACTCCATTTAAATACCTGGAATGCCAAATAGCCTAGGTAGTAGCTGCATCCTAGTGCACCAAAGATTACAAACACTTTTCTACCTAAAATAACTCCTACCAGGATCATGAACAAGTTAATGCACATATAAATAAATTTGGATAATTCACTGTCCGAAGATTGGCAACTAAGTCCAAACCAGAAGGCCAAAACACCAAATATATATAGCCAGAAAGCATAGTCGGTGGAGGGGTTTGAGCGAATATCTACCCAGAAAGCAATGAGTATAGTCAGCAAACCAAAATACATAGAAACCATAGCCCTAAGTTCAAAATTAAATTCACCACCACTAATCATGGCTGCTATATCCATAGACATATACCACAGGGTGACTGCAATGGGCATAATCATAAAAGGGTAGCGATATAGCCAGGCAAGGATTACACCTACAATCAGTGTACCGAGTTCCATAAAAATCCAATGCCATTTAATATAAATATGGTAATCATGATAAAAAACCGTGTCGTCAGGCCACCAGCCTATTCCTTTTTGGAAGCCATAAATGGCCAGCGGAGTAATACAAATCACAAAAGTGGCGCAAATGCCGGCAGGGATAACATATCCCTTTTTGTTGAATTGACTGCTAAGACTAAGTCCGAGTATGGCATAACAAACTGACAAATAGAAAATACCCCATCCCCCAAATAGTTCCCATCCGAGATTCATAAATAAAGTCATTGCACCAATCGCTATGAGTCCGCCAAAGTAATATAAAACATTAGTTAAGTTAAATCCTGGAGCTTGTTCAGGTAGTGTTTTTACAAATTCAATTAAATTGTTGGCTTGTTCTTCTGTAATGATTTTGGCTTCGACAGCTTTAGTGAGCATATTCCGTGTCAATTTCATCATTTTCTCCGATGAGCACAGTATTCCTGTTTCATGTTAACTCTGCAAAATGACAGCAATGGGTTGATATTTTGATTATAGCTGAGCACACCAGGAATTGGGGTAAACCCTTAGGTACATTAAATACTTTCATGAGAAATATAGATTATTATTGGACAAGTAGCTTTGACTTTGCCCAAATTGGTATTAAAGCCATTACTATTAAGAACAATCCACCAACTATTGCATAAGTTACTTTAGAGTCGATTACAAGTGAGGGAGGGGGTGTTAAACTGACAATGAGGGTAACACTACTGCCTACCAGACCGAAAGAGGACGAAATAGTGATACCCAACTTATCCATGATGGGTTTTGAGGTCACTATTTTGAGTGCGCTAATAAAAAGCAAGAGGTACATTAGCAAATTAATTTGAGTGGCTGCATTGAGCATGATCCAGTATGAGGCATTAATCGATGGAACAATTAAAAATAATGTACTGATAATTGATACGCATATTGCTTGCGCGACCAATAGCTTAAATGGGACATTATTTTCATTAACCTGATTAAAATTCTTACTTAAAAAACCTTCCCCAGCTGCAAACCCCAATCCTTTTATAGGGGCAATAAGCCAATTGTTTGCTGCGCCAATACAACCTATCGCAATTAATCCATTGATGATAAATGCAAAATGTCCGCATTTCATTTTATTGAAAAATAACTGAATCAGCTGAGGAATGCTACTGATAAAATTTAATTGTTGTGGTGGAATAATCATGGCTAATATAATTGAGCCAAATAACATGGTCGAAAATATTAAAACAACAGAGACAGCAACTGCTTTAGGGAATGCTCCTTTCCTACTGTCTCGAGCATGCACTGCAGCCAATTCAATACCACAGAATGACAAAATTATTGCCGTTAATGAAGTCCAAGAATAGGATTCTGCTTGCGGGAGAATAGTCATATTGGGTTTTATCTGGCTAAGCCACCAATACAACCCCATACACAGAATGATGATAAAGGGGATGATTAATCCGGTGATAGAACAATAGGAGTTAAAGCGGCTTGAGAGTTGGACACCCTTTAAATTGATCCAGGTTAAACTCCAAATCAATACAATAATGATTAGGAAAAGCAAACTTTTATTTTGCACCAAATCTGGAGAAATACTATAGAGCAGCGTTCCTGCAATAAAACTCAATAAAGTAGGATAGATTAGAATGTTCTGGATGCATTGAAACCAAATAGCCATGAATGCCCAATGATTCCCTAATCCCTTTTTTACCCAACCGTAAACGCCTTGTTCGGATTGATTAGAAAACCAAGACGATACAATAGCGCAAGGAAGAAGAAAAAAGACTAAAGCCAGAACAAAGTAATGGTACAATTGGCTGCCTGCCAATGCTGCTGCTGGCAGGTTTCTGATGCTGTCAACCGAGCAAACAGTGATTAGGGTAAGACTAAAAACAGATAATTGTCTTTTCATTAAAATCTCAAAGACATGCAGCTTAAACCGCCGTCTATCTTTTTAAATTCACTAGTATCCAACTCAATGACTGCAAAACCTAATTGTGTCAATTCGTACGCAATTTTAGGATAGCCTTTGGCCAGTAAAACCGTTCCATTGACCATAATGCAATTAGCTGCATAAGATTCTTCCTGACTTACTACGATCTGTTTCATGTGGCTGAAAGCATGATGATTAATTAATTCATCACTAACTAAAATATAGTCATTGTCGAGATAACTTACTCCTGTCTTAAGGTGAAGAAATTTCTTTAATTGAATGACTGATGCAGTATAACCATATTGATTAAGAAAAAAAATTAGTTGTTCAGCTCCTTCTTTGTTAGTTCTTGCAGAGAGGCCAATAAAGAAATGATTATCTACTCTAAGAACATCTCCAGCTTCGAGGGTACCGGGTGATTTTATTCTAAAAATTTTTTTATCAAAAAAAAGCTCAATGGTTTGTTCAATTTCTTCCACTTCTCCTAATCTGGATTCAGCGCCTGGTCGTGTTAATACTGCAAACTCTTCTGTTAATAAGGAAACATCCTCTACAAAACAGGAATCAGGGAATTGTTCGAGAGGTGGGAGTACAGTGACTTCCAGCCCGCATTGAGATAAAGCATTAATATAATCCTGATGTTGGGCCAATGCCAATTCATGGTTTGGTTTTCTTGGGTCAGCTGATGTCGTCAAGCCATTGACCATTGTGACCGAAGGTGATCTAACAATAGCATTTTTAAGCATTCATTATGTCCTTAATTAAAATTTTAGGATTGGCACATTGATATCATATGTTGGTTTTATGAGAGAGGTTAAACAAAGTGTTTTCAAAATGCAATAATTGCTTATTTAATTGAATGACCAGGTTGATTTATCAGGAAGGTATGGATTTAGTCTAAGAAGATAAGTATTCTGGTATTACTTTATGATAAATTACTTTGATCATGTCAGCAATCAAATATGATGTTGTTTTACTTACTCAAAGGGACTTTTTTGCTCCTCAAGATACTACTCCCTATATTCAAAATGTATTGCTTGAAGATCAATTGCTAATTAAGGCATTGGAGCAAAAAGGACTTAAAATCACTCGAACCCATTGGGATAATCAGCAATATAATTGGTCGGAGGCGCGCTTTGCATTATTTCGAGCTACTTGGGATTATTTCCATAGATTCGATGAGTTTTGTTTATGGCTAAAAAGATGCTCAAAAATAATTAATTTTATCAATCCCCTTTCTGTTATCCAGTGGAATATTGACAAACATTATTTAAGTGATTTACAACAAAAAGGAATTAATATTCCGCCTACCTTATTTTTGAGCCAAGGAGAATTAAGAAGTTTAAGGCAGGTGATGGAGCAAAATAAATGGAAAAAAGCGATACTTAAACCGGCAATCGCTGGAGGTGCTCGTCATACTTATTTATTTGATCAGAATTCAGTTGATCATTATCAGGATGTGTTCCAAGAGTTAATCAATAGTGGATCAATGCTATTGCAGGAGTTTCAAGAAAATATTGTAAAAGGGGAAGTCTCTTTTATGATGTTTGGGGGTAAATACAGTCACTCTATCTTAAAAAAAGCAAAACCAGGCGATTTCCGAGTGCAAGATGATTTTGGTGGGACGGTACATCCTTATGAAGCCTCTCAGGAAGAAAGGGAATTTGTTGAGAATGTCATAACTCAATGCAATGAGTTGCCAGTCTATGCACGTGTTGATGTTATGCAGGATAACAATAATAAATTGTGTTTGGGGGAGTTGGAAATGATAGAACCCGAACTTTGGTTCAGGGAAAATTCTCATGCAGCCAATGCGATGGCTGAAGCAGTGTATGAATATATAAGGAAGATCTCAACATAGAATAAAAATAAACCAATTTTTATAATAGTAAATTTAAACTCACGATTGTGAACAACAGGAAAGCAATATGAAAGCAAGGATAGTTTCATTTTTGGCTGTTTCTCTGGTAAGTCTAGGCCTGCAAGCTGCTTCAGAAAGCCTGGTTTGGGGGACAAGAGAGGATAATTTAACAAAATATTATTCCACTATTGTAAATAATAGAAAAGGATTAATGTCTTCTTCCGGTCAAATGGCGCAATTAGATTATCAATTAAAACTTGTTGATGTGGGCAATAATCTTAATGTTAACGATGTTCGTTATCGAATTTATTATAAAGATATTCCTGTATGGGGACATGAGTTGATTCTCCATAAGAGCAATAGATCAGAAAATTTTTTTACTGGAGTTGATGTCTCTGAAATTGAAAAAGATGTTCATCAGATCAATGGAAAATATAGTGCCAATGATAT
This sequence comes from Legionella norrlandica, assembly GCF_000770585.1. Lineage (GTDB taxonomy): Bacteria > Pseudomonadota > Gammaproteobacteria > Legionellales > Legionellaceae > Legionella > Legionella norrlandica. The sequence continues at coordinate 3,963 of NZ_JNCF01000013.1, read as the reverse complement.
TGAAAATAAGATCCTAAACGAAATAAAAGACCCAATTATTTATAAAAATATAGATAAAATCATTTATCTGGATCCACAAAATAAAGCTCATCTTGCTTATCATGTATCAATGTATATTAATAATCCTGTCCGTTTTGTATCCGCTCCCAATTATATTATCGATGCTAATTCTGGGCAGACATTGAAAAGTTGGGATGATTTAACCCACAAGAAAATTGGACAAGGCTTAGGTGGCAATGTATTCATTCTTCCCTATCGCTCAGGCTTGTTTCAACACGGTGATCTAGTAAAAGATGTTCCTTCGCTTGGCAAGTTTGATGTAATGGTCAACAAGGGACAGTGTTTTGTAGAAAGCCCTGAGGTGAGGGTAATCAATGCTGCCTATACTGATTTGGACAAACGGTCTTTCCCTGTCTTAAGCATGGTAGAGATCTTTAAGAGGATACCCACTTTTTCCTATCCTTGCAGCAAAGATACTCAGTATGTGAATATTAACGATGGGGATACCTCGCCTGCAAACTATAGTTTTTCTTCAGTAAATGACACTATGTATTTTGCTGAGGTAACACTCGATATGTATAAAGAATATTATGGGATAGAAAAACCCTTAGGTGACGACTTGCCCTTACGTGCTTATACCCATATTAAGAGTTTTGATAATGCGTTTGCTGTGCCCTCCATCAAAATTAAAGGATTGTACGTAATGCACCAACAAATCGTAATAGGGGATGGAGATACTCGATTAACTGCGCCTGCTCAAAGCACGTTGTCTCATGAACTGTCACATAATTTTACCCGATTGCACTCCAACCTGATTTATAATGGACAGTCGGGAGGAATCAATGAAGCCTTTTCAGATATGGCATCCATAGCGATGCAGGATTTTTTACGCAAAGATTTCCCATGGTATTGGATGGTAAGGACTGGTCGATAGGTCGTGAAATTACCGTCAGTGGAGAACCGATTCGTTATATGGATGATCCAGTCAAAGATGGCCGGTCAATCGATCATGCCGAATCTTATTATGAAGAGTTGGATGTTCATCTATCAAGTGGGATTTTTAATAAAGCTTTTTATCTTTTAGCCAATAAGCCCGATTGGTCTGTGAGAAAAGCATTTCAAGTAATGATTGACGCCAATATAAAGTATTGGACATCAGGTACTTCTTTTGATGCTGCTGCTTGCGGGGTTATTCAGGCAGCAATTGATAGACAATACAATAAGCAAGATGTCATTAGTGCTTTTGCAGAAGTTGGGGTAAATTGCCCTATTCATAGTTTGGGCAAATAATAATTTTCAGTTGGATATTCTTCTTCTCTGCTGACAGTGATAACATCATCGCGATTGTATTTTAAGCAGGGACGGATAGTTATGAACAAGGGAATGAATTCATTTGTATTCCTGGTTGCAGTAATTGCTGGTTTTGGTGGATTTCTGTTCGGGTTTGATTCGAGTGTTATTGCTGATATCAAGGATCAGGTGATTACTCAGTTAGAGCTGACTGATTGGCAATGGGCACAAGTTGTTAGCAGCAGTTTGCTAGGATGCGTGTTGGGAATTCCTATTAGTGGTCTTATTGCAGATAAGGTGAGCAGACGCTCATTATTAAAAATAGTCGCTTTGGGTTTTATTAGCGGGACAGCACTGTGTGCGCTAACTCATGGATTAACTGCCTTATTATTAGGACGATTTATTATAGGCGTTTGCATAGGAATTGCATCTTATATTGCTCCTTTGTTTATTGCTGAAATTGCACCACCGGCTCAAAGAGGAGCTTTGGTATTGATAAATGGATTGACCATTACCTTTGGCCAAGCTGTTGCTTATTTAATCGGTTATCTACTTCACGACTACTCATTAACGAGCTGGCGATATTTATTTGCAATTGGAAGTTTGCCTGCCCTCGTTTTGTTTTGCGGGATGTTTTTTGTTCCCCATTCTCCCCGGTGGTTAATGATGAAATATGGGACAGATGCTGCTTTAAAAAACCTAAGACGCATTAGACCTTCGCACTATGATATTCATCAAGAATTGACCGAAATCCAGGAAAATTTGACGAAACCATCTAGCAATTATGGTTTGCTATTTAAAAAACCAGTGGTTTTTGTTTTATTGGTTGGTATTGGTTTAGGGGTCTTTCAGCAATTTTCTGGAATTAATGCTTTAATGTACTACGGGCCAGTCATTTTTGAATCCGCAGGATTTTTCCCAGTCAAGAATGCAATATTAGCTACCTTTTGTATGGGTATGATTAATTTCTTGTTTACTGTGGCTACTATTTTTTATATTGATAAATTAGGTCGAAGATTTCTACTAATCAGCGGTACTCTAATAGCAGCTCTGAGTTTGTATTTTGTGAGCCTATTATTTTATAGTACGTTGGCGGTTAATAAACTCTGGCTGCTTGGATCATTATCCCTGTATGTGATGGGATATTGTATCAGCCTAGGTTCTTTATTCTGGGTTTTAATATCTGAAATATACCCTCTGACTGTTCGTGGTTTGGCAATGAGTATTGCTACGGTAGCACAGTGGGGGGCGAATTTTGTTGTTTCCCTTTCCTTTCTTACGCTGTATCAAGCCACGGGTCAGGCATTTACTTTTGCTTTATTTGCTTCCTTTTGCTTATTAGCATGTTGGTTTGTCTATTATTTTATTCCGGAAACTACATCAGTATCTTTGGAAAAAATAGAAGAAAACTTAAATGCTGGAGTAAAAATAAGAGACATAGGTCAACCTGTATCTAAGGATTTAATAAAAACATTGAGTTACAAGACTAAAATTATTATGGATTAAATTATGAAAAAAAATATATGTCGAATAGGAATAGTTGGCGTGGGAAGGATTGGTAAACTGCATGCCGAAAATATTATGTTTCATTTACCACAATTCGAATTACGAGCTATAGCTGATCCTTATTTAGATAAGCAATGGGCAGAAAAATTAGGTGTATCTTTTATATCTAACCAAATAGAAGAAGTGCTTCGTCATTCGGAATTAGATGCAGTTTTGATAGCTTCTCCTTCTCATTTGCATCTTGAACAAATTGCTATGGCAAGTGCTAATGGCAAAGCAATATTTTGTGAAAAGCCAATAGGTTTGAATGAGGGGGAAATAGAATCAGCATTAAATACTGTAGCGAGCAATAATACGTTATTGCAACTTGGATTTAACCGTCGGTTTGATCCAAGTTTTGCCAATATCCAGAAAAGGGTTCAGATCGGCGAAATAGGTATTCCACATATCCTTCGCATCACGTCTCGCGATCCAGCATGCCCATCAAAAGAGTATTGTGCTACCTCAGGTGGAATTTTTATGGATATGTCTATTCACGATTTTGATATGGCTCGTTTCCTAATGCAATCAGAGGTTGTCGAGGTGTACGCCACCGGAGCTGTCTTGATCAATCCCGATTTCGAGCAGTTTAATGATGTGGATACAGCCATTATTCAGCTTCGTTTTGCAAATGGAGCATTTGGTATTATTGATAATAGTCGTCAAGCAATCTACGGTTATGATCAAAGAGTTGAAGTATTTGGTTCAGGAGGGATGTTGTTGGCAGAAAATCTGTTAGAGCATACTGTTACTCGATACTCGAGGAACACAACTGAAGGAGCAAAACCTCAATATTTTTTCCTTGAACGTTATCATCAAGCCTATTTAGCGGAGTTAAATGCTTTTTATAATGCTTGGAATAATGATCAACCAAGTCCTGTGTCGGGATTTGATGGCTTGCAAGCGTTGCGCATTGCCAAAGCAGCGGAACAATCGTTGAAGACACACTTGCCAGTTGTATTGAGTTGAGGAAATTATGGAAAAATATCAGAGGCTTTGTTTGGATCAAAATAGGTTGATCGATGTCATTTGCATGGGACGCGTAGCGGTTGATCTTTATGCCGAACAGGTAGGTTTTGATTTAAGGGATGCTAGCAGTTTTAAAAAATATTTGGGCGGTTGTGCAGG
>NZ_JNCF01000073.1 GCF_000770585.1 Legionella norrlandica | reverse complement strand
CCACAGCGCGTATTCAAAAGCACTAATGTTCTCAAATTTTCGGCCTGAGCAATCCGTTATTTTGCCTCTGTAAAACATTAAACTTATATCAGCTTTTAGTATCGATTGAACTGCATCATGCTCACCGTGCACTACGTGGGGCAGTAGCTTATGAACACCAATCATGGGTTTAAACAAATCGAAATGATGTCTTGATGTCTGAGCTAAGTTTACTGAATCATGGTTTGATAGATATTGAGCGGTTTCAATTTTAATCTCTGGTGGTAATTCATTAAACTTCTCGAATTTGGATTGCATACTTTCACCTTAACTCTATTCACTTGGGATAATTTAAAAAATAATTATACGTGAATTAATTGAACAAATAACCATGTGATTTTAAATTCATCAAAAAGAAGGGCGTTCAGAACTATTTCTTACATTCGTATTATTGAGTCGGCCATTGGTGGCGAAAACATTGCTACCACGATTGAGGGGTGCGAGCACTACCCTGTGAACGTGCATTATTTACGAGAAATAAGGGATGATCCAGATAAGCTCAATCGCATTTTAGTCAAAACGCCCAGTGGTGCCGAAGTGCCCATCGTTCAATTGGTGAATTTAAAGTCTGCTCTATATATTAGGGTATAACATGAGTATCGCCGTTTGGTGGAATGATTGCACTTGCAGGGGTTGCTGCAGAAACCAGTGCGGTGATGCTTGCTTATCTTGATTCGGATTACAGCGAGAAAAAAGAAAAAGGATTACTCAAAACTTTACCAGATTTAATTCAAACTGTGCAGCAATGTGCAGTATCCCGTATTCGTCCTATGGTGATGGCTGGGTTGGCTAATATCCTTGGTTTGTTGCCGATTATGTGGCGACTGGTATTGGTGCCGATGTGATGAAACGTCTTGCAGCCCCCATGGTAGGTGGTGTTTTTTCAGCTTTATTGCTCACCTTAATTGTGATTCCTGTGGTTTATGTGATGTGGCGATGGCAGGTGGATATGAAGAAGAAACATGATACAAACAATTAGCTATTAAAAGCCTAAACCAAGTTATGTTGCGGCTACTAAGGTAATCTATCTGGATTAGGGAACGGATAATTTCTACATTATTAAAGTACCGATTTTAATTTGACCATCCCTATAGAAAAATGATCAGAAATTTTAGTAGCGTCAAACATGGGAAGACCCTGTAACTCCAGAAGTTTATATGCTGATGGAGTCTTATTTTATTCTTATTTTTCAAATTTACACGACCCAAGAGCAAAGTCAAGTAAGCACTATTGAGCTATCTCGATAGGCTTTAGTTATTAACGCAATCACCCATTTTTTAGGATCATCGCGATGCTCAAGCACATCCAAATGCTTTCCTTCATCTTCTTAGAGTGAATTGATCAGTTCTGTTTTTTCTTGATTATTTAAATGGGAAAAATAGAGCATACCGTAGACAGATTTCTATATCCTGAGATATGTATTTAGTTATTTAAAATCAAAGAATTAATTTCATTCCTGCATTTTTAAATGTCCACATGGGGCATCTATGGGGGCACCCAGAAATAGTCTCGACACATAGAAACAAAATCAAGACTCTACTATACTAGTGAGGCGATTTAATTTCCAGCAGATTATAGACTATCTACTCAATCGAGCGAGACTAAATGGGAGAAATTTTTGAGCAGTTTATTGTGACTGAATTATCCTGTAAAACAGCACTCCAGAAGGCGCGCAATTTAAGGGCGGAGGGCATACTTCAGCAACGTGATAATTACTGCTATTTAAAAATAGATGATGATTATATCCATTTTATTCATCCAATACTTAGTGTTTATGACGCTATAGATAAGCCAGATTATTTTAAACCACCTGATGATGTTGGTGCTCATATTTCTATTATTTACCCAGAGGAGAATATCAGTTTGAATCGAAAACATATTGGGCAAAGGCATCGTTTTTCGATTGATGGATTAATTAAAGCCAGATTTGGTTTAAAAGAATATTTTGCACTTTCCATTACCTCACCTTCTTTGGTAGCTTTTCGTCAAAAATATTGTCTTGACCCAAAACCTACTTTTAAAGGGCAACAAATTGTATTTCACATTACTGTGGGTGTCAGGGCTAATACTCGCGATATCATTACCGAATAATTTTTTGCTGAGCTGCGCTATTTATAACATTGTCGTACTCGCAAATATCACGCAAGGGTATTATATAAAGGGGGCAGAAGAAAAAAAGTTATAATTTTTACGTCATATAACCTGGTAAATCTATTTTAACTCTACTGCCCCAGGTTAATTGCAAAGCATTAATGATCGCAAGTATATCAATTAATTCTTGAAGTATTGCACCAGTTACTGGATTTATAAAGCCCAGAGCTGCAAAGCTCATTCCTATTATGCTGAGCAACATCCCGCCAATAGCGCTTTGTAGTGCAATTTTACGAGTACTGATACTTAAGTGCATTAACTCGTCTACTTTATTGAGGGTATTTTCCATAATTACAGCACCTGAAGCCTCTGCAGTTGCACTGCTGTATTGGCCGAAAGCTATGCCGACAGTCGCAGCTGTTAAAGCTGGCGCATCATTGATTCCGTCACCCATATAAAGAGTCGGTGCTTTTTGAGTTTCATTTCTGACAATTTCAAGTTTTTGTTCAGGACTTTGGGATGCATAGATTTCAGTTAATTCAAGTAGTTTCCCCAAATACTTGACTTCTGATTCACGATCTCCCGATACCAGCATGATTTTTTTAAACTGATGAGAAGGGGCTAAATGATGAATGAAAGAGTGGCTTTCTTCCCGGGGTGCGTCATGAAATTGTAATATGGCCACAAACTGCTCATCTATCAATAAAAGACATTCCAGGCCAGAAGAATACTCTGGCAAAAGTCCAACTTTTTCAGGGTGTTTGGCTAAAAATTTCTTGCGGCTGATGATTTGAACCGAGTGACCATTTATTGTTCCAAGTAAGCCATGCCCCGGCTTTTCGAAAACTTCCGATGCCTGTAATAAGGTTAAACCATGTTCCTTTGCAGTGTCTAATATAGAATTAGACAAAGGATGTTTAGAATAGCGCTCAAGGCTTGCTGCATATTGCAAGATATCTGAGGGAGTATAAGTCTCTATAGTAATAATTTTAGTTAAAGTTGGTTTGCCATAGGTTAATGTTCCTGTCTTATCAAAGATAGCGGTTTGACAAGTGGGTAGTCGTTCTAGAATAGTAGGATCTTTTATAATTATTGCCCGTTTGGCTGCCATTGAAACGGCACTTATTAGAGTAATGGGAATTGCAATGAGTAATGGGCAGGGTGTTGCAATGACCAATACGGATAAAAACCTAATAGGATCACCGGAAAAATACCAGGCAATCAAGGAGAAAAATAACGCGATTGGTGTAAAAATAGCCCCTATTTGATCACCTAGACGGCGTAAAGTTGGTTTTTTTTGTTCGGCTTCTTTTAAAACTTCAACGATGGCTGCATATCGAGAGTCTGATGGTCGTTTTGATGCTTTAACGATCAATAACGCTTCCCCATTAATCGCCCCTGATAATACAGTCACACCAGGTGCCTTTGAAATTAGATAAGGTTCACCAGTTAGATAGGACTCATCCATTGTACCATGTCCGTCAATTACTTCACCGTCAACAGGACATGCTTCATGAGGATAGATTATAATTTCATCACCGATTTGTGTTTCTGAAAGAGGAATATCTTTAATTTGTTCATTTTTACGTATATGCACCTTAGATGGCATACGTGATATGAGTGCTTGTAATACAGAAGAAGCTTTGCGTCTTGCATAAGCCTCCAAAGTTTGGCCGCTTGCAAGCATAAGTATGATCAAACAGGCCGTAAGATATTCATGTAAAATAACGCCTGTTATTAAGGACAAAGCGGCCAGAGTATCAGCACCTAAATCGCCGTGTGCTAACTTAATGCTAATTTGAATAAATAATGGTAAGCCACCAATAATAATTATAAGGATTAAAGGTACATTTACGAATGAAGAATTAATAGTTTTCATTATAACATAAAGAGCTATAGCAATAATTGAGCAAATAGTAATCCAAAATTGCCATTTTGTTTTGATTGCATAAAAAAAGTAATCCATTAAGTTTTATTTCCTCTTTACCAATGCCTAATCTTTTTTAAATCTATAAATTACAAACTGTTCAAAATGGAAATGTTCATTTATTTATAGAATTACTTAAATAATAATTAAGAAAGCCAATATAGCTGAAACCTTTCCTTCTAGAAGAAGTGACTTCGAAATTATAATATCCTGAAGGATTTAAATAAGGTTAAACTTAATATTTTTTTAATTAAATCCTGAGCAATTCTTTTTGAGTTAATAAAAACCCTGGGAGCATAGGAAGCCAATAAGTAAATCCTCTAAATAGAATTGTTACTGTGAATGCTTGCTCTATTGACAGTCCTAAAAAAGTTAATATTCCTGTAAGACTTCCTTCAAATATACCGAGTCCTCCTGGGAAAAAAGAAAGAGAGGCAATTGAGGATGCAATAACCTGGGTAGCAAATATTAACCTAAAATTTAAATCTAGATTAAGTGATTTCAATATTGTCCATAAGGTTAGTGAGTCAAAAATAAATATTGCTACAGAGAACGCTATAGCGGGAAAAAAAAGTTTGGAGTTTAAAACTATTTTGGGATCGAGTTCCTTAATTTCGTTTATTAAAATTCGAATGGAAGTATATTTGTTTAATAGCTTCGGAATTTTTAATTTTAAAGCCTGTTGCCATAAGAGGGCCGCCAAAATTATGATGGCCACCATAATTAGGATAAAGATTAGAGATAAAAAAATAAGTGTTTTGTTAAGATCATAATAAAACCAAAATACAATTATTGAGGCAATAAAGGATGCCAGATAAGCAACTTGCCGGGAAAAAATATTTAAAGCAATTGCCAATGCAATAGCTTTGGGAGTAATTAAACGCCCCATCAAAAATTTAGTAATGATTGTAACGCCACTTAAACCGCTGGTCGGAATCGTTTGATTGATGAAAAGTTGAGAAAAGCTTAATAAAAAGAGCTGAAAAAAAGAAATTTGTTCTCCAAACCACCATAAGGCCAAACGCCAAACCGCCGCAAGTGACATATAAGTCCCTGCTTGGAAAATCACTGCAAAAAAGAGCCAGGAAATCTTCATTTGCTCAATTAAACCAATAAAAACACGCAGTTGACTAAAATGAACTATTACAAGAATAAGAACAGCCAAAATTATGAAACCAGAAATCCATTTAATCATTTTGAACCTTCAAATAAATGATAATGCTGCTTGGTTAATATAATTTCCACATTATCTTTTTTTTAATTAATTCAACCAGAAGTAAGTAAGTCAAAGTCGCTGCAACCAAAAAAAGAAAATACAATGGAGGCAAGGGCACAAACCCAAATAATTCAGAAAATGGACTAAATGGCAACCATACTCCGATCATAACAATCAATAGAATCGTGGCAGTCAAGGGGAGACTTGGCATACTACGCCAAGGTTTTTTGGCCGTGCGGATAATAAAAATAACTAAAGTTTGCGTTGCTAAAGATTCGACGAACCAACCTGTTTGGAACAGAGATTCGTTAGCAGAAAATATTTTTAACATGACAAAAAATGTTAAAAAATCAAATACAGAGCTGATAGGCCCCACATAGAACATAAATTGGCGAATTATATTAATATCTAACCTCTTATATCTATGTATTGAGCTGGGATCTACATGATCAGTGGGTATCGTTATTTGAGAGATGTCGTAAAGTAAATTGTTCAATAATATTTGTCTGGGGAGCATAGGTAAGAAGGGTAAAAACAGGGTTGCAATTGCCATACTAATCATATTGCCGAAATTTGAGCTTGTACCCATCATAAGATATTTCATGACGTTTCTAAACGACTTACGCCCTTCTATAATTCCATTTAATAATACTTTTAGATGGTGTTCTAGCAAAACAATATCTGCTGCTTCACGAGCAATGTCAACAGCAGAGGCAACTGAAATCCCCACATCCGCATTATGTAAAGATGGTACATCATTTATCCCATCTCCAAGATAACCTACGACATGCCCTCTTTTCTTTAAGGCAGAAATTATCCTCTGTTTTTGTATAGGGTTTATACGAGCATAAATATCAATTTGTTCTACTAGCGAGGTAAGTGCATCATCCGTAATTTCTGAAATTTCTTCCCCTGTCAAAATGCGGCTTGTATCCATACCAACTTTTTGACAGATGTGTTGAGTAACTATTAAATTATCACCAGATAAGATTTTTATATTTATTCCTTCATGGCGCAAATCTTTAATTACTTTTGGAATGTCTTCAAGAAGAGGATCAGTAAAGGCTAAAAACCCTGCGAAGATCATTTCTATTTCATCTTTTCGAGTATATTTAAGTTGTCGATTCATTAACTTATAGGCAATAGCTAAGACTCGATATCCCTGGCTGCTTAAAGATTGGAAAAGCAATTCGCATTGTTTTTGCTCTTTTTCGGTAAATATTTGTTTTTCACCAGCAAAATCATAATAGGAGCATACGCTCATAATGTTTTCAGGCGCACCTTTGCAAATAAACAGGTGATTTTCATTTTTACTAACGATGACACTTGAACGCCGGCGCTCAAAATCGAAAGGAACCTCATCTACTTTATGGTATGGTTGAACATCAGGATGATCATGTTTTAGGATTGCAAAATCTAATGGATTTAATTTTGCTTTTTTTAATACTGCAATATTAAAGGGACTCTTAATTTCTGTTATATATAAGCTGTTTAAGTAGGCTAATAACATTACAAATTCGGATTGCTTTCCTGAAAAATCCAGGTATTGTGTTAAATTCATTTCTCCGCTTGTTAGGGTGCCTGTTTTATCACTACATAAAATATCAATGCTTCCGAAGTTTTGAATCGCTGATAAATTTTTGATAATGACCTTTTTCTTCGACATGCGAACGGCACCTGCGGCTAAAGTCACTGTCGTGATCATTGGAAGTAATTCAGGCGTAAGGCCTACGGCAAGCGCAACAGCAAACAACAAGGAATCGAGCAATGGTCTGTGCATGTATATATTGATCGAAAATACAAAAATTACTAACAGAAATACCATTTTCATGATAAAAGCGCTGAACCGCATCATGCCTTGTTCAAATTCTGTATGTGATGGTTTCTTCTTTAAGCTTTCTGCAATGTGTCCAAAAAGAGTATTGCTTCCCGTGTGAATTGCTAGTGCTGTTGCGCTACCTCCCATAACTGATGAGCCTGAAAATATAATATTGTGTGCATCAAGAGGATTTTGGGGTTTGGTCTTTAGGGGGATAGCTTCCTTTTCAACTGGCATCGATTCCCCAGTAAGTGCCGCTTGGTGAACATGGAGGTCTTTTGATTTTAACAGGATTGAGTCTGCAGGCACCATATCACCAGCGGATAATTGAAATAAATCACCAGAAACTAATTCTTTTGCAGGTATATTTAACCATTGATTTTCACGTAAGACTGTTACTGTAGTTGCTATTTTCTTTTGTAACATTTTAATTGCAACAAGAGCACGATGACTTTGAAAATAATCTAGACCAATGCTAATCATGATGATGCTAATTATTATCACTGCATTAACTTCATTTCCTGTAAATGCCGAAATTAAAGCTGCAAAAAATAAAATGGCAACTAAAGGATTAATGGAGTGGGAGATTGCTTCAAATATAATGACACGATAAGGCTTTCTTAGAATTTCATTTGTACCATATTGAGCTAACCGTTTTTGCGCTTGGATATTGCTTAGTCCTTCCAATGAACTATCCAGCTCCTTTAAAAGTTGGTCCTGGTTATAAGTTGATAAGTCATTTAAGTCTATGTTGATTTTCATTTACTTATTTTTCCATTATTCCTATTGTGGCATTGTGGTGAATAAGATATGTATAGAATAAAACACTATATTTAGAAATAGTAAGTGCATAGATTTTTTATGCTATTATTAGACAATAAAAGGATTTGTAATGGCGATAAAGAAAATACGGTTGTGGCTATACGCCAGTATCATCTTTTCTTGCTTGACGATAGCGCTGGGTGGGTCGGTACTGATTGGGTGGCATGCAGGGATAGCCATGTTACTACAATACCAAGCCGATACCATAGCTATGGTGTATAACACCGCTTTATCATTCGCCGTACTTGGAATTTGCATCATATTACTGCTCTTCCATTATTATAAATCCAGTCAGTTTCTCGCTATATTAATTATTGCACTCTCTTTCCTGGTGCTTTTTCAAACTATATATAATATTAATTTACATGTCGATGAGTTGTTTTTGAAGCATCATTATAATATTGCCAATCATTTCCCCGGACGAATGGCTCCTAATACTTCCATCTCGTTTATTATGGCAGGAATAGTTATCTTGATTATTGGGCGAGCTCATTGGACTTTCAATTGGGGGGTGTTGGCATCCGTTTTTTCTATTCTTCTACTGTTTATGTCATTATTATTTGCAAGTGGTTATGTCTCTTCGCTTCAGAATGCCTATGAATGGAGTCGGCTCACCCCTATGGCACTTAATACTGCTTTAGGATTTATGTTGATGTCGTTGGCTTTATTGTTTGCCTTGCTATATAGATGCCGATATCACGGGATATCAGTTTGGCCTGCTATGCCAGTGATACTTGGCCTGGGAATGTTTTTAATTAACAGTCTGTTGGCTTTGTCAGTACATAAACAGCAATATGCCAACCAGATACATTCTTTGTTGCCGTTAGTAATTTTTATACTTGGAACAATATTTACCATATTATTTACTCTATTGCTCTACTATGTGCAGCTAGAAAGAAAGCGCTCGCGAGAGGAGCAAAAACTCAGAGCACTGACAGAAGCTACGCTTGATGCAACGGGTGATGGTATTATTGCATGGAATGATAAAGGGGTTATCACCCATTGCAATCGTAAATTTTCAGAATTATGGCGATTGCCTTCGCAACAAGTTCAAGGAAAAAACATTTTATGTTTACTGGCGGACATGTGTCATGAGGCTGAAGATGAGAAGCATTTTCGGGAAAATATGAATACGCTTATCCAACCTTCACAAAACTATAACCGCATGACTCTGGAACTCAAAGGGAGTCGATTTTTTGAGGTGCACACGCAAAGCCAAAAAACCAGGGTCTTCCCTTGGTTCAAGTCTTGAGTTTTCACGATATTTCTGATGCAAAAAATCTCGAAAAAGACATGATGCACCGCAATACCACGATCTATTAACGGGACTGCCAAATAAAGCCTTAATAATAGATATGCTGGGCATGGCCATTCAGGGTGTTTTACATAACAAACATCAAGTTGGTGTATTTCTTATAGATATTAGTAAGTTTACCCAAGTTAATGACGTATTTGGCCGCAGCAAAGGCGATGAACTGATTCGTATGATTGTTGAAAGATTAAAAATTGGGGTTGGCAATTCAGGAACTTTGTGTAGGCTTGGTGGGGATGAGTTTGTCATTATTGCTTCATTGAGTGGTTACGCTGACGGTCAAAAAATAATTGATAATGTTTTGTCGGCATTAAAACCAAGTATTGAATTTTATGGTAGCCAACTGAATGTCTCTTGTTCCATAGGTGTGTCAATTTGTCCTCAGGATGGTATTCAGACCGATGAGCTGTTACGGTGTGCAGATATTGCAACTATTCGTGCAAAAAAACAGGGAAGAAACAGCTTTGTGTATTATGCAAGAGAGTTAGGCGCATATACATATGAACGTATGTTGCTCGAGAATAAGCTTTATGTTGCTTTAGAAAAAAAAGAATTTGAACTTTATTATCAACCATTGCTTGAGCTCAAAACAAACAAGATTTATGGCTTCGAGGCTTTATTGCGCTGGGAAAATCCAAGACTGGGTTTATTAACACCAGATAAGTTTCTTCCTATCGCAGAAGATTTAGGGTTAATGAATGATATTGGTACTTGGGTAATAAATGAAGCTTGCCGTCAACTAAATCACTGGAGAAAAAAAGATCTACCGCTTGTCAAAATGGCAGTCAATACAACGGCTCACCAATTTAAAAACAATCGCTTACTAGATGACATCAACAAAGCTTTAGTTTTTTATGATTTGTCGCCTGAGAGCCTTGAAATTGAATTGACAGAGCAAGTTTTGTTAGACGGTTCTAAGGAGGTATTTTATGTTTTAGAAATGTTAAAAACAAAAAAAATAGTCGTCGCCTTAGATGACTTTGGTACTGGATATTCCAGCCTCAACTACATTAAGAAATTTCCTCTGGATAAATTAAAAATTGATCAGACGTTTATTCGTGATATGTTGCATAGCGAAGATAATAAAAATCTACTTAAAGCAATTATTCATTTAACTGAAACAATGAAACTTACGGTTTTAGCTGAAGGAATTGAAAATCAAGAGCAACTAGATTTTCTTATTGCTAATCGTTGTATTTATGGCCAAGGTTTCTTTTTTGCGAAGCCTATGCCACCATCAGTCTGCTCAGCTTTCCTAAAAAGATACAAAAATAGAATTGTAACCTTCACATTTGAGTGACTCAATATAGATAATGCATTTTATCAAAATTTTTGTGTTTTTTGATTAATGCCCGGAAATGGGCTTCTACACATCTAGTTTGATAGCTTTTAATTAGCACAGCTGATGAGCCTAATATTATGAATCTTATCTGTATATAATTTAATTAACATGTAGCTCTCGACGAGATAATTTATATCTTGAGAGCATACACTATATCAGATCTTTTACACTTGGGTCCTATTTTCTTAAGCGCGTCCCTTCTTTTAGTACTGATCCTAGGGGTGCTTAAAACTTAAACATTAAATGCTCCATTGATGGAAATTGTAAATGATTGGGCGCTCTCAAACTGCGAAGGATGAATAAAAGAATTTCCAACCAAATTATCAACACCTATCTGATTTGTAAAAGGACTCACATATTTAATGGTATTTCTCCCGACCATGGCATAAGTGTAGCTAAAATCTAGAAACCAAGTTGGATTCAGAGAATAAATCGCACCTAGTTGGGCTGCTCCTCCCCATTGCCAATATTTCTTAGATAAATTAGCTGGAACACCACTAATATCCGTTGCTTGCTGCCCATTATAATCGGCATAACCAACGAATTGATTAATCCTATTCTGCATACCAAATACAGTGGGGCCAATACCTAAGTATACTTTACTATATTCAAAAGAATGTCCAATAAGCGCTAATAATAAAAATTCATGGTTAATATGAGTTTGTACAGAATCAACGAAATAATTTCCTGTAAAAGGCGTGATACTTCCGTTAATAACGTTTGTGTTTGCACCTGCTTGTGGAATGGTCATATTTATATCAGATAAAAACGTATTGATATAATCATAAGCAAACTTAGCTCCCCAAAAATAAGAGGTATTGTTAAAGTGGCGCAAATAACCTACCTGGGCATGCGGCGAGAGATTAGTTTGATTTTGGTAAAATGGGCTTGAAGTTCCAGCAGCTGATCCAATACTTGTCAAAACCCCTGCTGTATACGTTCTACTCACTCCTCGGCCATAGACGGTTTGCTTGTGGACAGCAGCAGAAGTATAACTGCCGCCACCCCCGGCAAAGAAATATTGATTAGGTTCTGGAAGAGCTCCGATCGTACCTGCTAGTAAGCCATTTGAAATTGTAGTGGCGCATATTCCGATGTAAAATGATTTTTTCATGAAAAGTCCTTTTCTCTAATTTACCTTGATCATATTCGCATTATCCTGAAATTATATTATTTTTCAAGGGCACTTTACTTACCCTGAAGTTTGACGGAAATGATTATTATTTAATATAAGTAATTTACTACTTCCCTAGGTTCTGTGAACGAAATTTCTAGCGCAACCCAATAAGTGCGCCGGCAAATGCAAGAAGCCTAAGAATGCGGAGGTTGTTTTATCAAAGCAAGAAAAAATTCTTCGGAAGTGTTTCATTTTAGAGAAAAAAGTCTCAATGAGAAAGCGTTCCTTATACTGCTCTGTGTCGATGTGTCTTGGCTTTTTCGCGTCTTTTGACGGAATGATTGCAGTGCAGCCTTGACTCTCTAAAGTGTCAACAAGTTCTTTAGAATCATACCCTTTATCCGCAAGGACTACAGTATCGTGCTGCTCTTTCAGCAATTCAACGGCCTGAGTGATGTCATTTCGAAGCCCTCCAGTCAGAATAAACTTAATCGGATTGCCCAGCCCACAACCAATGCATGAATTTTAGTGGTAAAATCTCCTTTGCTACGTCCCAATGCATGAGCGCGCACCAATAACCATAAGATTCTCCATATTAAATCTTTAATTAATGTTTATTAGTCACCCTATAATATTATAGTAGGGCGTGTTGACAAATTGCCCCACTGCCTACGTGCAGGTATTTGATTATTATCTGATTGTGGCTGAGGATGAGCAAATATAGATAAAGAGGAATGATTGGTGGAAGACTCACGTACCTCTGATAGCGGTATTGATTTAATAGGAATTACGTTACTACCAATAGAGATTTGTTTCATCTTATTTAAGATTTTGAATGATCCGCTATTAGTATTGGTTTTAAAAAATCCACGTTGTACCGAAAAAAAACGATTCAGATTTGAATTCTTCTCAAATACCTCTTTCAATATTTTCTGCTTTTCATCTTCAGGACGTTCGTTGATGAATTGGATAAGACTTTCTTTGGCATGATTCTTTCTAGCCAAGTTGGCCATTTGATTATTATTCAATCTACCTGATGTTACAGCATCAAAAATTCTCTCAGCATAACTTTTTTCTGATTTAATTGGAGTATCAATTAGCTTAGGCTGATGCTTCTCTTCAATGAATGACGCTTTATTGACTTTCGCAACCATTTGAATCAATCTGTTGTGAGAATATGTGCTCCAACGATTCTTTGCAGCAATCTCAAGTATTGTAGATCCATTATTATTAGTTTTGTTCGGGCTAGCGCCAGCATCAAAGAACGCTTTAACAATATCTAAATCAATCGCGCTAGCATAGGAAAGGTAGTAGGCAAAAGCGGTGGAAAAGTCGTTTGTATTAAGCTTTTTTGTTGCAAGGGATAATTCAATTAACTTGACATAATACTGTTTGCTCCAGTTATTCCTTGCAGCAAGATAGAAAATTGAACCTCCATTATTATTAGTTTTGTTCGGGCTAGCGCCAGCATCAAAGAACGCTTTTTTAACAATATCTAAAAATCAATCGCGCTAGCATAGGAAAAGGTAT
>NZ_JNCF01000074.1 GCF_000770585.1 Legionella norrlandica | reverse complement strand
CTCATCAATCATAGGTCTCCATTCCCTGGACTCCCTTTTTGTCTGTCAACTTAAAGAGTAGTCCACGTTTATTGGGGGACATTTTCATTTTGGCTTAGGGGGCATTATCATTTTGGCGCGACATTTTATGAAACATTTTATGAAACATTTTATGAAACATCTTTATGAAACATCTTTATGAAACATCTTTATGAAACATCTTTATGAAACATCTTGACCAAAATACAGCAATACAAGACACTATAAGAAAACAACAGGACTGAAAGCACCGATAATTTGCTTATCAACTTGATTAGACTGATCTTTAATTGCAATAAGGAAGTTACCTAAACTACTTTAATTATTAATACATGAGGCATCATCTCACTTATATTGCAACTCATATAGCAGTTGCTATCGTTGCGCGACTGTTCTTTTTTAGATACGATTTCAATCTGGAATTGGGAAACTCAAAATAAATAAAGCGTATTCACCTTCCTTGGATTCACAAACAATATCACCACCAAAACCATTCATAACCAATTTACAAAAAGACAAACCTATACCAGTACCCATAAATGTTGTCGTATAGAAATGATTGAATAACCGACTTAATTGTTGACCATTCATTCCCTTTGCAGTGTCTTTAAAATATAAATAGTGATACTTATCCCCTGATTCGGTCCAAATTGTAATCTCCCCTCGTTGTGCGGTAGCAATGGCATAAAGTGCATTTTTTATTAAATTGAACAAAATATGCTGCATTAGCAATTTGGAGCCTCTGAATTGAAAATCTCCACTCCAAGTGATTAAAGTTCTTTCTCTGGGCGATTGAAACGGATATCGGGCCATCGCCTCTGATAAACATTCTGCAATAGAACAGGTCTCTAAAATGCAATTTTGTAGTATATTATCACGACTTGCTTTTATTAATAACATATCGATTATTGTGTTGGCATAATCAATTTCGCTTACTATTCGATTACTGACACCACCAAGTTGCAATAACAACCGTTCCCGTAAAGGAACTGTTATTAACTCTTGCTTTTTAGCCAATTGATAACCTTCAATTAACCTCGGCAAATATTGTACTAAAGCTTGTGCCCCACTTCTTATTCCTAACAAGGGCGAGCGCAATTCATGAGCAATCATCCCTGCCGCAGCAGCCATTCCAGCTAATTTTTGTTGTTGTAGCATTGCGGTTTTATAATTTAAAGTGGAGCCTGCAATAATAGTAAAAATAATAACCAAAGTCATTTGTATATGTTCTTCCCCAAAATACATTTGTGGAGAATAAATATAATAACTGATTAAAGCAAGACCAACTCCTAGCGTCAATACGATGGATAAACTCAACAAGTCAACGAGCAAAACAAGCAAAAATACACTACACAATAAAGACATTGCTGAAATAACACTCGCTTGATTCATCAAAAATAAAAATGTAAAAAAATAAGGCAATGTAAATAGAAGAGCAAAAAACCAATACCAG
Source organism: Legionella norrlandica (assembly GCF_000770585.1). Classification (GTDB taxonomy): domain Bacteria; phylum Pseudomonadota; class Gammaproteobacteria; order Legionellales; family Legionellaceae; genus Legionella; species Legionella norrlandica. The sequence goes on along the minus strand of NZ_JNCF01000074.1, from coordinate 11,600 downwards.
GATAAATATTTCTTCCATTTTAAAGGCCAATAAGGAGTGAGCATCAATCCTAATCCCAAAAAACTTCCCATAAGACGTAACGGAAGATTTTCATAAGGCTGAGGCAGCGTAAAAGCCCAAATAATATAAAATAATGGGAACCCTACAAATGCTATTGCACCGACTGCAACCAATTGATGTGCTGAATGGGAGAGACTACGCTGCATTGATTCATCTAGATGCTTCACAATGGTTTTTAGTTGCCACATATCTGATCCTTAAATTAACTTCCAACTTTCTCATTATTCTTATCCATCTAGGAATAGTAATAAATTTCCAAACCTATTTGATAAAACAAATTTCTTATTAAAATCACCTGATCTTTTCTAGCAGGGTTCTTTTTAAGCTTGAATCAATGCTATGATCTTAGTTTATCCAATAAAGTACCTATGTATCTCATGAATTCAAAAGTCGTACGCATTGCAACAAGACAAAGTCCGCTTGCTTTATGGCAAGCTAATCATGTACGGGAATTGCTTTTAAAACAATGGCCAAATTTAACCATCGAATTATTGCCCATGATAACTTCCGGTGACCGATTTCTTAAAGACAAACTATTATCTGCCGGTGGAAAAGGGTTATTCGTTAAAGAATTAGAGGAAGCTTTACTTGATAAAAGAGCCGATTTAGCCGTTCACTCCACAAAAGATATGCCAGCAATACTTCCAGAAGGACTTTCATTATCCGCAATTTGCAAACGGCATAACCCTTTTGATGCTTTAATAAGTAAAGAATTCACCAGCCTGAACAACCTGCCTCAGAATGCTGTTATTGGGACATCAAGCCTTAGACGCCAATCTCAATTACTGGCCTATAGACCAGATCTAGAAATCAAAACGCTCAGAGGAAACATTAACACCAGACTAGGCAAATTGGAATCTGGCGAATATCAAGCCATTATCCTTGCCGCGGCAGGCTTAGAAAGAATGGAGCTAGATCACCTAATCACTGAACTAATATCCGATGAAATTATGTTACCTGCCTGCGGCCAAGGTGCCTTATGCATAGAATGCCGAGCCGACGATCGGGAAATACAGAGACTCGTTAACAGTTTGAACGATCCTCTGTCGGCTCTTTGTGTCAACACAGAGAGACGAGTCAATGCTCAATTAGGAGGCAATTGCCAGGTTCCTCTTGCTATTTATTGTACCGCGACAAAGGTAAATCAACTTCTTTTAAAAGCAAAAATACTTAGCCTTGATGGTTCTCAAATTATTTTCGATAGCCAAAAAGGGAATTGGGAAGAGGCAGATATGATTGCCGACAAATGTACTCAAGCATTACTAAACAAAGGAGCATCAAATCTGCTTAGCGCTTGCTAATTAAATTCTCTAAAAAGAACAATAACTGTGCTCTGAAACACAGAAGCGAAGAAAATGACAGTATGTGCCCATTTTTAGTAGAATAATTAACAAATTCTTACAGCTATTTCATCATGACTATATCGCTAAAAGGCTTACGTATTTTAAACACTAGACCTAAAGGACAAGCTCAGGCGCTTAATAAAGAAATTATTGAAGCAGGTGGAGTGCCAGTAGAGTGTCCTGCCTTGGAGATAATATCCTCTCAGAAGAACTGGATAGCCCAATTACCTGATTTAAGCGCAATAAACCAGGCAATTTTCGTTAGCCCAAATGCAGTTCGCTATAGTTTGAGTAAGTTGGTAGCTAAAGGAATCCATTGGCCAACTAGCATTCGAGTAATTGCCATTGGCAAAGGAACAGCAAAAGCGCTGACTGAATTCCACATACCAGTCAATGACGTCCCAGAGTTGCCGAATAGTGAACATTTGATAACCCTTGATTCATTACAAGAAATAAAAAATCAGCAAATACTTTTAGTGAAAGGTGAAGATGGAAGAAAGCTTATTGAAGAATACCTACTGAGCAAAGACACAAAATTGCATTCTCTTACAGTCTACAAGCGAATCATACCAATGATCAATAAAGAATTTATTAATTCTTTGTGGCGCAATGACTTGGTGGACATTATACTGTTAACAAGTGAGCATTCCCTGCGTAATCTTTTTAAAATGTTTAGCAAAGAGGGGCAGATATGGCTACAAAACAAACCCTGCCTTGTTATAAGCGATCGCCTTGCTAAAACGGCCTCTTTATTTGGTATTAAAAAGATTCTTGTTAGCCATCCAGACAGGATGATAAATACGTTATTTGACTATAAGGATTAATCCATGGCCAATAGCAATGATGAACAAAAAAAAGCAACTTCAGCAAAGCATTCTCAGAAAACGGAACCTATCAAATCAAAAACCCAAACCCGATTCTCTAGTTATCCCTACAAATTCTTATTGTCTGGATTAGCATTTCTTTTTGCTCTCATCGCCATCACCATCTCAATTTACTCTATTCAATTTACCAAGCAATTTCAAAATCATCTATTTATTCAAAATAAAGAATTAACCGCAGAATTAGATAAAATAAAAGAAGAGCAAAATAATACTCAAAACCTAATAGATACTAATGCAAAAAGCTTGCAACAAGCCCAGAATGATTTCACAAAAAAAATTAATGGCCTAAATAAAGAATTACAAACAGCCATGCGACAACGATTATATCAAAACAACGATTGGTTGCTTCTAAAAGCACGCTACTATCTTGAATTAGCTCAAATTAATGCTCATTGGAGTGATAATTTTAACGTTTCAGTAGCACTTCTACAACAAGCAGACAATCTTTTAAAATCTATGAATAACCCCAAAATATTCACTGTTCGACAAATAATAGCTAAAGAAATTACTCAATTAAAATCCATCCCTACTGTTGATATTGCAGGAATTTTGAGTCAATTGGATGCTGCTCAATTGAATGTTAACAGCCTTTCAGTTCAAGCTTTAGTGGAAGAAAATAAAGTTAGCACTAATATCATTTCAGAGAAATCTAACACCCCTGGATGGCGTAGCCAATTACAAGATAGCATGAATTTTTTAGAGAAACTAATAGTTGTTCGTCGTAATAATGAAAATATCCAACCTCTTATCTCCCCCCTATATGAGGCTGCTGTAAAGGAAAATATTCGGCTTAATCTTCAAGAAGCACAATGGGCTGTTCTAAACAATAATCCAATGGTTTATCAACTGGCAATAAATCAGGCTAAAGCAAACCTGAAGAAGGCCTTTAATGAAAATGCTCATAGTTCCATTGTCTTACTTAAACAATTAAATGAACTGCAAGGTATTAAGCTAACACAAGAAAAACCTGTTATTGGGCAAGCAATTCCACTTATTAATCAAATGATTGACAACCAGAAATCCCTTATCGAGCAAGTAAACGGTGAGAAAGGAGAAAACTAAGAATGATACGTATTCTGTCAGCTTTTATTATATTACTGCTTTCTGTCGTTCTGGGTATTCAGCTTAATAAAGATCCTGGTTATATATTAATAACTATAAATAATTGGACTATCGAAACCACTTTATGGTTTGCTGCTTTTGGTTTGTTTTTTCTATTTATTTTCACCTATCTTTTTATTCGATTTTGCAACAAAATTGCAAAAACACCTCGTATGATAAAGAAATGGCATTCTCGACGTCTGGCGCAAAGAGCTCAAGCCACCACTCGAAAAGGATTAATAGAATACAGCGAAGGTTATTGGCAAAAAGCAAAAAATCATTTAATCCAAGCCTTACCCAATGCCGATACTCCTCTACTTAATTATTTAACAGCAGCCAGAGCTGCCCAAAAAATGGGCGACAGCACGCTGCGTGATCATTATCTTCGCGAAGCACAACAATCCATGCCAGAAGCCAAAATAGCGGTAGAATTAACACAAGCACAGTTACAACTTGCAAACCATCAATGGGAGCAGGCATTAGCGACACTAAAACATCTTCAAGATTTGGCTCCAAGACATCACTATGTCTTAAAATTGCTAATGAATCTTTATGAAGAAATAAAAGATTGGCAGCAATTGATTACCCTTCTCCCTGAATTGAAAAGGAACCATATTATTTCTGATCAAGCTTTTGAACAATTACAACTAAATACTTATTTGCAAGCAATGGTTGACTTAGTAAAACACAATCAATCAGAAAGCGTTACTAAACTTTTTCTTTCCCTTCCCAAATCATTAACCACGAACCCAGAAATTATTGCTGAATATACTCTTTTTCTAATTAAAAATCAGGAATATGAACAAGCTGAACATCATTTAAGACGCTGCCTTCGAAAGGAATTTAATAACAAACTTATCGAACTTTATAGCCTGCTTCCTTGCGAAGAAAATCAATTATTATTTGTAGAATCATTACTCAAAAAAAATCCTCACTCTTCCGCATTAAATTTATGCCTGGGACGTATCTGCCTTACCCGTCACTTATGGGGAAAAGCCAAATATTACCTTGAGCACTCTATTGACTTAAACCCAACTCCTGAAGCATTTGTTGAGCTTGGCAAGCTTCATGAAAAATTGAATGATCCTCTGTCTAGTGGAATTTGTTATAAAAAGGGGTTAGAGTTAATAACAAAAAACTTTAGGGACACACTTTAATATTTCTATCTAAATCATGATCCTAGGATTATGACAAGCATCATTGCATTCCGTTTCTGTTTTTTCAACCTGAATAGTGATATGTTGAATGTTAAAATCTTGCTTTAATTTATCAGCCAGCTCTTTACGCAATTCATCCGTTAAAGGTTCCTCAGGCATATAAAGATGCACTGAAAGAGCATTTTCTTTAGTACTCATTGCCCAAATATGTAAATCATGGATGGATTGTACGCCGGGTATTTGTAGAAGAAAATCACTTACCTTAACCCAAGAAATATGGCGGGGAACACCGTCAATAATTAATCTGAAGCTATCTGCAAATAATGACCAAGTCCCTTTTAAAATAACTATGGCAATTAACAAGCCAACAATGGGATCTATCCATAGCCAACCTGTTAAGTATAATATGGCTGCTGATAAAACAACACCTACAGAAATCAATGCATCATAAAACAAATGCAAATAGGCACCCCGAATATTGAGATCATCGGAACCACGCAAAAACAATAGTGCCGTTGTAGAATTTACAATTATCCCAACCCCAGCCACTATCATTACCGACACTGCTTGCACCTCTGCGGGTGAAAATAACTTGTACATAGCATCAGTAGCAATGATTCCACAAGTAAATACCAATAAGGCACCATTCATTAGCGCTGCTAAAATAGAAGTTTTCTTGAAACCATAAGTAGCCTTCTGGGTAGGCTTCCGTTTCATTAACCCAGTCGCAACCCATGCTAAAACTAATCCTAATACATCACCCAAATTATGAAAAGCATCAGCCAGCAAGCTGGTAGAGTTCGCTAAAGAAGCAAAAATAATTTGCATTACCACAAAAAGTCCATTCGCAGTAATTGCAATAATAAAAGCCTTGTCGTAAGTCACCTCATCATGCTCATGATGGTGGTGAGGTTCATCGCCATGGGAATGCCTATTCATAGGTCTCCTGCTTGCTTATCATCAGAATAATAATTAATCCCAATTTTGATTCGATCTCGTGTTTTTTGTTTACGCCAAGCATTAGTATCCCGTAAAGAATAAACACATCCACAATATTCTTGCTTATAAAATTGCTCTCTTTTGGCAATTTCATACATACGCTCAGAACCTCCATTTTTACGCCAATTATAAGTCCAATAGATCAAATCTGGATAACGACTTACGGCACGAACTCCGCATTCATTTATCTGATCCATGTTTTTCCAGCGAGAAATGCCAAGAGAACTACTAATGACTGGAAAACCATGTTCATGCGCATATAATGCCGTTCTTTCAAACCTCATATCGAAACACATTGTGCAACGCTTCCCTCGCTCTGGTTCCCACTCTAAGCCTTTAGCTCGAGCAAACCACTCCTCTTTATCATAATCAGCGTCTATAAATGGAATATTATGCTTTTCAGCAAATCTGATGTTTTCTTCCTTTCTTATTTCATACTCTTGCAAAGGATGTATATTGGGATTATAGAAAAAAATGGTAAACTCGATTTCAGAAAAAATTAGTGCTTCCATCACTTCGCCTGAACATGGGGCGCAACAGGAGTGAAGCAATAATTTTTTAGCGCCATTTGGTAACTCTAATCGTTCTCTAATTATAGTCATTTTTTACTTCCGGCAAATTAATAAAATGTTGGCGATAATAAACCAGTTCATTAATTGAATCTTTTATATCATCCAAGGCTAAATGTTTCGATTCTTTAATTACCCCACTCATTAATTGGGGACGCCAGCGCAATACTAATTCCTTTAAAGTGCTAACATCCAAATTTCGATAATGGAAATAAGCCGCCAGATCTGGCATATATTTATATAAAAATCTCCTATCCTGACAGATGCTATTGCCGCACATAGGAGATTTCCCTTTATCAACATACTGTTTTAAAAATTCTATTGTTAGCTGCTCTGCCTGCGTTTCACTAATGGTACTTTCTAATACCCGCTTCACTAGCCCCGATTGATTATGTTGTTTTGTATTCCATGCATCCATAGCATCCAGGAGAACTTTAGGCTGAAATATTGCCATCACTGGCCCTTCAGCAATTATATTAAGATGAGGGTCAGTGACAATTGTGGCAAGTTCAATAATTCTATCCTGTTCAGGCTCAAGGCCAGTCATTTCTAAATCAATCCAGATTAAATTTTGATTATTTTTCATTTGATTTCCAAGAGGTCAAAATCTGCTCTACACAAGCCACGCGACTTTGGTGCATGGCCTCCTTAATGGCTTTGCTTCATAACCTTGTGCTAAAAAGATTTGTGGCGTCACTTTAACACATTGCGAAAATATTTCATGCCATAATTGAGCCTGGTAATAATTAACTGTTTTACCACAACTCTGTGCATCAGCCTGACAAGCAATTAATATTTTATAAAACAATTGAGGTCGTCTAAAAGCATCCGAGTGTTCCAAAAGCTTAACTATTGTACTCGAACGCAAATCTAATACTCTATGAATATTCAAATGAATTCGTGACACAGCAACAGCTAAATCACGATAATCATTAGGAATACGTAGGCGAGAACATAAGTCTCGAATTATTTTTATCCCATTTTCTTCATGATCATAGTGCTTTGGCCATGCGTGTATTGGTGTTAAAGCCTTGCCCAAATCATGTACTAATGCAGCAAAACGTATTAATGGTTCTTGACTTAATTCGGACGCCGTTTGTAATGTCATTAGAGAATGAATGCCACTATCTATTTCTTGATGATATTGATAAGGATTAGGTACTCCAAACAAGGAATTCATTTCAGGTAAAATCACTTTTAATGCATCGCAAGATCGCAAAGACAGAATGAAGTGTTCCGGATTTCTCTCTCCAAGGCTTTTTTGCCATTCTTGCCATACCCGCTCAGGAACTAAATGAGATAACTCGCCACGCTTTACCATAGAATACATTAGCAAACGAGTTTCATTCGCTATTCTAAATCCTAGATGATAGTACCTGCTAGCAAAACGAGCGACCCGCAAAACGCGCACAGGATCTTCAACAAAAGCTGGTGATACATGGCGTAATATTTTCTTTTCGATATCACGCTGACCTTGATAGGGGTCAATTAAATGTCCATGCTCATCCATTGCCATGGCATTAATTGTTAAATCCCGCCTTGCTAAATCCTCTTCCAAAGTAACTGATTTGCTAAAATCACAAGTAAAGCCATAATACCCAGGAGCTGATTTGCGTTCTGTTCGCGCTAATGCATATTCTTCATTGGTTTCAGGATGTAAAAAAACAGGGAAATCACGACCTACTTGCCTGTAATGTTTTTTTAATAAATCTTCCGGCGTCGCACCAACTACTACCCAATCACGTTCTTGGACAGGAAACCCTAATAGTCGATCACGAACAGCACCACCAACTAAGTAGACTTTCATTAAATACCATTTCCCTTCATACTATATTTATTAATTGTTATCTTAAAACGCAGTTGACCTGTATGAATATCTACCGCACTGATTTTTAGGATTATAGTATAGATTAACACTATGAGTAAAAGACGAATCAATAAACAGCAATCGGCGCGTATTGCTAAAATTCAGCAAGCTTATCATGAATGCATGGAAAATCATCCGGATGATTTGATTGATGGTTTAGTTATTTCCCGATTTAGTAGGCACGCAGAAATTGAAGACACGGAAGGAAAGCGAATTCTTTGTTCTATCCGTCCTCATCTAGATACTCTTGTTGCTGGAGACAGAGTCATTTGGCGAATAGAAGGCAAAAAACAAGGCGTAGTAGTCAGTCTCTACCCTAGAAGCAGTGTGCTTGCAAGGCCAACTGCTTCAGGACTTAAAAAACCTGTGGCTGCTAATATCACACAAATAGTAGTTGTGATTGCACCAAAACCAGAAATCAGCTGGCCATTGCTTGATAGCTATTTGATCATGGCAGAACTACTTCATTTGCACGTCATTATAGTACTCAATAAAATTGATCTTCCATGTCAAATACTTAAAGAGCAACTTATAAAAGATTATCAGTCTTTAAGCTATCCGGTCATCATGATCACTAACCAAACTCCTGATAGTATCAATCCGCTGAAGGACGCCCTTAATAATCAAGTTAGTGTATTTGTCGGTCAATCAGGAGTAGGGAAATCTTCATTAATTTCAAGTCTATTACCTCATGAAGAGAATATTATAATTAATAAGATATCTACTGGATCCGAGCTAGGGAAACATACAACAAGAAATTCACGCTATTATCACTTGCCTAGTGGCGGAGCTTTAATAGATTCACCTGGAGTTCGAGAATTTAGCCTATGGGATATTGATTGTTCTACAATTGCTCAAGGTTATAAAGAATTCGCACCTTTTTTACCCAAGTGCAAATTCCGCAATTGCACGCATATTGATACACCCCATTGTGCAATTATTGATGCCGTAAGTAACAACTTAATCTCAATGCAAAGATATGAGAATTTTGTGAAATTATGCTCTCAGTTTGGAAAATCCAAAACAAAAATTTGAAGTGGCAAATTCTTTGTGATTCTATTACGGTGAATATAAACAAATTTAGCTTGTTGTCCCAAGAAAGTCCAATGCTTTTGAACATTGTTGCGCTTCCTCTTTCTCTAAAATAGTTAAAATAGGGCGACTGATGCGTCTTAAGTAGGTCAGCATATTTTCCTTTTGATCTGATTTGATTGAGTATACGATTTCTTTAAAGGTCTCTAAGATATTTTCTACCTTTCTTGAATTTTCTCTGCCAATTAAAAATTTTTTACAATCAACTTCTTGATAAGATCCAAAAAAGCGAGTTGAGCTCTCAGATTGTGGCATACCAATATACCGTAAACGACTGGTGACATAGGTGATACAATTATCCAAAAATTCCTTTTTAGCATTAACCGGATCATCAATTTGCAAAGTTAAAATTAAATTTCTTTTTTGCTGCTCGTCAAAATTTTTCAACAGTTCAGTAAACAAAATATTGACTCTTAATTGAATTAACAGTTCGTCATTATTTTGGGCATAAGTGTGTATTAATTCATCCAAAAAGCCAATGATTTGTTCATTTAATAACTTATCTGATGTCTTAAACTGCAACAAAATATGTAATAATAATTCTGGTTCAAACCAATAAACATCAATTTTAGGTAAATCTCCACTTTCTACAAGGCGACACCATTCCAGTGTTGAATCATAATGCGTAAACCATCTACAAACGCTTTTCCTATTTTGATAGGGAATAATATGTTTATTCATTACTTCTTTATAAACTGATACCAAATCATCGATTTTATCTACTATCAAGCAAGGAACGAATTGGTCATATATTTCTTTTGCTTCTGAGAAGACTTCATTCTCAATATCCCACAAGCTAATCATTTCACCAGAAAAGGGAAAAATCTCGAAAGAAGTGGTAAACAATGAAACCAATAAAGTTTTAATACGATATAATAAATTATCTTTGTTAACATTCGCTCCCAAATTATCATAGGTTTTAATTCATTATAAAACGACGATAATTCTTTATTTATGGCTTTTAATGCCGGGTTAATTTGATATAACCAGCCCGCCATAGCTTTTAATTCTTCATCCACATCATAAGCTTTCGCCCTATAAATTGAGATAAATAATTCTAAAAGATAAATCTCTCTCTCTTGGTACGGAATTTTAACTCCATAAAGAAAATTAATATCAGCTAACTCGTATTGGTATAATAGTTTAAAAAAATTTTGTACTTTATTTTTAAATAATTTAATGTCAGCACCCGAATCTTTAGAACAATAATAGCTTTCGATTAACAGCAATAGTTGAGGTAATATTTTCAATGGAAATTTCCCTTTAGTCTGTAAGTTAGGGAATACTTTCTTTTGCAAAAAATCCCAAAAATTATCAAATTTTTCTTCATTGATAGAAAAATTGGCATTTTGTTGCTTACTTCTAGATAAGCGAGCTAATTCCTCAATAGTTACTTGCTCCAACTTTCTAAAGTGCAATTTCCTGCAAGTTGATAATTCCAATTTATTGCCAAGCAAATGCTCACATAATCCTCTTTTTCTATACAAAGTTTTTTTGTCATATCCAAGATAAAAATTCTCTAAATGAGCTGTTTCAGTCAATGGAGTCAGGTTATTAAAATCTACTTGATTTGTTATGCAAGGAAGCAAAATTTGCAAATAATTTTTTCCTGTAAATGGTGCTATCTCATGGGCAAAACTAACCCAAATCTGATTTACAGTGGAAGGGTTCAGTAAATAATCATCATTATCATCGTCAATAATTTGTGCTGCTCGCTCCTTAAAACATTTCAAAACAAATTGAATATCATCTGAAGTTAAAGGATCCTGATCTGCGCGAAGCATGAATCGCTCCAGCAAAATAACAGTAAATTTCTCATCACTTGGAGAAAGTTCTTTTGATTCTTTTAATTCACTAATAAATCTATGGATTTGTTCTACTAACATTAGAAATACAGCCTATCCTTAAACTAAAATTGATTATAACCATATGACAACTCAAAACATTTGGCAATAATATCTTATTTAACTCCCTCCCATATAATCATTTCAAATTATCCTAGAAAAAGCAGCTGATAGCGTAGCAAGCAAGATAATAACGGAAGATACTAGGCTTATTTGGATTTTTTCGCGAAAGCAGTAGTCACCACTACGGTGAGTGAACAAATTCAAAAAAGTTCAGTAGATTCAGTGGCATTAGCTTGCGCAGTAGGTTTTAACTAATTTTTCTAGGATTATCAATATTTCCATGCTCAATGAGATTTTTTTCTAATATTGCCTTTCATAGATTCACTGATACTTTTATACACTGAATCAAAATCTGATACTAAATAAATAAAGCCGACACTCTCTATTGTGGATTAAAAACAATGGGGTCTTAAAAAGAGATATTGTGCCTTTCCTTGATTCAAGATTAGCCTATAATGACTACATTAGTTATTATAGAAAATAAATTAGAGGTATTTTTGCTCTAATTTATCTTGAAATAGGATTTTAGAATAACTAATTCTGCTTGTTATTTGATAAAAAAAGACGGCACAAGGGCCGCTTTAGTAAAAAAGCCTGGCGATGACCTACTTTCGCATGAGG
>NZ_JNCF01000061.1 GCF_000770585.1 Legionella norrlandica | reverse complement strand
TTATCATTTTGGCGCGACACCCCAATCCTAAGATAACATTTTAGCAAACATAGAAAGATATTATTAATTGTTATTAAGTCTGGTCTATAACGCAATAGGAGTACTGAAAGAACATAACAGACATTGAAGTGATTTGAGACAGGCTATATAATCCGCTTTATCAAATCTTTATGGAATATAATAATGAATGTAGCCAACGAAAATTCCCAGCCAACAGGTACCTTTACACCTGAAGATTATGCCAAAGCGATGAATTTTATAGGGCAAAACCTGCTGTCCTCTTTAACCCAATCCGTGGAAAAGTTACCACCACAACTCCGTAATCTTAAGGTAGTATCCCAGGCTTTGTCTGCATTTTTGACTAATGTGATATACAAACAATTTCCTGAGAATCATGAATCATGTCAACAAATGCTCAGTGAGATTAGTAAACTTGTAAGTGTACAACTCAACAATATCCCACAAACATCAAAGTAAACCAGCACAGCAAGACATTGCTTTGACTTTAATAAAGCACAGTAATAACGATATTGTGCTCTTATAGAATATTATTTTATGCTGTTGTTGCATTGATGGAGGAACTGAAAGATTCTATTTAAGGAGTTGTATGCCTATGTGGCTTCACATGATCTTAAAGAACCATTACGTGGAATATTAATCCCAATAGATATTAATATGATCCCCAAATCTTTAAGTATTTACTTTAAAAAAGTACCATATTCAAACTTGATCTAACACTAACAGCTACCAGTCTCCAGAAGTTTGTCTGTGACCATGATTTAGTTTAATACGAAAAGGATTATTCATGCTATCTCCCATAACTCATTTACGACACTTTATACAAAAACCAATTCCCTTTATACAACAACAATGGAAAAAAAAAGGCGATTGCTTTTCTCTGTACCTTGGACCTAAACGAACTGTAATCCTAACTGACCCTAATTTAATTCAATTAGTTCTAAATGACGAAAATTACAAAAAATGTCGTTTAATTTTTGACAAAATAATCCCCATTACAGGGGCTCAAGGCATTATTCAACTAGAAGGGAGCTTTTGGGAAAATGTTCACGCTGTTACTCAGCCTAATTTTCACCGAGCCACCTTAGAAACTTATTTACCAGTTTTTGAGAACAATATTCAGCACATAAAAGAAAATTTACTTAATACAGAAAGCAATTTTTTCTCAATCACAACACGCTATGCGCTAGCCAGCATTATGCGTATCATTCTTGGAGTTGAATGGGATGATGCTATGAAAATTATTGCCGACAATTTTATTCAATTAAATCAGAAATGTGGGCAAAAATTACGGAGTATCGCTAGCTTCCCTTTATGGCTTCCAACATCTAAAAATCAAGATTTAAAAAAACAAAGACGTTTACTACTGAATATTATAAAGAAAAAATTAAATTCTGTTGAACAACATAGCCATTGCCCTTTTTATGCCTCTTTAATGAGACAAAGTCCCGATTTTCCGGCTTTAGATCAGATTACAACTTTTTTATTTGCAGGGTTTGAAACCACTGCAGCTTCAATAGCCTTTACTTTCTACCTGTTAAGTAAGCATCAGGAAATACAACAAAAAGTATATAATGAGGTCAGCCAAATAGTACAGACTAATTCTGAGTTAAAACTACAGCACTTAAAAGCAATGAAATATACCCAGGCTGTCTATGAAGAGAGTCTTAGACTCTACCCTCCAGCCTGGATACTGGCAAGAGAAGTAAGAAAAAAAACCTCCCTTCACGGCACAATTATTAAACCAGGGACTATCATCATCATTAATGTCAGAGGCTTACATCGGCATCCTGATTATTGGTCTTTACCCAATCAATTTATCCCAGAACGGTTTATTAACTCATCCCTCACTCATAAATACGCGTATATTCCTTTTGGAATGGGTAAACGAATTTGTAGTGGCTTCCAGCTGGCTATGTGTGAAGCAGTTTACTTCATTTCTAAAATGATACTTGATTTTAAATTTGAATTAAAAGAATATGGCCGATTAAGGACCAAAGCAATGATAACACAACATCCTGAAAACAACATTGAGTTACAGGCCATTAAGCGATGACAAGGAATAATAAACTGGTTGAAACAACAATTGAAAACTATTTTGCATTAGGGTTTGAGCGCAATAAAAACTTATTTACTGAGTTTTTGCCTAATGGCTATACTAAAACCACTCTCAACAATGTTATTCCGCAATTTTATGAGGGGTTAATTAGTATAAAAATATTATTAGGGATTTTTATAACCCTCTACGATGATTTTGCTGATAATCCTAAATATCATAATCTGCAATTGCTTAGTGAGCTAATGAAAATTCCTGAGCAAGTTGGAGAAATTAATACACACCATCTATCCGATTTGGATGTAGCAATACTCTCTTTTGCTAAAAAAACATTTACCAATATCCATTCCTTTTTGCAGACCTTACCTCATGTTGAAATACTAACCCCTCTTTTATTGTTTGATCTGAATCAATTTTACAATGGGCTTAAATATTCAGTTCTAGTCAGGAATATGCCAAGCATAGCAAATTCAATGGAATGCGCTTGCTATCTACCACACAATATGGGAATTATCCTGGTAGGCATGATGGATTTAATGGCCTGTGCCCATTTAATTCTAGATGAAATAGGCACTATACGTGAGTTTTTTTGGTATGCCCAACGATTTGGAAACATTTGTAATACTCTAACAACCTTAGATCGAGAGTTGTCTGAACAAGATTTTGGTAATGAAATTGTTCTGTTGGCTAAAAAATCTTTTAGCTCATTTGAGCAAGGCAATAAACACACCATGATCAAAAATCAGTTGATTGCCGAGAGGGTAAAAATTATTAATCAATTAAGACTGTTTAAAATACATACTTTTTCTACATCCCAATATATAGAAGGCCTACTCTATTTACAAAACCTCCATCAATTAATGGAAGGGGTTATTTAATGACCCGGCGTATCGTTATTTTGGGTGGGGGGTTTTCTGGACTTTGCGCTGCCCAAAGATTAAGTCATAAGAGTAATGAGATTTCCATTATTGATAATTACTGGCTGAGAAATGATAAAAGACGCGGTATTCCCCAAGGAAACCATCTTCATGTTTTACTGCTGGAAGGCCAGAAACTGATAGAGACATTATTTCCAGGCATTTTAAAAGAACTTATAGCACATGGCGCTCAAACGGTAGATTGGTCTAAAGAAACGAGTTGGCATGGCCCCTACGGCCCTTATCCTCAATACTCATCTTCCGTTAAAACATTACTTTTTAGTCGCCATTTACTTGATAAGCTGATTTATCAAAGAATTAGAAATTGCAGTTCCGTAAGGTTTATAAAAGGTAAAGTGACTGATTTAGTTTTAAAAAACAAAACGTTGCTTTCCGTACAATACCGAGATGAAAATAATAAAATTTTTCATCTGGACGGAGATTTATTTGTAGAAGCTCGCGGCAGAGGATCTAATTTAACAAAGCTATTAGCAAATTATTCTCTTCAGCCTAAAGCAAAAAACATAAAGAATACAATACAATATCTATCAGTCAGGTTACCAGGGCAACGGGTTAATCTGCGAAATTGCAAGCAATTCTATTTCCAAACCGATGCTAAAAAAAATCCATTAGGCTTTGTTTTATCCCCAATAGAAAACGATCATTTTATATTGACCTGCATCTCAACTCTAAAAAACAAATTTAAGAGGATAAAAAATCTCCCTGAACTAATATCACTATACCAAAATACTGGCCTTGATAAACTCATCGACAGTAAAGCTGAGATAACGAATTTCAATTTTTTTTACGATCTCACTAATCAAAAAAAAGAATATAGTTCATTAAGCTTATATAATTTATTAGTTATAGGTGATGCATTATGCTATTTAAATCCAGTTTATGGACAAGGTATGACATTGGCATTAAAACAGGTTTTTGCGATGAGCAATGAAACAAATCAATCCTATCTTAAACAACAGAAAAAGATAGAAAAACAAACTCGAATGCCTTGGCTTTTAGCCACCAGCGAGGATCTACGCTGGCAAAAAAACAAACCCCTATCAGCCCGTTTTGTAAACGTAGTTCTTAGTATTCTTTTGAAAAGCGCTACAAGAAATAAACAGATCCATCATTGTTTTCTGAAAATATTACATATGACTCTAAGCCCCTATAATCTTTTAAATCCTCGCTATTACTTATTTAGGAAAAAAATATGGTAATTTTGCATCAATACCCAGCCATTTGGGGCTTACCAAGTTTATCACCCTTTTGTGTCAAGGTTGAAACCTATCTCCGTATGACTTCTATCCCCTATAAGGTAATGTGGCAAAATAACCCAAGACGAGGACCGAAAGGAAAGTTTCCTGTCTTGGAAGATAAGGGCAAGCTTATTCCTGATTCCTCATTTATCATTGATTATCTAAACATTAACTATGCGCCTGCAATGAGCTTTTCAGATCCTACTGCTCTAGCCATGCAACGTATGATCGAAGAACATTTGTATTTCATAATATTATATTCTCGCTGGATAGACGAAACTGGCATTAAAACTATCAATTCAGCATTTGCTTCTTTTTTCCCCAAACCCATGGCTTTTTTAGCCTTGAAATGGATTAGAAGACAATTAGCTCAACAAGGGTATATGCAGGGTATCGCCAGGCATAATAAAGAAGAAATTTACCACCTTGGAGTTATGGATATCAATGCCATAGCATCTTGGCTAGAAAATAAACCTTTTTGTTTAGGAGAACAGTTTTGTGCTATTGATGCTACTGTATATGCCTTCTTGCGAACCATTCAATTAACTCCCCTGCAAAACCCCTTAAAAGAAGCGTTAGAAAAACAGGATAATTTAATCAGCTACTGTGAACGCATTCATGAAACTTGGTTTCTTTAGGGAAGACTTGTTGTTTGGCAAAAACATTTTAATACCTGACTTGTATTTTCGTCTTCCTCAAACTTTCTTTTAAGCTCATTTTGATTGAAATCTTTTTGTGAGGTCTTTTTACGGCTAAAAAAGAAATTTTTTCCCAAATCTCGAAGGCTTGCAAACCTATTTTTTCTTTCAGGGGTTGAAGTATTCTCCTGTTGACAATTAATCTGTTGATCTTCATAAAATGTTTGAATATCTTCACGTGTTATTTTATAAGTCTCTTCCACAGCGCCAGAGGAGTATAATTTCTGAATCTCAAGCGTCTTGCCCAATGAAATAGCCTTAATCAACTCAGGGAAAACAAATTGCAATGAGTCAAATGCCGGCCTGAAATCACCGCTTTTATGATTAATAATTTGCAAGGTATTGCGTTCATCAAAAAAAACATTTCCTGCGGTAATACAAGAAGCATCGAATACTCTAGTAGCTCCTGTCATTTGCCAATGCGATGGAACAATACCATTAGGGCACCCTTCATGAGCAAATACAAGCTCACCATCTGTTTTTAACAAAAAACGAAGAGCTTTGTAAACCTTATTTCCGCGAATTTCCTTGTGACAAGTTTTATCTTTAAGTAATTGATTAATCTTATTAGGTTTTACTATAAGTGGCGAGCTATTATTATCATAATGTCTGATTGTACCTGTCATTAAAATAGGTCTTTTGATATAGTCTTGGTTAAATAGCTCAGATAACATGTAAAACCCCTAAAAGAACAAAATTTAGACTATTTTACAATGAAAATATTAAATAAATATTAAAAAAACAACTAAACGAGTTATTAAAGGTTGATTTGAACAAAAAACCTCCAATTGATATTTGAAAATAGGGCAGTAGGCTTCCCGATAAAACGACAAAAGCCACTCAAAGGCGGCTTTTGGGGTAAACTTGACGGAGATGCGTTATCTCTCGATAGTCTACACTTTAAATATAGGTCAGTTTCAAAGGAGTGTCAAAAGTTATACTACCTGATTAATTATTAAGGGATAAACCACAGAGAATGTTATGAGAGCAATATGGTCTGGTTCCATCAGTTTTGGATTGGTCAACATACCTGTCAAACTATACAGTGGCACAGAAAGTCATACCTTGAATTTTGATTTGTTAAGGAAAAAAGATCTTTGCCCAATACAATATTCTCGTATTTGCCGAGCCGATGGTAAGGAAGTACCCTGGGAGGATATTGTCAAAGGATACGAATACAGAGAGGGTGATTACATCATTCTTGAAAAAGCCGATTTTGAAAAGGCTAGCGCAGAAAAGACCCGTACTTTTGAAATCAATGAATTTGTAAAAGAAGAAGAAATCGATTCCATTTTTTATGATACACCCTATTTCCTTGAGCCCCAAAAAGAGGGGAAAAAAGCCTATGCACTGCTTCGTGAAGCTCTGAAGCAAACAAAAATGGTAGGTGTTGGAGAGTTTGTTATGCGTAATCGCGAGAATTTGGCAGTGCTCAAACCTTACGGTGATTTGTTGTTATTAAATAAGCTCCGTTATAAAGAAGATATCCGTAATCCTGAAATGCTTTCCTTACCTGAATCGGATTTAATTAAGGAAAAAGAATTAAAAATGGCAAAGCAACTAATTGAACAATTAACTGGTCAATTTAAGCCAGAAGAGTATAAAGATACTTATATTAATGACCTTAAAAAGCTAATTGAAGCGAAAGCCAAAGGTAAGAAATTTAAAAAACTGAGGGAAGTTTCTCCTCCTGAAAAAGTAACGGATATTATGGAATTACTGAAAAAAAGCTTAAAATCAAAAAAAGCTTCCTAAACAGGCCGAGTTAAATACCTAGAAAAAACTCAGTCCCTGCGTATTACCAATTTTCCAGAAATCAGCCCAAACATCCTCTTTTAATTCTTTTAATCGCTTAGGCAAAGTTTTGATGGTATAGAAAGTATCTTGTATATTATCTGTTAACTCTTCCCAAGCTATCGGCGTTGCAACTGGCGCATGGAGTTTGGCGCGAATAGAGTAAGGAGCAATTGCTGTGGCATTACGTTGATTACGCAAATAATCGAGAAATAATTTACCTTTTCGCTCGGCTTTAGACATATTGGTTACGTAATTATCTGGGCGCTGCTGTTGAATAAATTGTACAAAAAGATGAGTAAATTGCTTGATAATCTCCCATTCGTAATGCGGACTAATAGGAACAACCACATGAAGTCCTTTGCCGCCAGTCGTTTTGACAAAAGATTGGAGATTCAATTCTTCAAGGTATTTTTTCATCTCAAGGGCCGCTTTCATTACTTCTTTCCAGGGCACCTCCGAGGCTGGATCGATATCAAAAACAATAATATCAGGCTTTTCCAGCTGATGAATCTGACTCCCCCAAGGATGAATTTCTAAAACCCCCATCTGCACAAGTCCTAACAACCCCGCTTTATCATCTAGATAATGATAATACTCAATAATATTATCCTCTTGATTCGGAATAGGAGCAGGCTTTAGTGCTTTAGATGAGGATTGGTTGATATGCTTTTGATAAAAGCATTCATTATAATTATCTGGACACCGTACCAAAGTAAGAGGACGGTTTTGTATATAGGGTAATATCCAGGGACAAATATCATCATAATACTCATAAATCTGCATTTTAGTGATTTCATCCTCAGGATACAGTATTTTATTGGGATTAGATAAAGGAAATGGGTGGGCACTGACTTTTGGAGATAGTTTAGGGAATTTTTTCTCTAGCTCATTGGTATCTTCTTCCCTCTCTCGAACGACTTCAGTGGCTTTTTTATCCTCACGTAACCCCTTAAAACTAGGATGCCTTAATCGGCCCTTATCAGTCCATTCGCTAAAAGCAATTTCAGCAACCAGTTCCGGCTCTACCCAGATTGCGTCTTTCGTTTCAGGGGGATTGGAATGAAATGGATTTTTATGAATGATTAATTTTTTCAGTTTTTTATAAAGATATTCAAACGAAGTTTTAGTAAATCCGTCCAACTTTGCCACAAAAAACTAACGACCCAGTATTATCATAAAAACCTAAAAATAAAGAGCTAAAGTAAACACGAGACCCCCGTGGTTTTGAGAATCCCCCAATGATAAATTCTTGTTGATGGAGGCATTTTATCTTTAGCCATGATTTGCTTCGCTGATGAATATAAATGCTATCTATTCTTTTGGAAATAATTCCTTCCAAGGCAAACTCACATGCCCGTTCATAAAACTCTTTGCCTTGCCCCATCACATGGTCACTATAACGAATACATACATCAGCATAAAGAAGTAATGGTTCAATTAATGCTTTGCGATTCAGTAGAGGCAAATCACAAACATTCCATTGATCATAATACAGCACATCAAAGACGTAATAAATTAAGGATAAATCATTATTCAATTTAATGGAATTTTGCAATAATTGCAAACTTGAACGATTTTTCTCATCAAGCACAACCACTTCACCATCTAAAATACAATGCTTTAGTGGAAGGGCTTTGACCTTCTCAGCAATATTTTTAAACTGTTGTGTCCAATTCTTTTGATTACGAGATAATAAAACCACCTTGTTATCGTTTTTGAAAGCCAAAATACGATAGCCATCTAATTTAATTTCATGAAGCCAATTCTCACCGGTTGGAGGATTTTCAACAAGCGTAGCAAGCTCAGGTAACACCTCCTTTGGCATGCTGGATTTGGGCAAATCCAATGCTGCTGGCTTAAACGGGGCCTTTGGGTTGGTAAGCCTCAGTCCCTCTTTTTGAGTCCATACTGCATATGAAGCTCCTTTGATGTCATCAAGTGATCTCTCCGTTAAAACACTATTAGGTTTTTCTTTTGTGATATCCTCTGTCTCATTGGCATAATCGTCCTTGTACTTAATTAAGAACCAAGCATTGTCTTCTTTTTTAAATCGAATTAAGTCCCATCGCCCTTTTAACTTTTCAGCATGCAGTTCAAAGCGCAAATGACCTTTTTTATAAGCCTGAAGGGGTTTTTTATCCAAAGATTTCCAGTAGCCTCTATCCCATAACATGACTGTACCGCCACCATATTCTCCTTTGGGAATAATGCCTTCAAAATTACCGTATTCAATAGGGTGATCTTCTACATGTATTGCCAAACGCTTCTCTCTTGGGTTAAAAGAGGGCCCTTTGGGAATTGCCCAACTTTTTAAGACACCATCAAGCTCAATGCGAAAATCATAATGAAGCTGTCTTGCAGCATGTTTTTGAATAACAAACAGATGACCGTTCTTAGCCTGAACCTCTCCCTTTGGCTCTAGTGTTTCATCAAAATCCCTTTTTTGGTGGTATTGCTCTAAGCTCATCCCATCCCCTTATACCCAACTCCTCTTTCTCTAATTATAGATTTTCCGCCAGAGGAAATTGCCGCAATCTCAGAATTATCATTTAATGGGAATAATGCTCACTTTACAAACAATTGTCATTAGAGGGAAAATAGGCTTTTCAATGGGTTTGACCTCGAATTAATTTATGCTATCTATTTCCCATATTCTATTACTCACAATCAGCAATATATTAGTACAATACCCCTTCGAGATATTTGGCTATCATACTACTTGGGGTGCAATTACTTATCCTGCAATTTTTATTCTAACCGATATTACTACCAGAATATTGAGTGCCGATATTGCGAGGAAAATTATTTTTAGAAGTATGCTACCTGGATTATTTATCTCCTATATCATAGCCAGCTATATGGAAACCCACAGCACTTTCAATTGGAGTGACTTACTAATAATTCACCCTATGCCATTACGTATTGCCTTGGCCAGTTTTCTTGCCTATACAGTAGGTCAATTTCTTGATATCTTTGTTTTTCAAAGTTATAGAAATTATTCATCCTGGTGGTTAGCACCATCTCTTTCCACTACGGTGGGTAATCTAATTGATACCATATTATTTTTTACCGTAGCCTTTTACCATTGTTCTAATCCATTTTTAAATCAACATTGGCCAGAAATAGCTGCCGTAGATATGCTTTTTAAAATTACAATTAGTTTAATTGCTTTTGTACCAATATACGGATTTGTTTTAAATATTCTTCATGCAAAATATTTGAACAAAATAGTAACATAAGCACTTAAAAATGCGTAAACATGGGAGGCTATAAATTAATTAAATGCCTTCGTATCTAGAGTACTGAATCATTTAAATAGATACACCTACCACGGTCATCTCAACATCCAGCAACTTGCCCACAGGATCCATCTCTAGGAGATTGTTGATCTGGATTATCCTCTGCTTTATTCTCATCTTTGGAAAGAGAAACAAGAATATCTACTGGAATTCTATAATTAAAGAAAGAAGGAAGTCTATGGTTAATCTTTGGCCTATCAAGGGTGGGATGAGTTAGTGCAGAATGAGTTGTCTCTAATTTTATTTCCTGAGTCTCCCTATTGTTTTCTGACTCATTCAATTTTGCCAAAAGTAATTCGGCTTTTCTCTTTTCAACTATCCCTTTTGGAATATCAGAAGGGTTATTGATAATCGTTTCCGCATCATTTCCATATTTATCTCTCATATCCATTTCCCTGGGTTATGTAAAAGTAATATTCCATGGTAATGTAGAACATTATTTTATTTCAAGAGAGCCATGCTAAGCATAATAAAGCTATTAACTCAGTTTGCACCAATTTGCTTTTTTCATGAATCGATAAGCCCTATGTCAGTGCTCAAGAAACCATCTTAGTACCACCTCACAAGTACGACAACTACCCATTAAGGTTAGTTGGGGGATAACATTTTGGGGTCCTAAAAACCAAGTACAAACAATGAATCATCAGGAGCAATTGATTCGTTTAATATAAGAAAGTGTTACAGTAATAAAATTGTTTTCTCTTTCTCAATTAAAGTTCCGGTGCTATATTCTACCAAAGATAAGTTATCCTGTTCATATGCTACCTGTAAACCCAAATCAAACCCGGGCATAACTCTGCCATACAATAAAAGAGAGGTTTATTAAAAAATGTGGAAAACTGGTATCCTTATTCTGCTCTTTGGCTTGTTTACAACAAGTATCAGGACACTTCATGCAGAAGGAAATAAAGAAGGTCATTTTAATAATTTAGAGAATTATTCATCTCAAACCAAAGACCTATGTCAATCAGTAGCAAACTTATCCGTGCCAAACCAAAATCAGCTTGCTGAAACCAGCAGAGCCTCTCTTAAAAATTGTGATTCGCTTGATCTCTATTATGGCTTTAGTGCCGCTCCCAATTATACTAAAGCTTTTCAATGCGCCTTAATGAATAAAGATTATAGTGTCTTGGTAATGATTTATGCCAATGGACGAGGCGTACCCTTTGATCCAGATCTTGCAATACACTTTGCTTGTATGATGGAGGATGCAGCTCCCGCAGAAATGGATGGTCGAATTGCTCACCTTGCTCAGATAAAAAAGAGTAATAAGCAATCCTCTTTCGATATTTGCGATGACATTACCAGTGGGTACATGATGGGATGGTGTTCTTCAATTGATCAACGTTTAGAAGATGCTAAACGAAATAAAAAAATTAATGCTTTAATAAGTAAATGGACTCCTCAAGAACAAATTTTGTATCAACAAGTTATAAAAACTGGTGCTGCTTATATCCATGATCATTCTATGTATGAAATTGATTTATCAGGTACCGCTAGAGGCGCCTTTGCTATTAATGCACAATTAAGGCTCAATCAGCATATCTTTGAATTAATACAAAAAACAAATCAATGTGCTATTCCACATGCGACTACAAAACAATATCAAAAATCTGATATTCAACTGAATAATATTTATAAAAAAGTAATGTCTGTTCCCTCCTTTCAATATACTACCATCACCAAGGAAGGTATTAAGAAAACGGAAATAGCTTGGATTAAATACAGAGATGCCTGGGTTCAGCTTGGCCGAGTAAAATGTCCACAAATTAGTTCTGAAAGCTGGCAAGTCTTCTTGATTCAAGATCGAATCAAACTATTAAATGAAATCCTCGAATTATCTGAATAATTTAGGGAACGGATCTATTAATACTTCGCATAAACTTCTGGTGAAGCGAAATTCAATAAAATACTGTATATTTTCTTATTGATAATACTGAAGGGATCACATTAAATGACTAAAATAACAACCATCCACCGCTGGCTGCCTTTGGTTATATTAATCGGATTATTGATCCTTTTCTTCAGTTTACGCCTTGATAGATATTTAACTTTTAATACCATACGAGAAAATCGTACTTTGCTCATTTCATGGACTCAGAACCATTACTTCCTGACCGCATCGATTTTTGTTATTTGTTATACACTTGCTGTTGCTATCTCTATTCCAGGAGCAACGTTTCTTACTTTAACTGGAGGCTTTTTATTTGGAGTATTCTGGGGCGTTATATTTGTAATCATTAGCGCCACACTTGGAGCAACTATACTTTTTTTTGCAGTAAGCACCACGCTTGGGGAATGGTTAGCTCAATGGGCATCAGGGTGGATAGAACGCATGCGTCGAGGATTTCAAGACAACGCTTTTTCCTATTTAATTACCTTACGCTTAATTCCTTTATTTCCCTTTTGGGTAGTTAATATTGTGCCTGCCCTTTTAAATGTTCCGGCAAAAACATTTATTACGGCGACATTCCTTGGAATTATTCCAGTGACAATCGTTTATGTGATGATAGGCAATAGTTTAAGTCAAATTTTTGCTGCTAATCAAACCCCCAATCTTGGAGTTATCCTTGAGCCGCAAATATTAATCCCATTATTGGCACTGGCTACTCTCTCCTTGATGCCTGTATTCTATCGACTCTTAACTCGTAATCACCCTAAGCGAAAAAGTGAACCTGCTATAAACAAGACAATAAAATGTGACTTAGCCATTATTGGTGGTGGATCAGCTGGCTTGAGCCTAGCTGCTGGTAGCTCACAATTAGGTCTTAAAGTTATTTTGATTGAATCAGGCAAAATGGGCGGTGATTGTTTAAATTATGGTTGTGTCCCATCCAAGTCACTATTGGCTGCTGCTAAAGCTTTTTACAATGCAAAACACTCAACTCATTTAGGATTACAAGCCAAAGACTTGAAAATTGATTTTCAGCAAGTAATGCAACACGTACATCAAGTCATAGATAATATTTCTGAACATGATTCAGTCCAGCGTTTTAAGTCATTAGGAGTGCATGTTATTCAAAAAACTGGAAAATTCTTAGATCCTAACTCCTTACAAGCTGGTGATGTAATTATTCAAGCCAAACGTTTCGCAGTTGCAACGGGTTCCTCACCTTTTATTCCTCCTATTCCTGGCCTGGACTCAGTACCTTATCTTACTAATGAAACCATTTTTGATTTAAAAGAGCAGCCCAAACACTTAATTGTGATCGGTGGTGGCCCGATTGGTTGCGAGCTTGCTCAAGCATTCGCCATGTTAGGTTCACAAGTTACTATTTTAGAAGGATTAAATATCCTTCCCAAAGATGATAAAGATTGTGTACAAATAATACGCCACCAATTTGAAATGATGGCTATTGCCATCCACGAACAAACCAAAGTTCAACAAATAGAATCTAATGCGGATGCAAGCATTACAGTATCCTTTGAAGCCCAAAGCAAACAATGGACTGTTAGCGGTAGTCATTTACTCATTGCGACAGGTCGACGTGCCAATATTGGCAATCTTGATCTGGAAAAAGCAGGAGTTCAATACACTTCTCAAGGTATTGAGGTAAATAATCGTCTACAAACCAGCAATAAATATATATACGCCATTGGAGATGTCACAGGACCTTATCAATTTACTCATATGGCCAGTTATCAAGCTGGCATCGCTTTACGCAATATTGTGTTTAAAATTCCTGCCAAAATTAATTATCACGCTATTCCCTGGGTCACCTATACAGAACCTGAGTTAGCTCATGTCGGTATGCTTGCCAGTGAAATTTTAAAACGCCCTGACTTTCAAGTGACCGAATGGCCTTTTGTAGATAATGATCGCGCTCAAACTGAGGGAACTCTTAGGGGGAAAATCAAAATCATCACCAATAAAAAAGCAAAAATTCTAGGAGTAACCATTGTGGGACCTCACGCCGGAGAGCTCATTTTACCTTGGGTCATGGCTATTCGTGAGCAAAAAACATTACGAAGTTTTACAGATACTATTGCTCCCTATCCAACCTTAAGTGAAATCAGCAAACGGGTTGCCGGCGAATTTTATGCACCTAAGCTATTTTCTAGCAAAACACGATCTCTCGTTCGTTGGTTACAAAAATTATGGTAATCCGATGGCATCTTAAGTCATTAGGCGTTTTATTGCTGCCATGATAATAAGATAAATAAAACTCATATAAATAACAGTCACCAAGTGTCCTAACACTATGAGAAATCCATCTTTTTCTATTAATCCCAAGCCAAAAATAATAATCACTATTGCAAAAATAAAATTACTGAACGGAATAGGCAGCATCAGAAACATAGCTAAACAAAAAATGACACTTCCTGTGATTATTTCCATTGGCCGATTGGTCATGAACGTCCATCGCGGTTTCAAAAAATATTCAACTCTAATTAAATACGGTACAAAACTATGAACAATTTTAGAAATACTTTTATGATGAATAGTGCGTTTTGCAATGATTGGGGGTAACCATAAAGTTTTCCGAGCAAAGATCATTTGGCAAGCAAAAAGTAATATAGGAACGCTAAAAACAAAAGAAACCCCAGGAATAAAAGAAAAAGGCAACGCAATCGGTAAAGCAAAAAAAATCAATGCAATACCAAAAACACGTTCTCCAAGTGCTTGCAAAATGCGCTGGAATGTTATCTCTCCTTTCAATTCCTTATGATTCGCAATCCCCAAAAGAATACTAGAGGTGCGTCCACTATTACTTTTTTTCATAATTGACTCATTTTTTATGAACATTTTACGCTGATCGTATAGTAACCAATCATTATTCTTGAGCCTATTCTATTCAGTTAAGCAGACCTATACTTCTCCACTTCTTTAGCAAACCGATCAAGAAACCCTTGTAATAAATTTCGAGTGGACTCTACAGTAATGGAAAAATTGCTATCAATGAGTCCATCTTTATAAACAAGATAAATTTCCGGCTGCCCAATATAAATTCCATCTATCGCCACCATAATGCTCCGCAAATGCGATTGAGCTACTGCGGTTCCAATAGCTCCTGGACTTGTTCCAATAGCAGCCATTAGCTTTCCTGCCCATACATTTTCTCCATAGGGCCTTGTTCCCCAATCTATAATATTCTTCAACACACCTGGAATAGATCTGTTATATTCTGGCGTCACAAATAAAACGGCATCTGCGTCAGCAATCTCTTTTTTTAGTCGGATAACTGATTTTGGCAGATTATCATCAAGATCTTGATTATAAAGAGGGATATCGTCAATTTTAATCTGGGAAAGTTGGAGTGTCGGGTGTTTGAGCCTATCTAAAGCCAATGTTAGCTTACGGTTAAACGATTCTTCACGAAGACTTCCTACTATCACGGCTATTCTGAACATAAATTTTTCCTTAAATTCACTCACTAGTAATAAATCCATCTCAATAGATGATTATCTATTATAGAATAGCATGTTCTTACAAACTTAATTTTTATTTAAAGGAGAAACTATGGTACGCATATAAGCGCAGTATATTTCATTCTCAAAAAGATACAAACAGAACAAGAAGGTTAGTATATAAAGTACAAACACAAGTTTTGCTAGCCAATCATAAGAGGCTGGTATAAAATAGATCTTAATGGAAAGATTATGCCATCAAATTACAGGATTTAGATGTCTCTAAAAACCTGGCGAGGCAACCTAAGGAATTAAGGAAGCTGCTTATGAAAGCTTTACTAAAATTGTGTCAATTTGCCAAAACATCCAATCCTTCAAAAATTATAGAAGCTTATAAATCAATGAAACCTGGGATCATATCTGGATCACTGTCTGGTAACCGTTGGCGTTACACAAGTATGGGTAAAACATTAGACTACATCACAGATCCTGAAAAGCTTGAAGAGTTAAGCTTCCATGCCTCTAATAATTTAAAATTATGGGAAAAGGAAAAAATTGCAGCTCCTCAAAAAGTAGAAGTAGTGAATCGAGACTGGGGTGATGCTACTTTGGAAGCGACTAAAAAGCATGGGAAAGCCTACCCTGTTCTCAATATGGCAAACCCTGATTTTCCTGGTGGTGCCGTTTTAGAGGGAGGAAGAGCTCAAGAAGAAAATATGTGGCATCGTACTTCATGTGCCCTTTCATTGCTCTCCAAAGGCATTTACTTCGATGAAGCACAAAATTGTTTTCGTTATGATCCTAAGACCAGGAAACTGTTGGAAGCCCAGGAAAAGATGAATACTGAAGAACTGGGAATATTAAGTAAGCAACAAGGAGAAGACTTTCCAGAAGCTTTTAAAGTCTTTTTCAATGACCAACAACAAATCTGCTTTCGTGGACCTGAAGTATTAGTTCCTCAAGACATGGAAGGTATAGGACTGAAGGACAATTTAATTGCTGACAGTGCAATGAGTTTTTCTTTTCTTCCAAAAGACAAAATATTCCCTTTTTATGAATTGAGATCTGCTGCCCCTGAACTTACTGGTAAGCAAATTGATTGGAAAAATAAGGAATTTTTAACAGAATATACTAAAGAATTGAGGCGTCGCATAGGTGGTCAACTGGATACATTGATACTTCATAGAAAGCCTGATGTCATTCTAGGCGCCTGGGGATGCGGAAGTTTTAAAAATGACCCGAGAATTATCGCTAGAATATATCGTGAAGAAATTGAAAAACGATCCCAACATTTCCAACACATTGTATTTCCGATAATCAATACTGATAGAACCAATAATTTTGAGATATTTCAAGAGCATCTGGACGGATTGAAGCTTGGAAAAGCAGTTCACAATTCGAGTCTCCAGAAAACATCACCAAGTTCGGCTAATCCTTATAGCTTTCATACGTCAGAGGGCAGTAACCCCAAAGAGACACCAAAAGATGAATCCAAAGAGCCCGGTGATGGTGATTCACCTCCATCTTGTAATATCCTTTAAGAGGTATAAAAGAGGAAGATACATTTATTTTTAAGAAATAGATTTTCATAGAAGGACTATTTTCTTGCCACCTATTTCTTAAGATGGAAAATAATCTAAACTCGAAATTCAATATTTATCTGCTATGCTTTAAATTAAATCATATTGATTTAATTTATCATTCGGTTTATTCGAATGGCGCATAGGAGTTTTTATTATGAGATTTATAGGCAAAGGAAG
>NZ_JNCF01000010.1 GCF_000770585.1 Legionella norrlandica | reverse complement strand
TCGAAAGTTTGTAAGAAAAATATAATATCCATTAGGATTTAACAACCGCATAGCCGCATTTACCAATGAAACATGATCTCTTTGAATATCCAGGATATCAACCATTCGCTTGGAATTTGAAAAAACTGGGCGGATCTAAAAAAAATAACATCAAATTTGTCTCTGGTAATTTTCATCCATTCCCTACAGTCATACTGCACAAACTGATGTTTAGACAAATCAATATTATTCAATCTAAAATTATCTTCTGCCCATAGTAAATAGGTCTTGGACAAATCAACATTTGTTGTTAATGCCCCAGACAAAGCAGCATGAACACTTGCAGTAGCTGTATAACAAAAGCAGTTTAACAATCGAGTTCCGGGCTCTAATTGCTCAAATCGTAAGCGAAGAGGTCTATGATCTAAAAACAAGCCAGTATCCAGATAATCATACAAGTTCACAATTAATTTGGCTCTTCCTTCAGTGACTATTAATTTATGACCTGTTTTTGCTACTTTTTGGTACTGCTCCAATCCTTTTTGTTGTTTTCTTTGTTTAATGATTAATTTCTCAGGATCAAGCCCTAAAGCACTGGGAACTACCTGCAATATTTCCAAACTACGCTTTTCTGCTTTGTGAACGGGAATGCTGGATGGTGCTGCATACTCTTGTAAGACAGCAAAATCGTTATATATGTCAATAGCATAGGCATATTCTGGTAAATCAGCATCATAGATACGATAACATGATATCTGGTTTCTTTTTGCCCATTTTTGCAAATGATTCTTATTTTTTTCTAATCTGTTAAACAACATTTGAGCATTAGCAGACAAAGGAGTGCCAGAAGTACCTTTTAATTTATTGGCTGCAGAAATAGCTATACAATACAATTTACACTCCAATGGACCATTGTATAAGGTGTATTGTTTATCTGCACGCAATCCTATTGCTTTAGCTAACACTGAACTAGAAGTTAAGATAGCAGCCTGCCAACCTTGATAATAATTATGTAAAACGCTACCTAGTTGTTGATAAATCGGCACAAGCTGAGTCACATCTCCCAATCGTTCACCATAAGGTGGATTACAAATTACTAATCCTTTTTTTATCCCAGGTCTACTGTCCTTTAATGGTAACGTTTTAAATTCTACCAAAGGCAATACTCCCGCTCTTTCAGCATTAGAGCGAGCAATAGCAATCACTTTACTATCTGTATCTGTTCCTAATAATTTAACTGACAGGGGTTTGACTTGCTTTAAGGCTTGAATTCGCAATTTTTCCCATAAAGAGTTCTGGTGCTGAGCCCAGTATTGCAAAGATTGATCTTGCCTCAGTAAACCTGGAGCAATGTGGGCTGCCATCATAGCAGCCTCTATCACGACTGTTCCTGAACCACAAAAAGGATCATGTAAACTGTATCCATGTGCTGCCAACTCAGGCCACTTGGCTCTTAATAACATTGCTGCTGCAATATTTTCTTTTATAGGAGCTGCTCCAGCCTTTTTTCGATAGCCCCTTTGGTGCAAACTATACCCAATCAGGTCAAAACTCACCGTTAGAATATCATCTTTTAAATAAGCATGGATTAGTATTTGGGGCTTTTCTTTATTAACTGAGGGTCTTGAGCCATTTAATCGCCGAAAATGATCAACGATACCGTCTTTGACTATTTGAGCACCAAACATAGTATTGCGAATTTGCTCCGAAGCGCCGTGAAATTCAATCGCAATGGTTTTATCATGGGTAAAAACGGTCTGCCAATGAAATTGAGTACATAACTGATGAACTTCATGTTCTTTTGCAGCATGGCCGCTAAATAACACCAGTTGAATTCTGCTGGCAAGTCTAGACCATAAACATAATTGATAAATTACAGGTAAGCCAGCTTCACCATAAACTCCTTGTGGGCTCACGCGAGTAACATGAAGCCCCAAACCTTTGAGCTCTTCTTCCAACAAATACTCCAACCCTTTTGAGCAACTGACGAATAGTGAATAATTCATTTTATTGAGGACCTTAAATAGCGGAATAGAGTTTTAGCAGCACCTGTGTTTTTTTCTTTTGCCTGATCATCCAAAGCTTTTTTAATCAACTGTCTCAACTGTTGAACATCTTCTGGCTGATAGATATTAATAAATTCTGTCAAAGCCTCTCTTCCACCTACTAATAATTTATCACGCCATAGCTCTGCCTCATGAAAAGCGGCTGTTATTGCACTATCTTCTGCAAGAATTTTTTCATAAGCAGAAAGAATGGCTTCAGAATCAGCAGAGCGCATCAGCTTGCCTATCAGCTGCGCCTGCCTTCTTTTGGCTCCATGACTTTTTATTGACTTGGCATCAATAATTGCTTTGCGCAAATTATCAGTAAGAGGCAAGGCATCGAGCTTAGATGCACTAAGTTCAATAAGTTTTACTCCTATATTTTGTAGATAAAGAGCTTCTCTTTTTTTCTGTGATTTACTGATTTGTTCATCCATAGCGTGCTATATTCTTTAAAATAACATCAATTATACTATAGAAAATCTAATACCGGTGTATTAATTCATTCTGCTGCTGCGAGCTTAATAGGAGATTGTAGATATTGTTTGGTGGGCCTTGATCGAAAATAAGCATGACCTATTGCTAGCAAATTATAGATCATAATAAATAACAATAAAAAATGCAGCCAAGTGATAGTCAATTTTGTAAAAATGGGAATGGTAATCATGACACCCAGACATCCTGAAAGACTTAGAATGAGTGTTTTTTTCAAAGGAATTTTATTTTTCTGCAAAAATACCAATGTGGTAAGGGGCTGCTGCATAGCACCAGCCGTTGTCATAATGGGAAAAGCAACCACAGGGGATACATTCATTAAAAATAAAACCCCCTGAACCATAACAAACAATCCTACTCCGACAGAAGTAAGCGCGCCGCAAATCACCATAGCGCAAAAGCCAATCACTAATTTCCAAGAATTTAGTTCTGTTAAATCACCACCAACTGGCAATATACGAAGTTGATGGGATATTAAAAGGATGATAATTATTGCAAAAGAACACATCATGGCCAATCGTATAGCTTGTTTACTTAGCTGACTGACAACGAAGCCACCAATTAATCCACCAATACAGGTACCCGCAACTAAAGTGAGCAACGTAGTTAAATCGACATCTATCATATTGATAAAAAATAGAGATTCTATGGTACCGGGAATCACTTGAGCTCCATTATTCACTGCAGGCAGTTCATCGTCACGAAAAGTACCTAATAATTTCGCTAATGCGACATTAACTGCAAAACTACCAACCCCCAAGGTATCTGCGATAAAAGCGATAATTCCACTAAAGGTTAATTTAATATACTGGCCAATTGTTAAAGGCAAGGAAGGTTGCTGAATGAATTTTAAAACCATTACGGCTACACAGAATAAACTCAATATTAATATGACAAGCGTAATTAAAAAAAATGCCATTCTGTTCCTAACACTAATGATTTAAAATCAGAGTTAATAAATAGACTTCTATCCCTAAGAAATCCAAATAACAAATGTGGATTGATTATATACCAATTTTTCTGCCCAGCAAACAACACCGAGAGCAAAAATAACTCTTAATGCACCATTAGAATTCACAAGTTGGTGTGAGATTCTTTAGTTTTCTTTTCCACTACCCCATACTGAACGTAAGAATCGTAGCCGCAAATTCGATTCTTACGTCCGATCAAAATTAAACAGCACATCCCTTAGTATCAACACCAACTTGTCCAAAAGCAGATTTAACTGTTTCAACGTCCAAATTCAAATCCCTAGCCGCATAAACCACGCCGCAAGCTCCATTTTTAAAATTTGTTGTAGGTGTCCAGTATTTGGTATTAGCGACGACCATCATATGATAAGCCTTTTTAATCCCCATATTTTGGGACATTAAGTAAAATGCTTTATTAAATATACCGCTCGCTGTATGCACAATAAAACTTTGACGCTCTTGAGGAAGCTGGATTTGTGCGTTCGCATAAGCGACTACTTCATCATAACTAATTGCACAATAACTTCCATGGCTTTGGGCAAGGCTTTTATCCAAACAATCAGCAGAACTTCCGTCAGAGGAAGGATAATCCATAAATCGCAATGCTTTACCAAAAGAATCACGAACAATTGTTTCACCAATACCCCATGTCACTTCATTAGGTTGCAAGTAAGCTTTGTTATATAACTGTGGATTCTTTTCCAAAAGATATGCCCGTGACGCTTGTCCCGCCATATCAGAGAGAGATTCATTGAGAGCACCTGATTGATCATGATATTCAAGACCAGAATGTTGCTCTGTAAAGCCATGTGTTACTTCATGGCCAGCCACATCCAAAGAAACCAGGGGATAAAAATCCATTCCATCTCCAAATGACATCGCTTGCCCATCCCAAAAGGCATTATCATAGTTTTGTCCAAAATGCACTCTCATAACCAACTTCATTGGTGCACCATTGGAGTGTTGTAGCGCATTTAATCCATACCAGTCTTTATACATATCTACAATAACATGCCCAAAATAATAAGCATCATTGCTTGGAGAAAATCCTCCATTAATGTTTTCCTCTACATTATTATTGCAAGTGTATTGATAGGGCGTACTTATCTGGTTGTCCCAATCCCATTCGGAGTTAAGATTGACCAATTTAACTTTCGCATTATCCATGACACATTGATTTCCACTTTGAGTCACATCCAAAGAAGGAAGCCATCCTTACCATACCAATATTCATGAACTTTTTCATTACCACCTGGGCCTGTGTCCAGATAAGTTTTTATGTTATTCCATTGCTTAATTAATGCTCCTGTTTGAGCATCAATAACAAAAAAAGGCCAAGTTGGCTTACCATACTCCTGAGTGCTTTTAAATGACACCAAATATACCAATTTTAGTTCATTATTTTGGTCAGGTCTAATTTGTAATTCAGTTGTTTCTTGATGAGTGCTAGACTGTGAATTGGTTTGAAAATAGGATTTTTTTGCATATTCCATGGCTTGTTGAGCATTAATAGCAGGCTTTGTATTAATTTGTATATTTTCTAATAAATGTCCATTGACTACTGCATTAGCATTTAAAACGATATCTTGGGTGGTAGCCCCTTTAGTAATCATAACTTGGGCACCAACAACAGGAATCCCCTGATACAATTGTTGATAACGAGTAATTAATTGATTATCTTCTTTTGTTTGATTCACTTGTTGTAATGAGTTATTAGTAACCGCAGAAGCACTCCTCGCAAGAATTGTGTTTTTTGATCTTTGTAACATAGGATATTTATTTAAACTACTTAAAGGCGCTTGATATAAATCCACTGCATTAGCGGCAAAAATGCTTGAAGAAATTACTGATAAAGCAAAAAATACAATTTTTCTTGACATACAACATACCCAAAAAGACACAATGCCGCAAATAATGTCACAAAATTAACCATCATGCAATATTTTTTTTCAATTGTTGCGTTTTTTTAGCGATATCCCTAGTTATTGCTCATTCAGGTTAGGTCTTAATTTGTACTGGAACTCTGATTAGCATGATATCTGCCAACAAATTCTTGATAATCTCACAACCCCCTTCGAGTCTGTTAAGTACTCATATCCTTTATCTAATTTGGCGTGTCTATATTCATCCTTACCGCCTACGTGCCGTAACTTAGGTGAGTAGGCGGCAGGGATGAATCGTAAACACGCCCTAGGGCTAGCGAAATAAATTCAACATGTTTCGTCATTAAACCTAGAAAAAGCTAAAATGTTTCTTTTTTCCATTTTCGGAACAGCCTAGTAAGGTTATTAGGCGATTCATATAATCGACTTTTCCCATCTGCTGGTAAATAACCCCATTGGGCTTCTTCTGCCAAGACAGCCTGGGCATCTGAATACCCCGATTCCATACGTTTTCTGATTATTACTTGGCCAAAATTGTAGTCTTTTGAGGCCGCTTTTACTAATCTGGAACTGCAAGCCAAATGAACTAAGGTACAATGATGAGGAGTTCCAATATCTAATAAATGAGCACTCGCCTTCTTTTGCTCATCTGTTAAAATATGGCTCAATTCCATCATCGCATTTCGCATCTTTTGTCTTTGCAAATAATTATAAATAGTACGTTGAGCATGAGTGCCATATGAAATATCTTTTCTTCTCTCCTCGATTTCGTTCATGTTATTTGGAATAAACGAGCGCCCTCCAAAACAATCAATAAGAAAACATAAGGTATTTTCCGGAGGTATCGCTTCTAAAATAACCTCTAGCGGTGTATTCGAATGAACACCGCCATCCCAATACAATTCACCATCGATATTCACTGCAGGGAATCCTGGAGGCAAAGCAGCACTGGCCATAATATGATCCACTTCAATGCGATAATTAATATTATTAAAATAAATTAAATGACCACTATTGATTTGAACTGAACCTAAGCTTAAACGAATAGGGCAAGAATTTAACAATTCGAAATCAATAAGATTAAGCAATGTGTTACGTAGAGGAGCGGTATCATAATAGCTAAGAATAGTTGGATCACCCCATAGAGGAATAGTCCCTGTACACCATTTTGGAAAAAAAAAGCCAGGCTGACCAAATAATAAAGCGAAATAAGCACTTAACCTATTATAAAAACCAAGTGTAAGATCCATTTCTCCTAAAAAATCAAAATAATTACTTGGCGCAATTTCATCCCAAAATTGCTCAAGTTTAGCAATACGCTTTTCCGGTGGATTTCCGACGAGAATAGCAGCTTGTATAGCCCCAATAGAGGTGGCAGCAATCCAATCCGGTTCATATCCAGCTTCCAAAAGTCCTTTTACTACGCCAAATTGATAAGCCCCAAGCGAACCGCCTCCTTGCAACACATAAGCAACCCTAGGAAAACGATTTTTATCTTTAGGTGGCAAAGTATCAAAACGATTGGCATACGGGTTGTTACCACGTGATTTGGGTTCCGCTCCCACATCCATAAAATCTCCTTTTTAGCTTTAATTGTACAAATGTTCTCTTAAGTAATTAAGATATAAGCCTATGAATTTATAAAGAATAAATCTATTTATTATCCAAAAGAAAAAAGTCTGATGGATAATAAACAGACATTATCTTTCTCTAAAAATGCCCAGACCGAAAATCCTGTATTGCCTGCATAATTTCTTCCTGGGTATTCATTACAAAAGGTCCATACCGAGCAATAGGTTCATGAAGCTTCGCAGCTGCAATTAGCAGACAATGGCTTTTTTCTTTGCCTTCGATTTGTATCATTTCACCAGGTGTTAAGCTGGCCATAACTCCTTCATCAATTTGATGTCCCTCTATCTTCACCACACCTTTCATCACGAAAAAAATCGCTTGATAATCTTTAGGAATACTCTGTCGAACAGCTACCGCCTTTGGAAGCGTTATGTCTAAAAATAAGGGTTGAGTTGCAATCTCGGTAATTGGCGAGCTTAACCCTCGATTAGTTATACCGGCAATTACTTTAATTACAACGCCAGACTCATGTACTTCTATAGGCAATTGATCAGATAACTTTTCCTGGTAACGAGGCTCTCGCATTTTTTCTGAGGCGGGTAGGTTTAACCACAATTGCAAACCTTGCAAACGACCCGTTAAAGAAAAAGGCATTTCAGAATGAATGATTCCTCTGCCAGCAGTCATCCACTGCACATCTCCAGCATTAATAACTCCTTTATTACCCTGAGTATCTTCATGAGTAATGCTTCCATGCAACAAATAAGTAATTGTTTCAAACCCACGGTGGGGATGCGGGGGAAATCCAGCAATATAATCGAGAGGGTCTGTACTGTTAAAATAATCAAAAAGAAGTATTGGCTCAAAATCATTGGTCTTCCCAGCACCAATATACCGATGTAATTTTACGCCCCCGCCTTCACGTATTAGAGTCCCCCTAATTAACTGTTCTACAGTGACTACTTTCATGCTCACTACTCATCTTTAATTACTAATACATTTAAGATAGCCTAAAATAATCTAGTTTCATAATCTCTCTTGGCACGTCTCTTTATCAAGGATATGATGAAAATAGACTCTACGGATAGGAGCAGTTATGGATACATTAGAACACACCGAGTTAGGAAATGGATTACTAATGGATAATATTGAAGGTAATCCTTATTTAAGAGTTGATGAGTTTGGAGCACTTCATTTACGACTTCAACGATTCGGTAAAAATAACATGCCAGAACCAATGGAACTGGAGATGTCTGCCGGTGAAATTATTGCCATGGCAGGTGATTATTTTACGCAAGCCGACTGGACCATGAATTTGGATCTTCCCAAATGCGAACGATTTAATTCTCCTACTGAATTAGGAAAATATCTCATTAATAAATCCATAGAGCCCAAAGAAGAAGCCGCCTTAATTACTGCTTATAATAATTTGGCCGCTCCTGATGTCACTCGAAAAGAAATAGATCGGATTTACTCCATCAACAAAGCGACTTATATACCCTTTTTTCCTACTCTAAATTCTTATGCTCAACAATTAATGCTTTATTTACGGGTTAAAAACTATGGAGAAATGCTTGTTCGTAATCAAACTCATTTTACACCATGGTCCATACGTGTTTATGTTTTGGGGCACGCTATCGCTTTGCGCTATGCCCATTTATGCTACGAATTAAAAAAATTAGCAGAAGATAGTAATTATCAATCGAGTAATCCCGATTTGCTTTCTGTAAGACTTTCTCTACAAAACAAGAATATCCCTCTTTCTCGTGAGAACTTAATTGACTTAGCACATCGCTATCATGCTCAGGCTTACTCTGTAGAATTGTTTATCTTTCATTATTATTCTGATCATTTTGCCACCGGCCACATGTCCATGATTGGTGATTTACGAGTCGTACTAAAGGACCGCTTTGGTATGTGGGGGAATATCTTGGCTAATAATATTCATGATGAAGTGAATCGGGTTGGAGTTTATACCGTTAGGCCTTATGACCCAGTTCCCAATGTCACAGAAGCACCTACCGGGCTCGTGGGGATGGAAAATTCGACACCTGCCTTAACCAATTTAATCGTTTAGCCTGTTTAAATGGTATGACAGCCTCCTTAAAAGACATTGATCAAGTATTAGCAGGAAGAGAAATTCCTGAACCTCAAAATTTTGGTGGTTTGATTTATATGCCTGATGTGGATTTTAATTCCAGACAACATCAACCCTTACTGGTTTTAAGCAAAGGAAAAGTATTTTACCGTAAAAATCTTAGTAAAATTAAGATACTCTCTCCGACAGAATATGAAGCACTAAGAAATGATCCTGAAAAACATGATTATAAAGAACTAACCAGCAAATGGGCAGCCTTTCGATTAGTTACGAAATTACGACTTTTCCCCTATATTTATAACGGTACTATCGTTCCTGTAACTAATGAAAAATTGGCTGAAATCATAGCCGATGAAAGAAAGAGAAATCCTCAACGTGCCCCTATCCCAACACCTACATGCATCCCAGAAGAGGAACCTACCGTATTCGATTGGAGAACCAATGCGGATTGGCGCACTAATAAAGATCAGCTAGATGTTTTAGATGGTCTAAAAAGGCACAGTATATTGCGCTTCCATCAAAATTCTTCTACTCAAGAAGAGAGAATAGAAAATTTAAATGAATTTGGGAGTCTGACTATTTCCTGATAAACTAGTATATGTTGACGATTTGATGTGCTGCGATTTACTAGCAGCGCCCAAAGAACTTACGGATACCGGACAACGCCCTGTCTCTTGATCACATCTCTGCCTACACCCCGCTGCTTGTCAGCGGGGTCCAGTATTTTAGCGAAGTGCTCTGGATCCCACTGACAAACAGAGCAGAGCTGGTCTGGGTTTCCAGAGATGTGTAGAAGATTCAGACCAACACCCCGGTACTCTGGCGTTCCTTATATAATCTACATCATTGCGATAATTTTTAAGAGGTGACTATGAACCGAATAATAGGTACTGTCCTATTCGTACTAATTTCAACTATCTTCGCCTTTACTGCTAATGCCGAAGCTCTATTAAAAGATACCCATGGCCGCAGCATCCCCTTCTCATCTCTTAAAGGAAAGTGGGTTTTTATCAACTACTGGGCAAGCTGGTGTGAAACCTGTGTTGATGAAATCCCCGAGTTAAATCGTTTTTACAACAACCATAAAAATGATTCAGTAGCCTTGTATGCAGTAAACTATGACGCCCTTCCTTTACTAGAACAAAAATTACTAATTAAGAAATTGAATATCAACTATCCTAATCTGATACGCGATCCAGCTCGCGATTTGCAATTGGGAGATATTACCGGAGTGCCTGTAACTTTTGTTTTTAATCCAAAAGGCCAATTAGTTAAAAAATTATATGGGGGACAAACGGCTAAGGCATTGGAGCAAACCATCATGAGCAATAAAAACACTTAAATAACCAAATTTTTCCTAGGCGCAGATTGGCGCTGAGCGTAAGCCCAACTTTCAATATAACTCTCTCCGAAAGTCTCTTAAACCGATCTAATCATTATTCATGGAAACAAACGCCGTTTTTGTTCCCCTGTAATCCTGATCTTCATTAACCAATCACCATCCTCGGTAATTGCCTCATTTAATACTGCCCCTAATTCATACAATTGAGCACGTAGCTTCGCCTGGCTGGATTTAATGACAATATCTTCAATAAGGATCTTTCCATGCAATTGAGTGGCTATCGCTTCTTTTAAAAGGTCTAAACCGGCACCTGTCGCTGCAGATAACCATACTTTACAAGACTCTTCAGTATAATCAATTTTGGGTTCCCAGCTCTCCTGCAAATCAATTTTATTAAATACCTGTATCACGGGGATATTATTAACTTCCAATTCATCTAATACTTTTTGCACTTCAAAGACTGTTTCTCGCCAATTTGGATCAGAGATATCAATCACATGTAATAACAAATCAGCCTGCTGGGTTTCTTCCAAAGTCGCACGAAATGCTTCTACTAAATGATGAGGAAGGTCCCGAATAAATCCTACAGTATCAGTTACGATGACAGAAGAAGAGCCTGGTAAATCAAGTTTACGCATGGTTGGATCCAGTGTTGCAAACAATTGATCTGCTACGTAAGTATTTTCCCCTGTCAAAGCATTAAATAAAGTAGATTTCCCTGCATTGGTATATCCAACCAAAGAAACAGTGGGCATTGCAGCTTTTCGTCTGGCTTGCCTATTTTGATCACGACTGCAACGTACTTTCTCCAAGCGTTTATTGATGTATCGAATGCGCTCTCTTAATAAACGCCGGTCAGTTTCCAATTGAGTTTCCCCAGGTCCTCGTAGCCCAATTCCTCCTTTTTGTCTTTCCAAATGTGTCCAGCCACGAATAAGCCTTGTTGATAAATGCTGCAATTGGGCGAGCTCGACCTGAAGCTTACCCTCGAAGGTACGGGCTCTTTGAGCAAAAATATCGAGAATTAAACCACTTCTGTCTACAACCCTGCATCCCAATAATTTTTCTAGATTTCGTTCCTGAGATGGAGATAGTTCATGATTAACTAAAACCAATTCCGCATCCAGCGTTTTAACCAGATTTGCAATTTCTTCAGCCTTCCCTTTCCCGACATAATATTTGGCATCAGGTGTAGCACGAGCTCCTAATACACAATCTAAGACCTCAGCTTTCGCTGAGAGCGCTAACTCTTCAAATTCTGCCAATGCTTTTTCAGAATCAATTCCAGGGAGAGCTAACTGTACTAAAACAGCTCGCTCACCACTTTGTGGACGTTCAAACACTACTTAAATCTCAAAATAGAAAGTCCTTAGTCTGCCACAGTTCCTTCGTCCTCACCAGAGGTATCTTCTGACGGGATCTTGATCATTCGAGATGGAACAACGGTTGAAATCGCATGCTTATAAACCATTTGGGTAATGGAATTCTTTAACATCACCACGTATTGATCAAAAGAATCTATCACCCCATGCAATTTAATACCATTGACCAAAAACACTGAAACAGGTACTTTTTCTTTGCGCAATTCATTTAGGAAAGGGTCTTGTAGTAAATGATTTTTAGACATTGCCTACTCCTTGTTGTTATTGTAATTTTTAAAGGCAAAACGGTATCTAATTACTTTTTCGACAACCCATAATAAAACTTTAGTATATTTTCATGACAACATGGTTTGGATTCGTTAATATACCCAAGATATTTTAAAATGCTATGCTTTAGGCAACTTGGTTTTTGGTTCCAAAAACAGGTAGATTGG
This sequence comes from Legionella norrlandica, assembly GCF_000770585.1. Lineage (GTDB taxonomy): Bacteria > Pseudomonadota > Gammaproteobacteria > Legionellales > Legionellaceae > Legionella > Legionella norrlandica. The sequence continues at coordinate 64,371 of NZ_JNCF01000010.1, read as the reverse complement.
GTCATTTTGACCTAACATTCCAAATCCCATGTTTGAGTCAAATTGACCCAACCTACCAGCTCAAGAACAAAAAGCGATAAGCTAAAAATAGCATATTGGAGTATCTTGGCCCTATCTGATCGCAACACTATTTTGCGTGCTACTAATGAGTTTATAAGGAGATTTTAATGGGTTTAACTTGTGAAGAAATAAAAGGATTAGAACATCCCTATGAAGTGCTTGGGAACGGTGATGCCTTAGCAGAAAACCGTGAAGAATTAAATAAATTAACTACTGAGGAAAAGTTAAATTTAGCTACTCGCTTAATTTTGGAATGCCCTCCCAATGAATTAAGAAATTTTGCTTTTGCGATGGAAGCATTAAGAGTGCCTACCAATGATAGTGAGAGTTTTCATTCTGTTTTATCTCAAGCCTATGAGGTAAAGAGAAGAATTATTGCTTTACTTGATCCAAAAAATAAAAATCCTCATTCTATGATATTAGATAAGGAATTTGATGAGGAACTATTTAACAACTTTAACCAATTGGCTATTGATGTATTAGCAAAAAATGAAGCCACTATTGCGGCAAGACTTGCTGAAACCACACCCTCACAAGAATGTTCGCGAGTGTCGCAAAATATCAATAATATATTTCCGAAATCTCTATTTGCTGCTAAAGTAGGGCAAGCTTTTGCAGTTCGTAGAGATATAGAACGATTATTATTAGGTAATAGACCCGATCTATTTTTCTCAAGCAGGGAATTTCGTACAGACGCTTGCATCGAATTCGCAAATCTATTCAGGGTAATTCAAGACAAAGAATCTTCTATTGCAGGAAAATTGGCGCTTCATACCCCTGCAGAAATGCGCGATGACGTAGCAAAAAAAATAAAAAGCTTCTGCGCAGAGGATAATGACCTTACAATAAAAGTGCAATCTGCTTTTGCGTTAAGACGAGATATAGATCGCTTTCTGTTAGGAGACAATCCAGAACAATTTTTCTGCAGTCGTGATTTTAGTGTTGATCTATGTCTTGAGTTTGGAATGTTGTTCCCTGAATTATTAAAAGGCCATGAATATACCATTGGGGAAAAATTAGCCAAACTAGATGCAAAAATCCGCTCAGACATCAGTAGAAAGCTCGAAATGATTAATGCATCAGCCCATGATCAATCCAATCCATTCAGACTAATAGCTAGTGCAATGATTCCTAAAGAAGAGCTCTGTTTAAAACCTACTCCTATTGTGTTAACTTCTGCTGAAGCGACCAAGTCAGAGCCTCCAACAAGCCTACGCAATAGACACGTTTGGTTCCAAAGCAATCCTTCCGTTGGTTCAGACTCGGAAGAAGATGATGAAGAAGAGGAGAAAAATTGCTGGACTAATTTTTGCGGGTTATTCAGTAAATAATAAACCAATACCTATGCCCTTACTTAAGTAAGGGCAGCTTTACACTTTTTTACCTATTCTTTACATAAACTGCAAGAATAAATCGTGTTAGTATTTTTCCAGCCATTCGTTTAAGGATTAATAGTAAAATAAAACCAATACGTAGGTTGGTGCAAAGCAAAATGAACCCTGACAATCTTAATTAAAGTGAGTTCGATATAAGCAAAATCAGAAGTTTTGCTTATATCGAACTGGATTATTTTGAATGGATCCCATACAAAAAACTTCGTTTTTTACGGGATAACGTTCATTTAGCGACATAAAGGTATAAATGCCTTTTATGCCGAACTCATGTTAATTAGAAAAATATTTTTAAATTTAATACTATGAATTAATTAAATTAATGCTAGTACAATAAGAGCTTTTTTTGATAATATAGTGTTTTTTTTAAACTTGGATCAAAGAATAAAGCATTCTGATTCTATATTGGTAAGATCATTTCAACTAGGAACTCTAATGAAAGAAAATAAGTTAACGGTAGCCTTAGTTCAAGAACAATGGCATGAAAATCCCAAAGAGCATCAAGACAAGCTTGCTTCAGGTATTTTTTCTGCAGCCCAACAAGGAGCAAAACTTGTTTGTTTACAAGAACTGACCTTAAATCCTTATTTTTGTACGAGATCAGATGTTGATCCGGCTCCATTTATGGAGGATATTTCAACTGGGCCTACAGCCCAATTTGTTAGTCAAATGGCTAAGACCAATAAAATCCATATTACAGCGTCACTTTTTGAGAAAGCTGGTTATAATACTGCCGTGGCCTTTAATCCCCTTGGGGAGTTAATTGCTGTTACTCGAAAACAGCATATCCCTAGTGGAGAAAAATATCACGAGAATTTTTATTTTAAGCCTGGCGATTCCAATTACCCTGTCCACACCATTGCAGGCCATCGGATTGGATTACCAACTTGTTATGATCAGTGGTTTCCGGAATTATCAAGAATTTATGGATTAAAAGGAGCTGAAATTTTAATTTATCCCACTGCAATCGGGGGGGAACCTACTGCCCCAGGATTTGACAGTCAGCCTATGTGGGAAAAAGTTATGGTTGCTCAAGGCATTATGAGTAATACCTTCATTATTGCTGTTAATCGCATAGGATGCGAAGATGATTTACAATTTTATGGAAGCAGCTTTATCAGTACCCCCACAGGAGAAATTTTAGTTCAGGCCCCACGAAATGAGCCAGCAGTATTAGTTGCTGAACTGGACTTTGGCCAGCGTGATTTATGGGGACGATTATTTCCATTCCCTCAGCAACGAGAACCCGCGACTTATTATGAGTTAGTCAAACCCCGTTAATCCTATTTGGAATAGTTAGAATGAATAATAATACTCTATCAGAAGAAAATCTTTATAACATTGAAAATTGGGGTGAAGGATATTTCAGGATTAATTCCAAAGGAAACATTGAAATCAGTAAAAAACCTGGGAAACAGGGAGTTGAGTTGCAAGCGATAGTTGATGCTGCGGATCGAGCTGGATTGCATTTACCTTTGTTAATTCGCTGTAGCGATATTTTACATGATAGAGTCCATAGGATTTATCAGGCATTCATTCAAGCTAAAGAAGATACGGATTATGCAGGCAATTATCGGCTAGTTTATCCCATTAAAGTAAACCAGGAACAAAGTGTAGTGAGAGAGCTGTTAAAGTCTCCTGATAACCGAATAGGCTTGGAAGCGGGCAGCAAACCTGAATTAATGGCCGTAATAGGAATGTTAGGCGATCAGCAAAGTACTATTGTTTGCAATGGTTATAAAGATAGCAGCTACATTCGTACAGCTCTGATTGCTCAACAAATGGGGCACAGTGTATTTATTGTTATAGAAAAGAAATCCGAATTAGACATCATCCTAAAAGAATCTGCCCGCCTGGATGTCAAACCAACTTTGGGCGTCCGTATTCGTTTAGTCAGCAAGAGTGCCGGTAAATGGGAGAATACCGGGGGAGTAAAGTCAAAATTTGGATTAACGGCCAAACAAGTACTGGAATTAATTTTCCAGTTAAAAGCAAATAACATGCTGGATTGCTTACAGTTAATGCACTGCCATCTGGGATCACAAATCGCTAATATCCATGATATACGTCATTGTATGCAAGAGGTAGCAAGATATTATATCGAGCTAAGAAGACTAAATGCCCCTATAAGCACCATTGATGTTGGTGGAGGATTAAGTGTGGATTATGAGGGGACTCGATCCAATAAAGGTTGCTCGATGAATTACAGTCTTGTTGAATATGCAACTCATATTATGCTGGCATTAAAACATTTATGTCAGGAAACAGAGATCCCGGAACCTGATCTAATCTCTGAGTCAGGCAGAGCATTAACAGCACACCATGCTGTCTTAATTTCTAATATCACCGATATAGAGGTAATGAATAAAGCGCCTACCTTACCAGAAATATCAGAGGATGATTCACATGTAATCCGTGATATTTACGATACCTATCAATCCATTACAGATAGCTCACCCACAGAAATATATAACTATGCAGCCCATTCTCTTAATGAAGCGCATTCTCTTTTCAAACATGGGGTAATAAGTCTACAAGAAAAGGCTAAAGTAGAGGATTTTTATACTAACATTTGTATGGAAATAAAAGATAAGCTCGACACAGAAAATCCGAGCGAAGAAGCTTTGCTTATGAGAATCAATGAATGCATGGCTGCTAAAATATTTTGCAATATATCGTTCTTCCAATCGATTCCCGATGCTTGGGCAATTGGCCAGATTTTTCCAGTCGCCCCTATTTCTCAACTGAATAGAACGCTAAGCATGCATAGCATTCTGCAAGACTTAACCTGTGATTCCGATGGTACAATTAAACAATATCCCGGAAGTTCCTGTGTCACTACCACTTTGATGTTGCCCCTATATGATGTGACCAATCCTTATAACATAGGATTTTTCCTTGTTGGAGCCTATCAGGAAATTTTAGGAAATCTGCATAACCTTTTCGGAGATACTAACTCTTTAGACGTCAAACTTTCTGATGATGGTCAGTTTGAGTTGGATGACTTGGTCAGTGGTGATACTGTAACAAACGTGTTAAATTTAGCCCATTTCGATACTAAAAAATTGATTCAATCTTATGAAAAACAGCTAATAAAATCAGAATTACCCAAAGAAAAGACACTTTTTTATTTAAATGAATTAAGAAGCATTTTTTCTCAATTAACCTATCTAGATGGAAATATAGCACAGTGAAAACAACACCAAAACAAAAAGGTTTTTACATGCCTGCGGAATGGTATCCCCATGAGCAATGTTGGATGGCATGGCCCTGTCACCAAGACACTTGGTCTAAAATAGGGTTAGACAAGGCTATGCTGGCCTATGCACGAGTTGCAAAAGCCATTGCACGATTTGAACCAGTTACTTTATTAGTAAATCCGGGAGATGAAAGCTCAGCGAAAAAATTATGTGGTGACGATGTTCGCATCATCTCCTTACCAATTAATGATTCCTGGACAAGAGATACCGGTGCCACTTTTTTAATAAATAAAGCAAAACAACTGGCAGGTGTTGATTGGATTCATAACGCCTGGGGTGGAAACTATTCTGATTGTTTTTTGGATAATCAAATTGCTGGTGAGATAATAAAATATACTCATGCTCAATACTTTCATGCCTCATTAGTTATGGAAGGAGGCTCTTTCCATGTTGATGGGGAAGGGACAATTTTAACCAGTAGAGAATGTCTGCTAAATGTCAACCGAAACCCTCATTTCTCGCAACAGGAAATAGAAGAATACCTTTGCGATTATTTGGGAGCAGAACACATTATTTGGCTTAATAAAGGAATAATTGGCGATGAAACAGATGGTCATGTTGATGAAATAGCAACGTTTATTGCACCAGGAAAAGTGTTGTGTCTCATTACTAAAGACAAAAATGACCCTAATTACGATAATTTACAAGAAAATCTGGAAATTCTTAAATTATCTACAGATGCTAAAGGGAGAGCTCTTGAAGTATATACAATAGAACAGCCTCCCGCTACTTACCTCAATGGAGAAAGACTCACTCTTTCTTATATCAATTTTTACCTGGCTAATCAAGGAATAGTCATGCCCGCTTTTGGATACGAATCCTACGATAAGGCAGCCTATCAATTATTTACTAAAATATTTCCCGGATATCAAATAGTGCAAATTGATGCTTTAGATGTTTTTGCTGGAGGTGGTGGAATTCACTGTATTACACAGCAACAACCAAGATCTCAATAGTAAGGAGATAAAACTGCGATTGAATTGAGAAATTTCTTACATATTGGTGCTCATTATACTCAATGACAAGGCTTATTAATTGGTTATACTAAAATGCATAGGGATGACATGGATACGTCTGACAGGAAGTCAACTAAGGGACCAGTACAGAGGATGTACTTCGCCGCAAGGATGCGGCACTATTATTTGATGATTAAATCATTTAAAAAATTCATAAAATCAAGACCTTAGATAAATAATACTAAGGCCTTATTATATCTAAACATCTATGTTTTCAGCATCTAAAGCATTAGCCTCAATAAAATCTCTTCTTGGCTCTACACTGTCACCCATCAAAGTAGTAAAAATCTCATCAGCGGCAACCGCATCTTCGATGCTCACTTGCAACATTCTTCTTACATTAGGATCCATGGTAGTTTCCCACAGCTGCTCTGGATTCATTTCTCCAAGACCCTTATATCGCTGAATAGTTTGCCCTTTTTTTGCTTCGTCCATTAGCCAATTAAGCGCTTGTTCAAAATTTTCTACAGATAATGATTTATCTCCCCGTTGAATATATGCTCCCTCTTCAATTAAGTTAGATAGCTTATAGCCTAAGTCAACCATCTCCTTATAATCTTTGGACATGAAAAATTCTGGCTGCATGTAAATACAGTGCTCAATGCCATGTTGGGAAATAATAATTTTAGGAATGTACTGTTTGCTTTCAGAATTCACTTCTACATCCACTTTATACTGCTCTGTTTTGCTGTCTACTTGTTGCAAGCTCAAATGCAACTGTTTGCACCAGTTTTCTATTTTAGCTTGATTGCTAAGGTCATCGCTATGCAGCATAGGCATATAAGCAACGCGTTTTAAAATATCAGTAGGGTATCTTCGCTTGTATCGTTTGATAATTTTCTCGACTCTTCTGAAATGGTGAACCAATTCTTCTAAAGATTTTGCTGATATTGCTGGTGCCTCTTTAGTAGGATAAAAAGCAGCTCCATCTAATGCACATTGAGTGAGATAATCAAATAGTGCTTCATCATCCTTCACATATTGTTCCTGTTTCCCGCGTTTCACTTTGTATAATGGCGGCTGAGCGATATAGATATAACCTCTCTCTAGCAGCTCTCTTGTTTGCCTGTAGAAAAAAGTAAGTAATAGTGTTCTTATATGCGATCCATCCACATCAGCGTCGGTCATGATGATAATTCTGTGATAACGTACCTTATCGGGATCATATTCTTCTGGACCTATACCACAACCTAAAGCAGTGATTAAGGTAGCGACTTCTTGTGAAGAAAGCATCTTATCAAATCTAGCTTTTTCAACATTGAGTATTTTACCTTTGAGAGGCAATATTGCCTGAAATTTTCTATCACGTGCTTGTTTTGCAGAACCGCCTGCGGAATCTCCCTCAACCAGGTACAATTCAGAGAGAGCAGGATCTTTTTCCTGACAATCAGCCAATTTACCTGGTAGCCCAACAAGATCCAACGCACCTTTGCGTCGAGTCATTTCTCTCGCGCGTCGTGCTGCCTCCCTTGCTCTGGCTGCATCAATAATTTTTGCGACTATGGCTTTAGCAGAGCCAGGATTTTCTAAAAGAAAATCATTGAATTTTTCTGCAACAGTAGATTCCACAGCTGGTTTGACCTCAGAAGAAACCAATTTATCTTTTGTTTGCGATGAAAACTTAGGATCAGGCACTTTTACAGAAAGAACAGCAGTTAAACCTTCCCTAGCATCGTCACCAGTTGGTGACACCTTGGCCTTCTTGGCAAATCCTTCATTCTCTATATAATTATTTAGAGTTCTAGTTAATGCTGCTCTAAAACCCGCCATGTGTGTTCCACCATCTCGTTGTGGAATATTATTAGTAAAACAAAAAATAGTTTCTTGATAACCGTCATTCCACTGCATTGATAATTCAATGACAATGCCATCTTTTTCTGCAGTCATTGAAAATACTGCTGGGTGGACGGGTGTTTTATTTTTATTCAAGTGTTCAACAAATGCTTTTATCCCACCCTCATAATGAAAAGTATCTTTTTTTTGTGTTCTTTCATCAAATAAATGGATACAAACGCCGGAGTTTAAGTACGATAATTCTCTTAATCTTTTTGCTAAAATATCATAATGAAACTCAATATTAGAAAAGGTTTCTGCGCTTGGTTTAAACCAAATTTGTGTACCCGTAGAGTTTGCTTCACCTGTTTCCGCAATAGGGGCATCAGGAACACCGTGCCTGTAATGCTGTTCGTAAACTTTTCCATGCCTACGTACCAGAAGGTGTAATTCCTCAGAGAGCGCATTAACTACAGATACCCCTACTCCATGAAGGCCTCCAGACACCTTGTAAGAATTATCATCAAACTTACCTCCGGCATGCAGCACTGTCATAATAACTTCAGCAGCAGATTTTCCTTCTTCTTTATGAATATCAACAGGAATACCTCGACCATCATCTTTAACGGTAATTGATTCATCACTATGGATGGTAACAAAAATTTCCTTACAATAGCCTGCCAGTGATTCATCTATCGAGTTATCCACTACTTCAAAGACCATATGATGCAGCCCAGTTCCATCATCAGTATCACCAATATACATACCTGGTCTTTTTCTTACTGCATCTAGCCCTTTTAAAACTTTAATATTATTTGAATCATAACTGGCATCTACGCTCATCAGCTATCCTCTTTACCGTATCATGGCATTAAAATATTTATATTATACCATCTTTTATGCCTGGTTTATATCTTATGAATCACTTTGCACTACTAAATCGAGATATCAAACACTATGAAAAATACTACAACATCTTCCAAAGAATAGAGTGAGGTTAATTTATAAAATTTTCTAATTAGGTTTCACGTGAAACATTTAATTTAATGAACAATCTAAAAAACGTCTCTGAAGTTATTTTACACACAACCCATTCTTAGATGATGTATAAATCAATGAGATTATTTCAATTTGCTCTTTATCCTGCTCCAGGAGTTTTAATTGCATGATGCTGCTTTGCGAGATAGGAAATATTACATGATCATAGATGATGTGCTTTGGGTTTACAAGAATTACTGCCAAAATCCCTTTAGCACTCAATCGATGCTACAGATAACGGTTGCATGATTACTTCGAGAACAGATGATGTGCAATACCACATTATTACAAAAGCACATTATTTAAAAACATGTGCATTTAACCAATCTTTGCGCTCTGAATCAGATTTTTGATCATCAAGCTGCTGAGCACCATCAAGTTCAATAATTAAGTGTCTATCCAAGCTGCAAAATCTACGAAGTATTTTCCTATTGGCAATATTGTCACCTGGGAGCCGATCATGCGGGTATGATGATACTGTTGCGGGGAAAGGGCTGGGGAATATCGAGAAGTAAACTCAAAAAACAGTGAACTATTTATGATCCAATAGGGTGTAAAAAAACTTCAGGAACGTTACCTAAAACTCCATCGCTAATTTCATAAGACATAAAAGAATTTGGAGAACTTAAATGATCCATAACTGTATTTTGCAAATTAGTTATGACAAACTGTCCACGATGTTGACTTAGATAGTTAAGTAATCGTATTTGATGCATCTCATCAAGTTCAGCAGAAAAATCATCAAAAAGATAAAGACAATCTCCATTCAGTAATTGGCCTTGAGCTAATTTTAAGATAATTAAAATTAATTTTTGTTGTCCACGAGACAAAGTATGCTTTACTTTATGATGCTCACCATTGAGAAATATATCTGCTTGATGAGGTCCGTGCTGCGTATATAATTTATTTCTATCACTTTCAAACGTTTCAAATAATACTTCCTCCAAATCTTTCCCAAGATTTTTTTTATCCCATCCTCTAAAATATTCAATTACACACGACAAATTTGTTAATTGTTTCATTAAATTATAAAACTGCTCCTGCCATTGAAGAAAATATTCTTGTCGGAATAAATCTAGTTGATTTGCTAACTTATTTAATTGCTGATCCATGGGATGAAATATTTATATGATCCGCATGATCTTAACAAAGCATTCCTTTGTTTTAGTACCTTTTTGTAATCTTTCCACAAATTAAAATAATCATGTTTCACGTGAAACAATCCCCAATCTAATAAACCTCTACGTATTGAAGGGCCGGCATCGATAATTTGAAAAATATCAGAATAAATAATCTGACAAGGGAGAGCATAGGCTAATTGGCTAGTTGTAGAACAAAATTGATTATTCAATTTAATTTGGGTAGGCTCAATCGAAGATTTTTGAATGCTAATAGTAGTTTCATCTTGTGTGCGAGCAAAAACATTAAGTTTATTTTGCCCATGGGAAATGACAGGATTTACCTCACGAGAACGAAAGGAGTGACCACAACTTAACATATAAAGAGCTTCTAATAATGAGGTTTTACCACTACCATTAGGCCCAGTGATAAAATTAAATCTAGAACTCAGAAATAAACGTGCTAATGTAATATTACGGAAATTATGTATTCTTACTTCAGTTAAAATCATATTTTCATAGGCATAATAATGTATTGATAATTATCATTAGTTAATGACTCTATTAAAATGCTGCTCTCAGTGTTTGACAAAGATAAGCGAATTTGGCCCTCAGAAAAATGAGTTAAAACATCTAATAAATAAGTGGCATTTAGTCCAATTTTGAGTTCATCACCTTGAGTTTCAGCAGCTAGGGTTTCAATAGCCTCTTCTTGTTCATTGTTATTTGCAATTAAGGTCAACAAACCAGGTTGTAAGTGTAACAATACCGCCTTTGACTTTTCATGAGCCAAAATAACTATGCGGGATAAAGCACGTTTAAGAATAGCACAATCAATAATAATTTGTTTATCTTGCTCACGCGGAATAGCTTTTTCATAAGGAGGGAAACGTGCTTCAATCAATTTAGATAAAAAAACAAATTGTTGGCTAATTAGTTTGATGTGTGTTTTTCCTGCGGTAATTAAAACCAGCTCATCGCTAATACAATTTAATAATTTCAATAATTCTTGAACACCTTTTTTGGGTAATAATAATTTTGTTTGGTTAATATTATTACAAAAATATCGTGATATAGCCATTCTGTGTCCATCTGTTGCAACAGCAGAAATTAGATTAGGTTCGAATTCAAGAAGTAGCCCATTTAAAAATATACGAACATCTTGTTGAGACATAGCAAAATGAGTTGATTGTAAAAGTTGTAATAAAACTAAACGAGGAATACTTAATTCAACTTCATTACATTCGTCTCCACTAGTAGGGTAATTTTCTGCAGGTAAAGTAGCCAATTTAAAAATACTACGATTTTGTTTTATAGTTACCAGATTATTATTAAAAACAATAGATGGGGCCGAATTTTCATCTAACGAACGAATAATATCAATGAATTTCCTAGCAGGCACAGTAATTGCGCCATTAGATTGATTAGAATGACAAGTGACCTGAGCCGATATTTCAATTTCTAAATCAGTAGCAGTAATAAATAATAATCTATCAGATAATTTCAATAAAAGGTGAGATAAAATAGCCAAGGATTGCTTTTTATCTACTGCTCCAGCAACAGTAAGCAAAGGTGTAATAAGCTCTTCTTTTTTAATGGTCAATTCAAACAAAATAGATTCCTCATCAAGAAGATAAAATTCGCATTAAATTTTTATAATCTTCAGCAAAGTCGCTATCGTCCTGGATTAATTCCTTAACTTTTCTACAAGCATGAATTACTGTTGTGTGATCTTTTCCTCCAAAATGATCTCCAATTTCAGGCAAGCTATGATTGGTTAATTCCTTACTTAAAGCCATAGCCATTTGCCTTGGTCGAGCAATAGATCGACTTCGACGCTTGGAAAGTAAATCAGCAACTTTCACTTTATAATATTCCGCTACCGTCTTTTGTATATTCTCAATAGTAACTAACTTATCTTGTAAAGCTAAAAGATCACGCAACGCTTCATGTACAAATTCAATTGTAATAGGTTTACCAGTAAAATGAGCATTAGCAATAACTCGCCGTAAAGCACCTTCTAACTCTCTGACATTGGAACGAATGCGTTTTGCGATAAAGAAAGCTACTTCATAGGGTAATTCGATATTAGATTGCTCTGCTTTGCTAATTAGAATAGCAACTCGAGTTTCTAACTCAGGGGGCTCTACCGCAACTGTTAATCCCCATCCGAAGCGAGATTTTAACCGTTCTTCCATACCCTCAATTTCTTTAGGATATCTATCGCTAGTCAATATAATTTGTTGCTGTCCTTCTAATAAGGCATTAAAAGTATGGAAAAACTCTTCTTGAGATCTATCCTTCCCTGCAAAAAACTGAATATCATCAATAAGTAACGCATTTAAAGAGCGATAAAACCTCTTAAACTCATTAATAGAATTAGTTTGCAACGCTTTAACCATATCCGCTACAAATCGTTCAGAATGTAAGTACAATACTTTTGCTTCAGGATTATTTTTCAAAATACTGTTGCCAATGGCATGCATTAAATGAGTTTTACCTAATCCAACTCCACCATATATAAATAAAGGATTATAAGCATCACCAGGCGCTCAGCCACCTGCATTGATGCAGCACGAGCTAACTGGTTTGAGTTTCCTTCTACAAAACTATCAAAAACAAATTTTTTATTTAAATGACTACTCTTATAGTCGACCGATTTTTTAGCACTGGTTTTAATAGTTGTTGCATTAGAAACAGGGTTAGACGGTGTTTCAACAGGAGAGTCGACTACCTCTACCGATTTACTACCAACCTCAATAGAGATGGTTTTTATATCATCACCACAAAATTGCCTAATTAACTCTTCGATGCGAGAAAAAAAATGTTTTCTAACCCAATCAACAACAAAACGATTAGGCGCAAGGAGAATCAAACGTTGCTCTTCAATATAAGCTTGTAAAGGGCGCAACCAAGTATTGAATTGTTGGGCAGAAAATTCATCTTGCAACAAACCTAAACACTTTTGCCAAGCAGTAGTTGACACAAAATAACTCCTAAAGTTAAACGGGTGGTAAAAGAACATTTAAACTGTTATCCACAGTTTAAATATTGCCATTGAAAGTACCCAGACAGCAAGATAATTAATAAAGATAAATTATTAAGGATCTGTGCAATTGATAAAATTTATTAAATTTAAAATGGAATTTAATCCCGTTTATCATTAATACGAGCAAAGATTATACTCAGCTTAAGAAAAAAGGCAAAGTTATCCACAAAATTTAATAGTCATGCGCTTCGAAATTGCTTTGTTTAGCATATGAATAAGTACCTAACAAATAAGTGAAAAAGCAGAATATAAACTAAAAATAAAACCAGAGAATAAAGAAACCAACAAAGAGATCACATTATTAAACATGAGTTACGAACAAGATTAATAATTATTTAACTTGTTGAATATTAAATATTTTTAACAGTTATTCACAGAAGTAAGATTCTTATATAATAAAAACAAATTTTAAAAAAAATTAAGTTAATGTTATTACGCCTTGTTAATAAAATTTTAATGACACAAAAAATAATCAAATATCTAAATTGACAGTTGAAAAAAAGTCTTCTATGATCGCCAACCTCATAAATTTTAGAAACAGGGTCATCATGAAACGCACTTTTCAACCTAGTAATTTAAAACGCAAACGCGATCATGGTTTTCGTTTACGTATGTCTACTCGAGGTGGTCGATTAGTACTAAGTAGACGTCGTGCTAAGGGCCGTAAACGTTTGTCTGCTTAAGTGTTTACTTTTAAGAAAACACAAAGATTATTAAAAAAGAATGATTTTGATTACGTGTTTCAACACGCAGAAAAAATTACAACAAATGAATTTGTTATTCTTTTTAGAGAAAATAATTTAGGTTATGCTCGTCTTGGATTAGCATTATCAAAAAAAATGATAACTAAGGCTCATGACAGAAATCGTGTTAAACGGCTACTTAGAGAGAGTTTTCGTCAGACTAACTTGCCCTCGATAGATATGGTTATCTTGGCAAGGCCAGGTATAGCAAAGAAAGCTAATTTAGGTATCACTGCTAGATTAAATAAAACATGGGAAAAACTAACCTCATGCTACGGCAAATAGTTTGTTTACCAATAAAAATATACCAGTGTTTTATTAGCCCTTTGATAACACCATGCTGTCGCTATTATCCAAGTTGTTCACAATATGCTGATAGTGCGATCAAACATTATGGCATAATCAAAGGATTATGGATGGCAATTAAAAGATTATCACGTTGTCATCCATGGTCTAAAGGTGGTTATGATCCCGTACTCCCTAACGATGAGAATATTTGATGGATATACGACGTATAGTATTATATATGGCGCTTGCGCTAATTGGTTTGTCGCTCTGGAATGCTTGGCAAATTGATTATCCTGCAAAGCAACCAACAGAACAAAAAGCAACAAACCAGATAACTTCTGATGATCACTTATTGCCACAAATGACACCCTCGAGTGAAGAGCAACCTCCCGCTGTAACACCTGAAAATGAAAAAGTAACTGATAAATTCATTCAAGTTAAAACAGATGTCTTGGATGTTACTATCGATTTAAAACAGGGAGATGTAGTTAAAGGATTACTGCTTGATTATCCGCTTAATGTTGAAGAAAAAAATAAACCATTCCCACTCTTGCAAAACCAGTATAGAGAGAGATATGTAGCGAATAGCGGTATTTTTATTTACGATGATAAAAAGGTTAAATCATTAGATTTTGAATTTTCATCTTCAAAAAATCAATATCAATTAGAACCTAATCAAAACAAACTAGTAGTAACGCTTGATGGTAAAAACAAAGAAGGTTTAGAGGTTAAAAAAGAATTTACCTTTACTAAAGGAAGTTATCTAATTGAGGTAAATTACAAAATTAGTAATACTGGCACAATGGCATGGAAAGGTTACTTAAATACACAATTATTACGTACTTCTCCTAAAGAAGACAAATCCAGTATTTTTCATGTTGGTTCCTACACTGGTGCTTCTTTCTCAAATCCAGGTAAAAATCGTTATCAAAAAGTTAGTTTCAATGATATGAGTAAATCCAATCTGGATGTGGACGCAAAAGGTGGTTGGATTGCCATGCAGCAACATTACTTTTTAAGTGCCTGGATTCCAAATGCTAATAGTGAAAATAAATTTTATACTCGTGCCGCTAATAGCGATTACACGATTGGTGCAGTAAGCCAACCAATTGTTGTGAACCCTAATGAACAAAAAGAAGTTGGTTCCAAATTATATATAGGCCCAGAAATCACCAGTGTCTTAAAAAGTATTTCTCCATCTTTGGACTTAACCGTGGATTATGGGATTTTATGGTTCTTATCGTCATTATTGTTTTCCCTAATGAAGGCGATTTATAGTGTTGTAGGCAATTGGGGATGGTCAATAGTTATTGTAACTATTCTAATCAAATTGGCTTTTTACCGTTTATCGGCTACAAGCTATAAATCAATGGCAAGCATGCGTAAATTGCAACCTAAATTGCAAGCGTTACGTGAGCGGTATGGCGATGATAAGGCAAAAATAAGCCAAGCCACTATGGAACTCTATAAGCAGGAAAAGGTGAATCCATTAGGCGGTTGTTTGCCCATTTTAATCCAAATTCCAGTGTTTATTGCCTTGTATTGGGTGTTGTTAGAAAGTGTCGAATTAAGACAAGCTCCTTTTATTTTTTGGATTAATGATTTAGCTTCTGCCGATCCTTATCATGTTCTACCATTGTTAATGGGTGCGACCATGTTTATTCAGCAAAAATTAAATCCAGCCCCAGCAGATCCAACGCAGGCAAAAGTAATGATGTTTTTACCAGTATTATTTACAGCCTTGTTTTGGAATTTTCCTTCAGGTTTAGTTTTATATTGGATTGTGAATAACACTTTATCTATATTGCAACAATGGTATATTACTCGTAAATATTCAGATGACAAGCCAGTTAAAAAGATTGTTGCAACAGCAAAATAAATGTTTGAAGAAACGATAGTCGCCATAGCAACCCCACCTGGACGAGGTGGGGTTGGAATAGTCAGGATATCAGGTCCCAATGCATATTCCATAGCTCTTAAGTTGAATGGTAATAAAGTGTTACAGCCACGCTTTGCTACTTTTTGTTCTTTTTATAACTCAGATAATGAAATTATTGATCAAGGTATCGCAATCTATTTTAAAGCCCCTCATTCTTTTACTGGTGAGGATATAGTGGAAATTCAGGCGCATGGATCGCCCGTAGTTTTGGATTTATTAATTAAAGAATCTGTTGCCTGTGGTGCACGTTTGGCAAAACCAGGTGAATTTTCTGAAAGAGCATTTCTAAATGATAAAATTGATCTCATTCAAGCTGAGGCGATAGCTGATCTTATTCAAGCCAGCTCTAACACCGCTGCTCGTATGGCCTTAAAATCATTACAGGGAGATTTTTCTAAAGAAATTAATCAATTAAATGAGGAGCTAGTTTATCTTAGGATGTATGTAGAGGCGGCAATAGATTTTCCAGAAGAGGAAATTGATTTTCTTAATGATGGAAAAGTTGCTGGATTATTGCAAAAAATTATTCAACGTTTGAATGGGATACGTGCTAAAGCTAACCAGGGGGTTCTATTACGCGAGGGGTTGTCTTTGGTAATCGCTGGTAGGCCAAATGCAGGAAAATCAACATTAATTAACAATCTAGCTGGTCGTGATGTAGCTATTGTAACGGAAATTGCAGGTACTACCCGAGATATTATGCGTGAACATATCCTACTGGATGATATCCCTTTGCATATTATCGATACTGCTGGGTTACGTGATAGCGATGATGTAGTAGAAAGAGAAGGAATTAAGCGTGCTTGGGAGGAGTTAAAAAGAGCCGATTGTGTTTTATTAGTTATCGATGTCAGTAATCCTGATCAACAAGTTTCTCTAATGAGTGAACTTCGTTTAGCAATACCAGAACAAATTCCCATCATTACTGTTTACAATAAAATTGATACTTTAAACCTCTCTGCACGATGCGATGATAAAACCGTTTATTTATCTGCAAGAACAGGTCATGGAATAGATGAGCTTAAAAAAGTAATTAAGCAATTAGTTGGGTATCAACCAGCGGAAGGTCAGTTTCTAGCGCGCCGGCGTCATCTCCAGGCCCTTGATGAAGCGAAAGCCTTATTACAAGTAGGTCAAGCACAACTAGAACACCATAAAGCTGGTGAATTATTAGCGGATGATTTGCGTTTAGCTCACCAAGTCTTATGTGAAATTACTGGAGAATTTACTTCAAATGATTTATTAGGCAAAATTTTTTCTAGCTTTTGTATTGGTAAATAAATCAGCAAACAAAAAACGAAGCCTTAATGAAGAATTGTTAAGCTTCACTTTACTCAATAGAACTCTTGCATAACCTGCATCTTTTGTATTATTGCTTCGTCGCAAACATTTTTCCGGTGCTCATTTACTTCATGTAAACTCCGCCCCTCAAAACGTTGGTACTTTGCACTAATTCAAAGTTTACAGGTTATGCAAGAGCTCTAATATCAACCTGAATTTGAAATAAGAAGCTTTATACCGTTATAAAATTCATATCCCTATATGAGTCACAAAAAACAATATGTAAAATAATGATACAAAAGAGCTTGTCAAAATACATTTCAGATGGTAACGTATGATAAATAAAACTTCTTGTATAATTTTTGTGAGTTTAGATTATGGTTTATTCGAGTCAAAATGCTGCTTTTCGTAGGGATAAACAACAATTTTTTTCTCAAATTCCAATGCAAGGGAAATTGGATTATAGTTTTTCAGCTGTTGATGCTCGAGTAGATACTATCGATTACTCTTTCTTGTTACGCCACAAACAAGATTTAGAAACAGAATTCACGCAAATGTTTGAGGTATTAAAGAAACAAGATGATAAAAATAGGGAAATTTTTTGGTTATATTGTTACTATTGTGCCTCATTGCTAGAGGCATTCTATAAAGCCTATTCACAAGCCAGCAAAGCAGATGAATACACTAAAATTAAGCAAAAAATTAAGGATCGTTTAAATAAAGTAAAAGTAAAAGAAGCGGAAGATTCTAGTTTTATTCAATCATTGTATGATTCCTTCCTGAATGGATTTCGTAACTTGATTAGTGCTCCATTCCATATCTCTAAAATCAGAGACTACGTAGCTTATTCTAATTTGTCCCGTATCTACTGGGCATTTTGTCGTTTGACTTTAACCAATGGTTTAAGTGCAGCGAGAGATCTTAAGTTAATTGAAAAGTTGGATGCTATATTAGGAACTCATACTGATGTAGATAAAATTATTTCGGTTTTTCAAGCGCCTTCAGGGATTATTAACTATTTTAGCGTTGGTTTCTTTGTAATCCGCTTGATGATAGACGGTGGGATGTTACTAAAACACACTTTTTTTCCACTGAACTAGAGAAAGGGGCAGTAAAAGGTTGTGAAGTCAATCGTATGGATTATTTGCCTGGACCTGCAACTCTCGAAGCCTATAGAAACAGTTATATTTTTATTCTGGAAGATGATGCGGAAGAAGTAGCATTATATTACATTCCAAAAAGTGGAAAAGCTGAAAAATTAACTATTAAGGAAAATAAAAAATTAAGGGATGCTTTATTGAAAAAAATGGATAAGGAAACATCCATTCGTTTATCTGCAAGTGAACTAGAAAAAATTATAACCAAACAAACAGGACATGTTCCTGAAACTACCTCGACTTGGGATAGATTTAAATATGAGCTCTACAAGAGACACTGCAATTTCGCTAATGATTTTGTTTGGGCAACGATTAATTTACTTACCAATTTTAATTATCTGTTTCATATTCCTGGGCCGGTTGCTGGAGCAATTACTTCTGTTTTTCTGGGATTTGATGTATGCATGACTTTATACAAATGCCATTTAGCCAAACAAGATTATTTAAAGAAAAAATCTCAATACCTGCAGGAAATAGAAGACTATAACAATCCTGAAAAATTTAAAAAGCTTACAGCTGAACAAAGATTATTACACGTCGATATGCTAAATAAACAGTTAAGGGAACTTGAAATAAATTATAAAACTCAGGAAGCAACTTTCTATTTTGTTGCAGCTGCAGCCGCATTATTGATGATGGGATTTACTGCCTCTATATTAGTAAGTCCACCTGCAATGGTTGCAGGTTGTTTTTTTGTGTGTACTCTTGCTGTAGCAATGTACCTGTCTACTGGAGCTTATTCTAAATATAAAGAGAAGAGTTTGTATTTAGAGGAAGCTCAATTGACGGGAAAAAATCTTCCCGTTGCTCTTAAAGAGTATGAAGCTGCTCGAAATGATTTTATTTTTACTATGGTAAAAAATACTGTTGTCCCAATGGTATTAATTACTACCTTTGCAATTTGCTGGCCTGCAGCTGTTGTTTTAACCGCTATGTATATTGGTTATGAAATTTTCCATGCCTATAATCAACATTCGGATGCTAAAGCGACTAAACAATTGGCATTAGCTGCTCCTCCTGCTGAAGAAAATGAAGAAGGGTATCATCTACTTGCCTCTTCTTGTTAGAGTTCAATAGGCACTGTAGATTGGATTATATATGAAAAAAGACGGTTCAACGCACTAGATAGCCATATAATCCAACCTACATTCGCTTTCTTTAAAAGCAAATTGATAGCAATTTTTTAAGCTTCTGGATACATTGCATTAATGGCAGCGATGTCTTTTGCACTTAAATGAGCTCTCTGCCCGATTTCAACGTTATCCATTAAGGGTATAATGGTTGGTTGACCATTTTTAGAAAACGCATATCGACCATAGTGCATAATAGAACCATAATCATATTCACCAAAATCCTTTCCATCGGTTAAATGTTGGTCAAAGTTAAATTTATGATCTTCATCGATATTTTCCCAAACAATGCGAATGTATTGGTTTCTATCCGCTCTTGATTGCTCATGCCATAGTCCTAATGCATGTCCAATTTCATGCACTGTATTCATAGTAGTGCACCGTGGAGCTAAATTTATTTCTTGTTTTCCTCCTTGGCGTCCAACATAGGAAGAGCAGGTTGTACCTTCTGCTGGAATAAAGGAAATATAATCGCGATAGTTGTAACGATTTTTAGAGGTTAATTCGATAAATTCAATATTAGTATTTTTTTGCCAATGATCTATGGCTTGCAGGATGGCTAATTTATTTATAAAAGGTAAATCTTCAGCAATTTCATAAGGGATAACACCATTTTGCCAACGAGTACCGCCAATTTTTGGTGTGATCACAGCGCCTTGATTTTTAAGGTTACCTATTTTACCAATTAAAATATCCCCTTCAATAACACCAAACTGACCAACTTCTTCATAAGTGACAGTACGGCTACCCATTAATGGATCAGCTATAGTGGTTTGATTTAACTTAAGGGCATAAGAGGGGGGGGATAGGAGTAAAGTAGAATAAAACAGACTGGCAGTCCATAATTTAGCTTTCATAATAATCCTTATTTCTAAAAAAACACGAGACAGTTTAGGGAAAGAGGTAGTATATTTCCAGTAGTTTTTCTACTTTTAGAAGAGATTTGTAATAGCGAGGTAGGGCTATACTACTGAGTAAAAAATATCAGACCATGAGCAATGGAAGAGCTATTTTAATTAGATTGGAAATATGAAAAACTGCTCTTATTGGCATAGTGAATAAATAATATTTTTATCTTGAAATTTATAAGTGGGAGCAGGATGACTCGAAGTCAATCGATATGGGCTATTTTGACTGGATTAGTCATAGGTATTGATAACATCATTATAGTGGTAGCCTTTTCTTCGATTATTTATCAAGGAATGCTCGCCAATTATATCCCTTTTGTTATTAATTTATTAGCGATTGCTGTAGTGGTAATAGGTATTACCTATTTATTTATGTCTTCCCCTCCTTACGCTATTGCCCAATTACAAGATGAAGCGGCAATTTTGTATTCCTCTATGGCTTTAGTTGTAATTAAATCAATGCCACCAGATTCTACAACTCAAGAAATATTTATAACAGTTCTTTTTTTTCTTGGTTTAACGACCTTTATAACTGGGCTGTCATTTTATCTGGTTGGAAAATTTAGGTTTGGGAATATTATTCGTTATTTGCCATATCCTGTTATTTGTGGATTTTTAGCAGCTACTGGATGGCTGATTTTATCAGGAACGTTTGCTTTATTAACAGGAAAAACATTGCAAGAAAATTGGTTTAATGTTCTCCAAACAAAGGAGTTGATGCTTTGGATGCCGGGGTTTATTGCTGGGTTTCTGATTTATCTTTTAAAAGAAAAATTAGGATATCAGTATTCTCTCCATACGATATTTATTTCTCTAATTATTTTGTTTTATGGATTTATTTACCTATTTGATGTAGACCACTTAACAGTTCTAAAAGAGGGGTATTTATTAGGTCCTTTTAGTAAGGGCCACATTGATTTAATGCTAAAAACTGAATTATTCAAAATGATTCATTTTCCTTTTTCAATCACCGTGTTGAATTATATGGGATTGGTTCTATTGGTGAGTTTTATTGCTTTATTGTTAAATGCTAGTAGTTATGAATTACTTGTTAATAAGTCAGTAGATTTAAATAAAGAGTTACGTTTAGCCGGATTTGGTAATGTATTGAGTGGGCTCATTGGTGGTACTGTGGGATATTTGTCCTTGTCTGCTTCTTCTCTTGCAAAAGACCATGCTGATACTCGCGCAACTGGAATAATGGCTCTTATACCTATGTTGTTAATTTTGTTGTTTGGGACAAAAGTAATTGAATTTTTTCCTAAGGCTGCGATTGGAGCTTACCTGTTTTATATTGCTATTAGTTTTCTGTCAGAGTGGCTGATTGATACTTGGCGTTTATTAAATTTGATAGAATACCTAATTGTTCTCCTGATCCTGGTTATTGCTGTTCTATTTAATATGATTTCTGCAGTAGCTATTGGTACGGTCATTTCAATTTTTATTTTTGCTTTTCGCTACAGTAAGGTGAATCCAGTTAAATATTTATTTTCAGGGGCTGAATATAATTCTTCTTTTGAAAGAAGCCCTATATCCAAATCAATTTTATCGGAGCAAGGTGATAAAATTCGATTTTTGAAATTACAGGGATTTCTCTTTTTCGGTTCCATCTATAAATTATTTCAGCTCATAAAGAGTATCCCACAGGCTCAATATATTATTCTAGATTTTGAGCTTGTATATAATATTGATTCTTCTCGTATTACTTTAATGAAAAATTTGAAAATACACGCGGAAAAAAATAATCTTTTGTTTGTTATTTGCTCATTAAAACCTGTTGTCTATCATGAGTTAGTCAAAACTAATTTATTACACCCTGAAGCTAATTGGATAAAACTATTTTCCGATCAAGAATCAGCTTTGGAGTGGTGTGAAGGTCAGCTTTTGGAAAAATATACTCGGGATATGAATCTTGAAGAAGCGACATTAGAACAACAACTGCATTATTTGGGTTTTTCACCAGAATTGGTGGAGTGGATCAATGAAAAAGCTTGTATAAAATTTTATAACTCGGATGATGAGATTTGCCATGAAGGAGACGAATCAACCAGTGTTTATTTTATTCATCGGGGTAAGGTTTCCGCATTCGTTGGTGGCAAACGTGTGCTCATTGTGGGCTCAGGAAATGTGTTAGGCGAAATTGCAATGTATACTCATAAGATTCGTACCGCCACATTAAAAACTAACGAAAAAACGATTGTTTATGAGGTTTCTTTGAAATCAATTCAGGAACTTTCTGAAAATAAACAATCACTGTTAATTCAATTCCATATGGCTATGGCTAGAATTTTGGCTAATCGGCTTACAGTTCTTAATAAAAGGATAAAAGTATTTGATTCTATTTCTGTTTTGCAGTAAAAAACCTCATTATTTAATATTTATATAGCTTTTATATCGCCGAATTCTGGTTTCGAATATTGGCTAAACACTATTTTAGCATCAAACAACGAGAACAATATGGAAAATAAAATTAGATCTTTTGATGAATCTCCACAAGAGATCCAAAATGAATCAGTACACGATCTATTAACTCCTAATTCATTAAATCTTGTGCAGTTTCATCTTAACCCATTACAAAGCTTTTCAATCTCTGATTGGGTAAATCTGTCTATGATTTCAAACAGGCACCGGACTTTATTTCAGCCTCTGGTTGATGTTTATAAACTGTTGCACTATACGGTAAGTGGCCAATGTGATGAGGTTAAAAAGCTATTAGAAAATGATATAAATTTAATGATCAAAAGAGAAAGAGTAGTCGATTTCTCCGGTCGAGAATTTCGGTCTATAAGTGGCTTCGAATATGCTCTTTGGGCTTTGGATAAACATATGTGGACCATCATGCTTGAAAGCATATCTAAAGACGAAGAAGGAAAAAAAGTACTAGCAGAATTATTTTCCCAATATGATAAAGTCTGCACAGAAGGTGTAACTTATTGTCTTGATGGGAAAACAATTACAGAGAATCATTTTGATTTTCAGGGAACTATCATAAAAGAGCTACAAATTCAATATGATTCTTTACATGCACCAGAGCTAGATTGGGATGCTATTAATAAGCAATGGATAAAGGGTGTTGGTGGAGCTCAAAGAAAGCTTCCTATGCATGTTGTCTATGAATATTGCTCCCATGAGTTCTCTTTTAATCCTACGCCCAAATTCATTTCCAGGCCTCTGCCAAATATGCAATTTTATAATCAGAAAACGCGTAGAAAAGAGGATTGGTTTACTATGGACTCCAAACTAGGTGTTGATTTTACTGCACATAGAGGCGAGAACCATTATGGCGCAATAGCAACCTTTGCTGCAGTTGGTGGCCATACTGAACTAGATGCTATGAAGACTTTGTATGCGATAAGAATAAACGAATTTTCTCAATTTAAATCGCAAGCTGAAGCTTATTTAGAGTACGATGATCATCTTGCCCCCACTTCAATTGGATAGATAGTAAGGGATTAATGAAGCATAACAGCGGCGAGAGCCGCTATATGGCACTATATCAATTTAAAAAGGATCATGGTGGATAAAAGCATCGTGCACATCAGCAATGCAATCATTCTTAAGTTGGCGATGGTTCTATTTGTTTAAGGATAGACTTATAAGCAATGACTCTTCTATCCATAACGTAATGCCAGAGGGGTGGAATTAAAGCAATAATGATCATCCCAAGATAACCAGATGGAAGTTGTGGACTTTGCTCCATATGCCGCAAAATTTGGTAGGGGCGTGCGCCATGAGCATGATGATCAGAGTGCCTTTGTAAATGGATTAATAGCAAATTACTTAACCAATGATTAGCATTCCAGGAATGTTTGGGACTTACTTTTTCATATTGGCCATTACTCAGTATGGCCCGTTCTAATCCGTAATGTTCAATATAGTTAACAATTTCCAGGACTAAAATGGCAATAAATGATTGCAGTAAGAAAAATGCTAAAGCGTTTAATCCCCCAAAGCTTAAGCAAAAGATGCAAATGATTAAAGGAAAGCTAATTATCCACCAAAAATGATTATGAAAACTCCACAAAGAATATCCTTTACTCACCAAACGCTTTCTTTCCAGGCGAAAGGCCGACTTAAAAGAACCTATTAGTGTTTTTGGCAGGTATTGATATAAACTTTCACCTAGTTGTGCAGTAGCTGGATCCTCAGGCGTTGCCACTTTAACATGATGTCCTTTTACGTGCTCAATAAAGAAGTGACCATAGCAAACAGTGACTAATAAAATTTTGCTCATATGCTGTTGAAGTTGGCTGTTTTTATGCATCATTTCATGGGCAAAATTTATTCCTACTCCACCAGAAATTAATCCAAGAGAGGTAGCAAAACCTAACCGCTCTATCCATGTCAAAGATTGTGTACTAACAAGATAGGCACCATAGGCAAGCATAACTATTTGTAGAGGCACATAAGCAAAAGTAACGTATTTAAAAAAGCTATCTTCTATGAGAATTTTTTCCTGTTCATTAGTTGGATTATCTGTGTCTTGAATAAATGCGTCTATTAATGGAATAAAGGCGAAAAGAATCAAAAAGGGTAAAAAACTAAACCAACCACCTAAGTGCAAAGCGAGAAATGGTAATGGGATTAGAAAATAAACTAATAAAAAACTATATTTTTTAAATATGCTCATATTCCTATTCCTGATGCTTATCCTATGAACAATATAGTTTAAAATTAGAGATCATTGCTTGGCTTATAAGGACAAAGAAAGGTCATTTACGGACAATTATTCGTTCTTTTCATTATTCTACTGCAAAATCTATTGATTTGTTAAAACGCGAGCTGTTTTGGGAATGTTGTATAGTTTTGTATTGCCTTGCAAAATTTTTAGAAGTAAACCAAGATGAAATAAGGAGCGATGTGATTGAGTTTCCACTCAGCCCTGATGGCAGCTATTTTGACGAGAGGTAAAAGGTATTATGAAAACTTGTGCCACCTTTTGCCGTAACCGATGGTATTGTACATATGTGATGATATGGATTCAAAAGAAAACTTTATCATTATTCGCGCTCTTTGCACCACAAGCAGGATGTTATAGGACTAGAATATGGAAGTTTGGTTTCGCAAATTAATTCCCTCTACTCTTTTAGGAGATAAGGAATTACAGAGAAATTTTTTCTTAGCCCTTCTATTAAGCGCCATGCCCGCGGCTTTTTCCATTGGAACCACTGTATTTAATTATTCAATTTTCCTATCTACTTATCCTTCTGCATGGATTCCTTACTGGATGTTTGGAGATGGGGTTACCCTTTTCTTACTGGGAAATGTATTTTCGTTATTCACCCCAAAAAATTTTAAAAAATACATACAAACCAATTTTTTTATAATTGGAATTATTCTAATGTTTATATTGCTCTTAATTAGAACAAATTGGTATTGGGGTCCATTTGTAAGTATCTTAATTTTAAGAGCCTGTTCAAGTATTCTGGGTGCCATTGTTTGGAGTTTTATTTCGACTTTATTTTACTACCGTCAATTTAAAGCTATTTTTAATCGTTTCACTGTAGCCGCAACTCTGGCTTCAATAGGCGCACCACTTTTATACGCAACTCTAACCTCATTTATGCAAGTATCTTTACTACCGCTTTTGTTTTTGATTTTTTTAGCCATCGGTTTTCTTCTTACCAGCTTTACAGTGCGTGTCATTTCACCAGAAACAGAAGAACAAGGTAAAAAGAAAGTTATCTCCAGCTCGCCTATCCGCTATCCGCTATTCAGAACTTTAATTATCGTCACTATACTTTTTAACATTATTTTTCAATTAGCCGAGTTTTTATTTAGAAAACAATTAGAGATAAATTTTGATAAAGAACAAATTGGCACGTTTGTCTCTTTCTTTTTATTAACAGGTAATGCAATTTTACTTGGGACACAAGCCATTGGTGCTGTGATATTTTCAAGAATTAAATTCCACTTTATTTTACAGTTTGTTTTTCTATTGGTTTTAATACTTGGAACAATTTATTGGATAACCCCTACGCTTTGGCCAGCTGTAATCTTGTGCAGTTTAGGTGTCATTTTTCCCTATGGTTGGCTTACTATGATTTTTAAAAGCATAGTGAATGTCTTTCCGCCCACTATTATCATAAAAAGCGAAATCTTTCTTAAATCTTATTGCGGTCCAATTTCTATTTCCATTTCCGCATTGTTTGCAATACTCTCAGCCTACTCAGCAGCTACTATAACTTATTTTCCAATAATCTTTATTGTGCTTTCTATCTTTGGAATCTTTCTCTCGGTAAAACTATTTAAACGTTATTCGAACACATTAAAAGAAATTATAACGAGTGGTTGTTCTTTTGGCTTGCGAGAAGAAAAAGAACAAGAATACATGCAAAATTTAGTTTTAACGACATTAAACAAACCAACCGTAGGCCCTTTAGAAATAGCTCTAATCACTCCTAAGTTATTTAAGACACCTCCTTCTTTGCTGTATCAAATATTAACCGATAACACAAAAAGAGAGATTCAAAATGTTGTGATTAAGGTTTTGGATCAATATCCCTCTAATATTTTAGATTCTGATAAGCTAATTGCATTGTATCAAAATGCTGAGTTACACCCAGGTGCACGAGAATTATTGTATAAGCTTTTAAGTAATGTTCACTCTGAGGTTCTTATTGAAGATGCCAAAGCGAGACTAAAAGAAAATCCCACTACAAAAAATGCATTATTAATTTTATTGAACAACGGTGCTGTTCCTGACTATATTGTTGCCTTGAATTTAACCGTAAACCTGGCTCACTCAAACAATGCAAAACATCGAGTAATTGCTGCAAAAGTTCTACATGCCTTAGGATCGGGACGTTTTTATGACTTAAAAGGGAATTTATTAACCGATAAAGACCCCCTGGTACGAATTACTGCATTCCATCACTTACCGGCACAAGATGTGTTAGATATGTTACCGACCTTGGGTAAATTTCTTAATCGTAATACCATCAATATATTGCATCAACGCTTTGAGCTAAAAAAGCTGCTTTCTTTAGCCCATGAATTAATGAAGCTTTATCGTAAAACTCCAGATGAATACCGTGACTCTGCACAGGCTTTCATCGTTCCCTTACCTGATCAAAGCGTCGAACCTTTTATTATTGAATTCTTAAATGAAAAGCATACTTATTTAAGAACACTGATGGCTACACAATTATTAGAACGAAAATTAAAAGTAACGTTTACTAAAAAATTATGTGAATCCTTATTGGACGCATTGCATTTTGAGGTTAATCTAATTCAGCAATATTACATGTTGTCAACTTTAGAGAGTTTATGGCCAATAAAACCATTGTTACATAATCGAATTTACTATGCTAAACAACGTTTTTTATATTGGTATGCATCCTACCATACAAACACAATCAACATTTCCGCAAGTATTGCTAAAATAAATCCTTATTATGTAACTCGTGATAACAAAAATATTCAGGATAAAGCAATAGAATTCCTCATTACCCATGAAAATAAATTAGTTATACGTAAACTTATAGAAACAGCATTTGATAACACAAGAGCCTAAAGACAGAGACGGGAAAGCAAGATTGGCAAACTATATTAAGTGATGATCCCTGGCTTATAAATTGCCTATCACAGTATTCTATTGGAGTAATATCAGAAATGAATCCTTTACAACGTGCTATTGCACTTCAACAAACTGACTTTTTTGAATCTTTACCTGATGAAGTGTTATTCGAGTTGGGCCAATCTTGTGAGCTTTTAGACTGCGCTCCTGAAGAAATTATCATTACAGAAGGGGATGAGGGAGACCGTATGTATGTGCTGGTTCAAGGCGAAATTTTGATTTATAAAAATAATGAATTACTTGCTACTCTTGAACCGTTTAAATGCTTTGGGGAGATGGCTTTCTTTGGAGCAAATAGGCGCACCTCTACAGCAATAGCAAAAGATCGTGCTTTGTTGCTTGTTCTAGATAAAGAGCATTTTTTTACCATCACCAATGAATTTCCACAAATCTTACATAATATCATCCAAATTATTTCACAACGTTTTCAAGCTCAAATTGCCATATTGGAAAATAAAATAAAAACTCTTTGCTCAGGGAAAAACTAATCAGGTAAATTAGAAAACATATTTCTTTGTAATTTCTAAGTTCTCTTTAATTTTAATGCGATCTCATATAATTCATTTTTCTTAATCCCGGTTAACTTGCAAGCAATAGATACGGCTTGTTTTAAGGGGAGTTCTTGTAATAATATCTTAATTAAATCATCATTGGCTTGATTTTTTTCTTCCATAGGACGAGGCGGCAAAATCAAAACGAATTCCCCTTTTTTGTGATCAGGATCCATTAATAGCCACTCTTTCACTTCATTTATTTTTCCAGATATAAATCGTTCGAAAGTTTTCGTGAGCTCTTTTACTAAAACAAGATCACAATCTTGGCCGTAGACATCGGCAATGTCATCAAGGCTGTCAATGATTCTATGTGTTGACTCATAAAATACTAACGTATGAGGCATGGAGCGTAGTGATTCTAGTTTCTGTTTTCTGGCACTTTTCTTGGAGGAGAAAACCCGCAAAGGTGAATGAATCACAAGGTACGCCTGCAGCACTTAAAGCAGCAATTAAAGCGCAGGCACCAGGAATGGGAATAACAGGTATTTGATGCTGGCGAGCTTGCTTTACTAGTGGAAAACCGGGATCGCTAATCAAAGGGGTGCCAGCATCACTAATTAATGCGATGGATTTCCCATTGAGCAATTGCTCAATTATCTCCTTGCTTTTACTGCTTTCATTATGAGCATGGAAAGAACTTAAGGTTTTATTTATCCCTAAAGCAGTTAGTAATTGCATGGAATGGCGAGTATCTTCAGCCATTATTATATCGACATTCTTCAAAACATTTAAAGCTCTCAGAGAAATGTCCTCACGATTTCCTATTGGGGTAGCCACTATATAGAGGCTTCCTAAACCTGTTGCTAGAGTGTTTCTCATGGTTTATCCTCTTGCAAAACTGCGTATTTGGCGAATTAACATGTTAATAAAATTATTCGAATTTCGTGTGCCTTTATTATTGTTATCTATTTTATTGCTTTGCCAATGCACAAAAGCGGTAAACTCAACTGAGCCTATTCTTATAGTTAACAAAAATAATAAGGAATTAAAAAATCCCTATTCTTTGCCTACTGCAACTTATTTGTCTCTGGCAGGAAGTCAAGAAGGTTTCGAAAAACAAAATTCATTAATTTCAGCTGCCGGCCGATTGATTACCGAAGGACAATGGAAACAAGGCTCCGCTATTTTAGCACAGACTGGAGAATTAACTGTTGAACAGACTAACGAAAAAAATCTTTTATTGGCAAAAATTGACTTTATGCGGGATAAACCAAAGGAAGCTATAGCCAAACTGGCCAGAATTAAAGAACCAGAGAAACTTTCCCTATATAATCAAGTTCAATTTCACGAGCAACTAGCCAAATCGTACCGGGCAGTTGGAAATTATTCTGAATCTGTTGCTGAGCGAATCAAATTAGAATCGTTATTACCCAACGAAGAAAGTCGGATAAGTAATCGAAGAACACTCTGGTTAACACTGACTAGCTTGCCTCAAGCTGAGTTAAACACAATGTCTCTAGAGGCTTCGGATAAGTCAGAAATACAAGGTTGGTTACAGTTGGCTGTTATTTCACGCAAATATAGAAATAATTCTAAATCGTTACTGGCTTCTTTAGATCAATGGCAGACACGCTTTAATGATCATCCGGCGAATTATATTTTGCCCAATCCACTAGACAGCATAAGTGATAAATTATTAAGTCCACCTAAACAAGTCGCTTTACTATTACCACTGAGCGGTTCATTGTCTGGCCCGGGTAATGCTATACGGGAAGGTTTTATGGCGGCTTATAAGACAAATGACGGAGAAGAAGTCACAAAAATTAAAATATATGATACAAACAAAGGCGATATAACAAATACTTATCAAAAAGCCATTTCAGAAGGGGCAGACTATGTTATTGGTCCTTTAACAAAAGCCCATGTCGCTATCATAGCGGCCATGGATCACCCAGTTCCTACTTTATTGTTAAATGATACAGATACAATGACTCAGGACAATTCTTATTCCATGGGTTTGTCTCCAGTTAATGAAGCCATTCAAGTTGCAACAAAAGCTCAAAGTAAAGGGTACAGAAAAGCTCTGATTATTGCTCCCAGTAATGATTGGGGAGATGAAATAACAAAAGCCTTTACTCATCAGTGGACAGAAGGCGGTGGTCTTGTTATTGATTCTCTTCGCTATTCAGCCAAGGACGATTTAAATAAAAGTATTAGGAGTTTTTTACAAATCACTGATAGCCAGGAACGGGAGAAAAAATTAAAACAAGTATTAGGATACGACCTTCAATCGACCACTAGCAGACGACAAGATTTTGATATGATATTTTTATTGGCTTTTCCTTCCAAAGCCAGGCAAATTATGCCTTTATTAAAATATTATTATGCGGGTGATGTGCCAGTATTTGCTACATCAAGCGTTTATGGTGGTAGTGCTAATGCTTTGAAAGATAAAGATTTGGATGGTGTTATCTTCTGTGATATGCCTTGGGTTTTTTCTCATCAAATGGGTACCAGAAGTTGGCCTGAACAATTCAATAGTTATAACAGACTTTATGCGCTGGGCATGGACAGCTATGCTTTGGCAACTCAATTGAATCAACTGATATTATTTCCAGCAGATGGTTCTAATGATTCAACTGGTATTTTGTATTTAAAACCTACTAAGCAAGTTGCAAGAGTGCTTGAGTGGGGGCAATTTAAGCAAGGTCTTGTACACTCTTTAGGGGATACTGTTTAATCAGAGCGAGTTCAAGGAAGATGACCCAAGAAACAGGAAAGATCGCAGAACAACTGGCATTGAACTACTTAAAGAAGAATGGTCTTCAATTAGTAATGCAGAATTATCGTTGTCGTTTGGGAGAAATAGATTTAATTATGCGTGAAGGATCTTTTCTGGTTTTTATTGAGGTTCGCTCACGCTCAAATATAAGTTTTGGTGGAGGAATTGCCAGCATTACCTATGAGAAAAGAAAAAAAATAATAAAAGCAACCTCTCATTATATGATTAAGTATCGAATAGAAAATAAGTTTCCAATACGTTTTGATGTAGTTAGTATTGATGGAAAATCTCATAAGATTACTTGGTTAAAAAATGCATTTGATGCGGAATATTAATTCCAATACTTTGCCGAGTAGGTAAGAACTGTATTAGATAGGTAAAAGGTTTCAATATGATGCAATTAGAAGAAAGAGTAAGGCATCTATTTGGTCTCAGTATAGAGGCTAAGATAGCTGCGGCTGATATGTTGTCCGATACAATAGCAAAAGCGGGCCAATTATTGGTTAACTGCTTACTAAACGATAGGAAAATATTTATTTGTGGCAGTGGAGGATCTGGTGCGAATTGTATGCATTTTGCCAGTTCTATGTTGAACCATTTTGAAGTTGAAAGACCGTCTTTGCCTGTTATTAATTTAAGTGCTGATGCTTCTTGCTTGGGTTCATTTGCAAATGAACATCATTTTGCTCAAGTATTTGCTCGTCAAATTCAAGCTCTAGGACAAGAGCAAGATGTACTGCTTTTGTTAACCACTTCAGGTAATTCAGACAGCATGCTACACGCCCTTCATGCTGCCCATGAGCGCGGCATGGATACTGTTGCATTAAGTGGTAGAGATGGAGGTGTACTTGCAAATCACTTGGGGCCTGAGGACATAGAGATTAGAGCAGCATCAGATAGTGCTGCCCAAATTAGGGAGTTGCACTTGTTCATATTGAATTGTTTTTGTGATTTAATTGATCAATCTTTGTTTGGTCAAGTTTTAGGATAAAAAATGAGAACATATCTAAAATGTAAATCTATTGTAGTAATATTGATTGGGGCCCTACTGACAGGCTGTGTTGCCGTAGTAGTTGCTGGAGCAGCCGCCGGAATGGTTTACGATAGAAGAAGCGTTTCCACTATGGAGGCAGACGCTCGATTATTTCATGTTATTCATAAGGAAATAGTTAAAAACTCGCAATTCAGAAATTCCAGAATTCTTATCACCAGTTTTAATCGCGTAGTATTACTAGTTGGACAGACTCCTACTGCTTCCTTACGTGTACTGGCTGAACGCATTGCTCAAAATGCTCCTGGTATAAAAAGGGTTTACGACGAAGTGACGGTTGGTTATCCTATTCCATTGACTCAACGTACAAAAGACAGTTGGATTACTAGTCAGGTTAGAAGTAATATGTTGACTAAGAAAGGTCTTGAGTCAGGTTCAATAAGAATAGTGACTGAAAATGGAATAGTTTATTTAATGGGTATCGTTTCTGATGAGCAAGCATCATTGGCTGTCGATGTTGCAAGACGAGTTAGTGGTGTAAGGAAAGTTGTAAAAATATTCCAATATATTCGTTAACATGTTTAAACAGGGATGTTTCATACTGATACTCTTTTTTTTGATAAGCTGCTTATCAGGCTGTCTTGGTGCATTATGGTCAGGTGCTACTTTAGCTTACGATAGACACAATGTTTATAAAAAATTAGATGACTATAATTTAATCATTGCCTTAAATGATGCACTAGCTGTCAATGGAACTTTTAAGAACTCAGAAACCATACTAGATATCGCAGTATTTAATAAGGATATTTTAGTAGCGGGCCATGTTCCCTCCCAGGAATTATATGATGAATTGCAGCTACGTTTAAGCAGAGTCAAAGGCTACAGACGGTTATTTAATAAAGTAACTATTACTCAAATTCCTTCGAGTTCAATCCAGGATAGCTGGATCACAATGAAAATCCGTAGTCAGATTTTTGCAGATGCGTCCATTGATCCTAACGCATTTAAAGTGGTTACATCTGATCACGTTGTTTATTTAATGGGAGATGTCAAGCCAGAACAAGCTGATAAAGTCATTAAAATAGCACGGTTCACCAGTGGGGTGCGACGAGTAGAAAAGCTAATGAAATATTATACTTATCAACTCCATTCTAATATGGCCTGATCACTATCAGGCCAATAGCCGCTAATCCATTTCAGGAAGTGGTTAACCTGAGAGGATAAATATACTGTATCAGTGAATATGTCCTCTATCCAGTCGTTTTCTTGTTCTTTTTAAATTAAGTTCACGTATTAACCCCGTAGAGCCATTGACAACATGTTCTTCATTTTGACTACCGTTATTGGGAGTACATGGATGGGATCTATAATGTTGTCGATATGATAGGTGGTTTTTGTTATGTTTGTGGTACAATCCGTCGCTATAGCGATTATTCATTTTTTCTTGCAGCCTGGCTGCGGTGTGTTGCTTTTTCTCTGACATTTTTAATCCTTAGGCGAGGTTTATAGAAGACTACTTAGCATTCTAATGATGCTAAACCCTACATTACTATTATAGCTCGTAATTTATGTATGGGCGTTGATTATTATAATTGTTTAATTTATAATTCGCGCCGTGAAAGTAGGTGAATATGTGAACAAACAGCTAAATAAGCGCGGGATTATGCGGTTGTGGCTGGTGCAGCTAGGGGTTACTTTATTCCTAGCAGCTCTCTGCGCAATACTATTTAGTAGCAATGCAGCAAGTTCTGCATTACTTGGTGGATTAGTGTGTATTATACCAAATGTTTATTTTGCTATTAAACTTTTTAAGCACCAGGGTGCAAGAGCTGCAAAGCAAATAGTTAATAGCTTTTACAAGGGTGAGGCACTGAAAATAATATTGTCCATGTTTTTGTTTACATTAGTATTTGTATTATTTAGAATCACACCGGCAGCTTTTTTTGCATCATATATTTTAGTTCTTATGACGCATTGGTTTGCCCCATGGATTCTTGTCAATAAACAGAATAGGCCAAAAAGTGACTGAAATGGTATCTAGCACAAACTATATCAAACATCATTTAACGTATCTTAATTTTGACGTAAATGGTATGAAACTTGGTTCAGATGGCGGTTTTTGGACTTTGAACCTAGATACAATATTTTTTTCCATAGGCGTAGGATTGATTGCTCTAATCATGATGTATTTTGGAGCAAGAAAGGTAACGACTGGCGTTCCTGGAAAGTTACAAAATTTTGCCGAACTTATGCTTGAGTTCGCTGATAATCAGGTTAAGGACTGTTTTCACGGAAAAAATAATTTAATAGGGCCTTTGGCATTAACCATATTCCTATGGGTATTCCTAATGAACTTTATGGATATTTTGCCGGTAGATATTCTTCCATTATTGGCTCAACTAATGGGGGTACATTATTTGAAAGTAGTACCCACTAACGATTTGAATTTAACTTTCGCATTATCGATTTCAGTATTCCTTCTAATTATTTTCTATAGCTTAAAAATAAAAGGAATTAAGGGCTTTGTTAAAGAACTTACATTACAACCATTTAATCATCCGCTCTTCATTCCGTTTAACCTATTATTGGAATTGGTTGGTTTGATAGCTAAACCAATTTCATTAGCACTACGTCTTTTCGGTAATTTATATGCTGGCGAATTAATATTTATTTTGATAGCTTATTAACCTTAAATGCTACAACGTCTTCACTAATTAGTACGATGACATTAGGAGTGGCCCAATTCATTTTGGCGCTGGCCTGGTCCATTTTTCATATTTTAGTGATAACCTTACAAGCATTTATTTTCATGGTGCTGACTATAGTTTATCTAAGCTTGGCACATGAAGATCATTAATCGATTTAATTATCATCATCCATTGTAAAGGGGATAAATATGCAAGCTGCTGAGTTAATAGCACAAGTTCAAAGTATGACCGTTATTGCGGTTGCGTTATTAATTGGTTTGGGTGCTTTAGGCACTGCAATAGGATTTGGTTTGCTAGGTGGCAAATTTCTTGAGGGGTCAGCTCGTCAGCCAGAAATGGTACCTATGTTACAAGTTAAAATGTTTATCGTAGCAGGTCTATTGGATGCGGTAACCATGATTGGTGTAGGTATCGCATTATTCTTTACCTTTGCTAATCCTTTCTTAAGCAGCTTAGGTTCTTGATAACACATAAATGGGGCGCCTTGCGCCCTCATTGTTACAGGAGAATATACGTTGGATATTAATTTAACATTAGTAGTTCAAATGGTGGTTTTTGCCGCATTTGTGCTGTTTACTATGAAATTAGTTTGGCCGCCATTAGCTAAAGCATTGGAAGAAAGGCAAGACAAAATTGCGGATGGACTAGCTGCTGCTGAAAGAGGTCGTAAAGAATTAGAATTGGCTCAACATCGTGTAAAAGATGAACTAAAGCAAGCCAAGGCTCAATCTGCTGATATTATTGATAAAGCAAATAAGCGAGCTTCAGAAATTATAGAAGCAGCAAAAGCAACCGCAAAACGTGAAGCTGAAATTCAAGCGAAGCTTGCGCAAGAACAAATTGCCCAACAAGTAAACCATGCCAAAGAAGAGCTGCGAAAACAAGTTGCAAAACTGGCTATTGTTGGCGCCGAGAAAATTTTAATGCGTGAAGTGGATGCAAAAGCAAATAGCGAGCTGTTAGATAACTTAATAGAAGAGATTTAAAATGTCTGATAGTACCACTATAGCCAGACCTTATGCTAAAGCAATTTTTGAATATGCTTTAGCAGAAAATAAACTGAAAGAATGGTCTAATTATCTTACAATTCTGGCTGAAGCAGTGTTAGCACCCCAAGCCAGTCAGTTTATTGCAAATCCTGCATCAACGGCCGAACAGCAAATTGAGCTCTTAACAACGATATGTAATTCAAAATTTCAGAATAATGAGGCATTGAATAACTTAATCAAATTATTGACAATTAATAAGAGATTAATGTTGTTACCTGAAATTAAGGCTCTTTATGAAGTGCATAAAGCAGAGCAAGAAAAAATACTGGAAGTTGATGTAGTCAGTTATTCCGAATTGACCTCAACACAGCAGCAACGATTGAGTGAATCCTTAAGTAAAAAATTATCACGCAAGGTTTCATTAAAAATAAGCATTGATCCCTCCTTGCTTGGCGGAGCGCTAATTCGAGCAGGCGATTTAGTTATTGATGGCTCAGTTCGAGGTAAGCTTAATATGCTTGCTAGCAACTTGGCCGCTTAATTTAGAGGATAGTTTCCATGTCAGAACAAGTAGCGTTAAATCCTTCTGAAATCAGTGAATTAATCAGGAAGAAAATAGATCAATTTCGTGTGGTTTCCGAAGCACGAAATGAAGGTACTATCGTCAGTTTAAAAGACGGTATTGTACGCCTGCATGGACTTGCCGATGTGATGGCAGGTGAAATGATTGAGTTTCCTGGTGGTGTATATGGTCTCGCTCTTAACTTGGAGAGAGATTCTGTTGGTGCAGTAATTTTAGGTGACGCATCTTCTTTAGCAGAAGGCCAAAAAGGAAAATGTACAGGACGTATTCTTGAGGTTCCTGTTGGAAAAGGCCTTTTAGGACGAGTTGTTGATGCTTTAGGTAATCCTATAGATGGAAAAGGACCAATTGAGTTCTCAAAAATGTCACCAATAGAAAAAGTGGCACCTGGGGTAATTAGCCGTAAATCAGTTGATCAACCAGTGCAAACGGGACTAAAAGCTATTGATGCTATGATTCCAGTTGGAAGAGGCCAACGTGAGCTTATCATTGGTGACCGTCAAACAGGTAAAACAGCAATTGCAATAGACGCCATTATTAATCAAAAAGGCACTGGAGTTAAGTGCGTATACGTGGCTATTGGCCAGAAGGCATCTTCAGTTGCTTCAATTGTTAGAAAATTAGAGGAGCATGGTGCTTTAGAGCACACAATCGTTGTAGTGGCAGGTGCTTCTGATTCAGCTGCATTGCAGTATATAGCCCCTTATGCAGGTTGCACTATGGGGGAATATTTTATGGAGCGAGGTGAAGACGCTCTGATTGTTTATGATGATTTAACAAAACAAGCCTGGGCTTATAGACAAATTTCTTTATTGCTGCGTCGTCCACCAGGGCGTGAAGCATATCCTGGAGATATTTTCTACTTACATTCACGCTTATTGGAGCGAGCAGCAAGAATTAATGCAGAAGAAGTGGAAAAATTAACCAATGGAGAAGTGAAGGGTCAAACAGGATCATTAACCGCATTGCCGATTATTGAAACCCAAGCAGGTGACGTATCAGCATTCGTCCCAACAAACGTAATTTCTATTACTGATGGCCAGATTTTCCTTGACGTCGATTTATTTAACTCAGGGGTTAGACCAGCAATCAACTCTGGTTTATCTGTTTCACGGGTTGGTGGTGCTGCACAAACTAAAATTATGAAAAAATTAGGTGGAGGTACTCGCCTTGCTCTTGCACAATTCCGCGAGCTGGAAGCATTCTCTCAATTTGCGTCTGATCTTGATGATGCTACTCGTAAGCAATTAGAGCGTGGTCAACGCATCACTGAATTAATGAAGCAAAAGCAATATTCACCTCTTACTGTAGCTGAAATGAGCGTTAGTTTATTTGTAGTCGAAAAAGGGTATTTGGATGATGTTCCAGTGAATGAAGTTAGTTCGTTTGAAGCATCACTACACGATTATATGCGTAGCTCACATGCTGCTCTATTGCACGCCATTAATGAGACAGGTGGTTACGATAACGAAATTGAAGCAAAACTGAAAAAGGCAGTAGAAGAGTTTAAGAGTACGGGTAGTTGGTAAGATACTATCTTAAAAGATTAATTTCTTAAGATATAAAAGGCCATTACTATACGAGTAATGGTCTATAAAATATCAGATAAAGGCGAAGTGAAATATGGCTGGAGCAAAAGAAATCCGTTCGAAAATTTCGAGCATTAATAAAACTCGAAAAATAACTCGGGCTATGGAAATGGTAGCTGCAAGCAAAATGCGCAAAACGCAAGAAAGAATGCGGGCTTCTAAACCCTATGCAAATAAAATATATGAAGTTATAAAGCATATTGCTCGGGCGAATTCTGAATATAGACATCCATTCATGAGCGAACGAGAAATTAAGCGCAAGGGTATTATTATAGTAACTACTGATAGAGGTCTTTGTGGTGGTTTAAACTCGAATTTATTTCGTGAAACTATCCGCACTATTCGTAATTGGCAGGAGCAAGGTAAAGAAGTTGATATCGCTGTCATTGGAAGAAAAGGTCAGGCTTTCTTTAGGAGAGTAGGAGGAAATGTATTAGCTTCTATAGATCATCTTGGCGATACACCTAGCGTTAATGATCTCATCGGTGTTGTTAAGATAATGCTCGACGCCTATTATAATGGCGTTATTGACTCTTTGCATATTGTGTACAATGAGTTCATTAACACAATGGCGCAAAAACCTCTTGTAAAACAATTATTGCCGCTACCAAAATCAGAAGAAGACAAAAAAACAATGGGACATCATTGGGATTATATTTATGAGCCCGAAGCAAAAGATTTATTGGATGAAATCTTGGAGCGATATATTGAATTACAAGTATACCAAGCCGTAGTAGAAAATATAGCTTGCGAACAAGCTGCAAAAATGATTGCAATGAAAAGCGCAACGGATAATGCTGGTGAATTAATTAAAGAATTTCAATTGGCTTATAACAAAGCCCGACAAGCAGCTATTACTCAAGAGTTGGCAGAAATTGTCGGTGGCGCAGCCGCTTTATAAAGAGGGTATATAATGAGCTTAGGAACTGTGGTAGAAATAATTGGTGCGGTGGTTGACGTAGAATTTCCTCGTGATAGCGTGCCTAAAGTCAATGATGCGTTGAAGCTTGTTGATAGTGATTTGGTTTTTGAAGTACAACAACAGCTTGGAGACGGCGTTGTTCGTACTATTGCTATGGGAACAACTGATGGTTTAAAACGAGGATTAAAAGCTGAAAACACAGGCTATCCTATTCAAGTGCCAGTAGGTAAGAAGACATTAGGTCGTATTATGGATGTTCTTGGTCGTCCTGTAGATGGTGCTGGGCCGATCGATGCTGAAGAATGCTGGGCAATTCATCGCAAAGCTCCAAGTTACGAAGAGCAAGCAGGAAGCCAGGAGTTATTGGAAACTGGTATTAAAGTGATTGACTTATTATGTCCTTTTGCTAAAGGGGGTAAAGTAGGTTTATTTGGTGGTGCCGGGGTAGGTAAAACCGTTAACATGATGGAGTTAATCCGTAATATTGCGATTGAGCACAGTGGATATTCAGTATTTGCAGGTGTTGGTGAACGTACTCGTGAAGGAAATGACTTTTATCATGAAATGAAAGATTCCAATGTCTTGGATAAAGTATCGCTTGTTTATGGCCAAATGAATGAGCCTCCAGGAAACCGTTTGCGAGTAGCATTAACTGGTCTTACTATGGCAGAGAAATTCCGGGATGAAGGCCGCGACGTTCTTTTATTTATTGATAACATTTATCGTTACACTTTGGCAGGAGTTGAGGTATCTGCACTGTTAGGTCGTATGCCCTCTGCTGTAGGATATCAACCAACTTTGGCTGAAGAAATGGGTATGCTGCAAGAACGTATTACTTCAACCAAAACAGGCTCTATTACTTCCATTCAAGCAGTGTATGTACCTGCTGATGACTTGACTGACCCATCACCAGCTACAACTTTTGCACACTTAGACGCAACCGTTGTATTGTCTCGCCAGATTGCAGAGCTGGGTATTTATCCTGCAGTTGATCCGCTAGATTCTACTTCACGTCAACTTGATCCGCTAGTAGTAGGACAAGAACACTATGATACAGCACGTCGTGTACAACAAACGTTGCAACGATATAAAGAGCTAAAAGATATTATTGCAATTCTTGGTATGGATGAGCTATCTGAAGAAGATAAACGAGTTGTAACGCGCGCTCGTAAAATTCAAAGGTTTTTATCTCAACCATTCTTTGTTGCCGAAGTATTTACTGGATCACCTGGAAAGTACGTATCACTAAAAGATACTATTAAAGGTTTCCAAGGTATTCTTGCTGGAGAATATGATGACTTGCCTGAGCAAGCATTTTATATGGTTGGAAGCATAGAGGAAGCTGTTGCAAAAGCTAAAACCTTATGAGGCAAGATAATATGACTATTACAACGCACTTAGATATTGTTAGTGCTGAGCATGAAATATTCTCTGGTTTGGTTGAGATGGTAGTGGCAACTGGAGAGTTAGGTGAAATTGGTATTACCCCAGGACATGCTCCATTACTAACTGTGCTAAAACCAGGTGAAATTCGTCTCACTTTACCAGGTGGTGCTCATGAAATCTATTATGTGCAAGGTGGAATGCTTGAGGTACAGCCTCATTGTGTCACAGTTCTTGCGGATGTGGTAGAACGAGCTGATCATTTAGATGAAGCTGCTGCTTTGGCAGCAAAAGCAAAAGCTGAGGCTGCAATAGCTAGTAAAGGTGGTGATATCGACTATTCTGTTGCTGCGGCAGAGCTAGCTAGAGCAGTTGCTCAAATTCGAGCAATTCAAAAGGCCAGAAAAAAAATCAAATAGTCTTAAAAATCAAAAATTAATTTCAAATAAATTGTTGGGTTAACGTTAAGCAAATAGCGTTAACCCAACGTTCTTGGCGAATTATCCTATTTTTCCATTCTAATTAACGTAATGGTAGGTCCATTTCATTACGTTAATTAGAATGGGTATTAAATTTTAATAGAAGTCTTGCCTGGAAATATATTAAAACGCATCGGCAATTAACAGTAAGATGTTATTTATTCTATATCGATTCACATAGTTATCCACAGGCAAAATTAATATAAAGAAAAAATTATTGATTTATTAATATTAAAAATCAATGAGTTACGATCGTTCTAACCAGGTATCATAAAAAAACAATAAAGTTATTCACAGATTTCATGGTGATTCGAATTTTAACATGATGAATATTCTGCTAAAATTACTTTGCATTATTTCGTCTGATTGCACTAGGATGATAGATAGCAATTAATTACTTAATAGAAATACACGATATGAATGAAGTGACTGAAAGAAAACCACTTACCGAATTTACCGAAAAAGCCTATCTTAATTACTCTATGTACGTCATTCTGGATAGAGCATTACCAAATATTGCAGATGGGCTTAAACCTGTTCAGAGAAGAATTATTTATGCCATGTCCGAATTGAGCTTAAAAGCGACTGCAAAACATAAAAAATCAGCTCGGACTGTAGGAGATGTTTTAGGTAAATTCCACCCACATGGTGATAGTGCCTGCTACGAGGCAATGGTATTGATGGCCCAACCGTTCTCATATCGTTACCCTTTTGTGGATGGGCAAGGAAATTGGGGTTCGCCAGATGATCCTAAATCGTTTGCTGCAATGCGATATACGGAAGCACGTCTTTCTCCTTATGCGGAAGTGTTGCTTGGAGAATTATTACAAGGAACAGTAGATTGGGTAGATAATTTTGATGGCACTTTGCAAGAACCTGCGTTATTACCCGCTCGTTTGCCTAATATTTTGTTGAACGGCGCAACGGGTATAGCAGTAGGTATGGCATCCGATATTCTTCCCCATAATTTGACTGAAGTAGCAAATGCTTGTATTCATTTGCTCGATAACCCGCAAGCTGATTTAAATGAAATTTGTGGATATATAAAAGGTCCTGATTTTCCAACAGAAGCAGAAATTATTACTCCAAGCGAAGTCATCAGATCCATGTATGAGTCAGGTAGTGGCTCCATTAAAATGCGGGCAATTTATACACA
Organism: Legionella norrlandica; assembly: GCF_000770585.1. Classification (GTDB taxonomy): domain Bacteria; phylum Pseudomonadota; class Gammaproteobacteria; order Legionellales; family Legionellaceae; genus Legionella; species Legionella norrlandica. The sequence continues at coordinate 22,565 of NZ_JNCF01000010.1, read as the reverse complement.
AGAAAAGCAAAATATTGTAATAAATGCTTTACCATATCAAGTATCTGGGGCAAAGATAATCGAACAAATTGCAATGCAAATGCAACAGAAAAAATTACCTATGGTAGAGGATGTGCGTGATGAGTCAGATCATGAACATCCAACGCGTTTAGTGATTACACCTCGTTCTAATCGGGTGGATATTGAAGGTTTGATGTCCCATTTATTTGCCACTACTGATTTAGAGCGTAACTATCGTGTTAATTTTAATATGATAGGTTTAGATGGTAAGCCGAGAGTTAAGGGCCTACTGACAATTTTAAATGAATGGCTAGAGTTTAGATTAACTACAGTAAAAAAGCGTCTTCAATTTAGGCTAGAAAAAGTACTTGAGCGCATTCATATCCTTGAGGGGTTGCTTGTTGCTTATTTAAATATTGACGAAGTTATTACTATCATTAGAGAGCAAGAATATCCAAAGCAAAGATTAATTTCAAAATTTAATTTGACCGAGAGGCAGGCAGAAGCAATATTAGAGATGAAGCTTCGCCATTTGGCTAAGTTAGAAGAAATTAAATTGCGTGGCGAATTAGATGAATTAAGCGCTGAACGCGATATTTTGGAAAAAACACTTGCAAGTGAACAGCTTTTAAAAACTTTGGTTAAACAAGAGATTATTAAAGACCGCGATGAATTCGGAGACCATCGTCGCTCTCCTATAATTGTCAGAGGAGAATCCCAGGCTTTAAAGGAAGAGGATATCCTGCCTAATGAACCTATTACAGTAGTATTATCAAAAAATGGATGGGTTAGGGCAGCTAAAGGCCATGATATTGATGGTAGGGATCTTAGCTATAAGGCTGGAGATGAGTTCAAAACCCAAACATTGGCTCGGACTAATCAACAAATTTTATTCTTTGATGGGGAAGGAAAGGTTTACACACTCCCAGGACATTCTTTACCTTCCGCACGGGGTCAGGGTGAGCCTCTCACTGGAAAATTAAATCCGGCAGAAGGTGTGCTGTTTGAAGCAATAGTAGGAGGAGAGCCAGAGCAAAAGGTATTGCTGGCTTCAGATGGTGGATATGGTTTTATTGCTAATGTATCTGATTTGTATGTAAAAAATCGTAATGGAAAGGCATGCATTAAGTTATCTGAAAATTGCCGTATTCTGCCACCCAGATTATTGCCAAATCGAGAAAAACTATTTGTTGCTTGTGCTACTAATGTTGGGCGCTTGCTTATATTTCCACTGGCAGAGTTACCAGAATTGTCGCGTGGAAAAGGCAACAAATTAATCAGCATTCCTTTTGCCAAAACCGTTTCACGGGAAGAGTATGTTGTTGATATACAAATCTTATCTAAAGAAGATTCACTTACAGTCCATGCAGGGAAACGACATTTTACCTTGAAGGGGGAAGATTTGATTCACTATCAGGGTGAAAGAGGACGCAGGGGTAATCGATTACCAAGAGGATTACAAAATGTAACTCAGTTGGAGGTTACAGTATTAGAGGAACATGGAACATAAGCCTTTAATTTTTTTATGTTTCCCGTGAAACAATTTGACTCAATATCATCAAAACTGAAAAATTATGGATTGGAATAAAAATCTCAAGGATTATGAGAGCAGACTCATTAACATTAAACCTTTTTTTAAAAAAAGGCAAAATCGTTTCTGAAAAAATATAGTTGCCCTTCTTGAAACAGCAATAAAGCCTCATGACAAAGTCTGTTTGGAAGGAGACAGTCATTCTTCTTACGCATGGCTTAAGGCTGGACAAGAAAAAAACTCTCATAATCCGATAGCATGCCTCGAGGTCGTAAACTAGTGATACAAATGGTTGAAACATACAACGCTTCAATGGCATAGAGTTTGCGCCTTAATCGGCGAATATCAATATAATTTGATCATAGATCTTGGGCCTGGCGATTCAATGAGTTCTATCTTGACCAAGGCAGATATAAAATTGTTCAATACGCCCTCTAATTACCGTATCATATTATAATAGTTTGAAGGGACTATATAACACCATAACATCGCTAACCTCCTCCATTATTTAATTCGGTCTGCTTGGTTTTTATCCAATAATCCAGTTTATTTCGCCAGGAAGAGAACCCACCAACTGCCAATCTTTGCAATATAATCAGCTTGAATATTGTTTGACCCATAATAGTCATAAATGGCACCTGCGCACATGACACATAAATCTTGTCTAGAGACAATGCTAATTGTTTTGTTGTCACACTCTTATTTTAAGCGAAATCCCGCCTACTTAAGTCAGGATGTTTCTCCGAGAATTGCTTTTAAGTTTTCTTTTGTTTCTAATGGCAAATCAGACAAAGGCAAAGTAGCTAAAGCGAGGGTTTTATATAACTTATTGATGTCATAGTTATTAATTGCTTCTAGATGTAGGGCAATAGTATTCGTATCTCCTCTAACTAAAGGGCCAGTTAGAGCCTTTTTTATACTATTAGTTTCGTTTAAGTTAATGATATTGCTTTGCATAAGATGGCATATCATACTTTTAGATTGCTGTGGAGTTATTCCGGCTTGTAAAAACAATTCTTCACTGTACGAGGCTAGAGTAACTAAATAGTTAGAAGCGATAGTTGCGGCAGCATGATAAATTGCTTTGGCTTCTGGTTGAATGGTGATAGCACTTGCTTTAAGTTGTGTAAAGATTTCTCTAAGCCAACTACAAGCTTCAGGATCCCCTTCCATAACACATGTTACCCCCGCAAATGCGTTGGCATTTATTAAATTAGCACTAAAGGCTTTTAGAGGATGTAAGCTTGCTATATAGCAACCCTGTTTTTTTAGCGGCTCAAGGATATCTGAATTAAGCGCTCCACTACAATGGATTACTAAGCTCCCCTTTTTTAATAAGTGCTCCTTACTTAATATTGAAACAATGTTTGCAATAGAGTCGTCCTTGCAGGTTATCCAGGTAATATCTGCTTCTGGAAGCTCTGTTATTTTACTAACTGCTTTTCCGAATCCGATTTCATTGCAGGCCTGGCTGGCACTTATCAAATTGGTATTACAGACAGAGTTTAAGCATGCAATCTGATTTATAGATATTGCTATGCCCAAATTTTTACCAAGTCGCCCTGCGCCAATAATATTGAAATTCATAGTTAAACCAGAGTTGTTTTCTACAGCACTATTATAATGTGAAAATGAATATAAATTGTAATTCTAGATTTAAAAATTTTCTCATAAGTAACCTCAAAAATTTTTTAAAAAATCACCCATTTACGTTGAAATTTGGTTATAATATTTACATTTTGTAGCTTTAAGAATATTAAAATCATTTAAAAATAACCGAGCTCAGTATAAAAATATGGTCTTAATGTATGATGCACTTAAATAATGGTTAATTTTTTAAATGGAAAAGAGGTTAATTTCCAATGAGCACTAAAGCCCAAGAGCTGGTAAAACAATATAAACTCCGTTTGACTCCCAAGATGGAAAAGGAATTGTTGTCAGTAAACAGTGGATTAAGGAAGGAAATTGAAAGCGTACCTTTTAATTCTGATGATAGATTGTATAAAAGTGTTCTGCAGATGATTATTGTATTTTATGAAGAAAATACGTTAGAAAAGAACCGTCATTTATTACAAGACTATGAACTAATAAGGCAATTAAGTGCATTGATCTGGGATGATATTCAAATAAAATTAATCCCATTTTTAATTCAGAAAAATTTCAGTATCAACAAAATTAAAGAGCTTTTATTTGAGGAAGTTTGCTACAGATCACTTTACGTTCTCGTTGAATTTGGATTAACTCAAGATATACAACAGCTATTAGCTGATCAAGAAAAGAGAGAACAATTAAATTTTATTAATAAATTAACCGATGAAAATTGCAGGAAGTTATGCTTGATATTTTGGGTCAAGAGCCACTTGTCGATTGAAGAAATACAGGATGTTGTTAAAGCTTCTAAGCAATATCCTATGTTGGCTGAAACATTAATTGCATTGGATAAGACAAAAACCATTTCCATAAAACAGTTAAAAAAACTAGCTTTAGACCCTAAAGAGCACCAACAAGAATCCATTTTGTATCATTATTCAAAGCAATGTAAAGTCTATGGATTGCATAAATCAGACTTGTCTAAATTGGATTTAGAGGATTTGAGCGCCTTAGGTAACTCATTTAAGGTATTGAATGAGGCTGGAATTACCAGCGGTTATGCTTATCGGTGGGCTATAAAAAATAACAAAAAAGGGCAATTGCTTCGCTTATTTTTACCTGGACTTGCCAAAATTGAAGATCTTCCTCATAGGAAAGCTCTAATTAATCTTTTATGTATAGGAGTTCAAAAAGGTGTAGTGACTCAAGGAAAAGCACTTTTGCAAATTACTGATCCTGATTTATTGACGTTAGCAAGGAAATTACACGAGCGATTTATTTGTGTTCAGCAAATGCAAGATTTGCGTTTTAAAAAAGAGATCATATCCTTTGCTAGTGAGGAAAATGATGTGAGAGCTAGTCGTTTTAGATATGTCATTATGAAAGTAGAAGAAAAATGCAAAGATATACATGAAAGATTACTAAAATCTGCTGTTGATAGTGATAAAGTTGGCAATTGGCAGAATGCTGATGAGAAATATAGGCAAACGCTTTACAGTATTGCTTATGATGGAATAACAAAATCAGGCATTGATTTGCATCTTAAGATGAAGAGTGCTGAAAAAGAAATACTAAGTATCGTTGATCCCGAGATAAAATCTTTACTACATAAAGCATTGATAGTCATAGCTAACATTGTTATTACTGCGCTTACCTTAGGTTTTGCTAATGATCTAAAAGAACGCCAAACTGGGAATTATTGGTTTTTTAATCAAACTCGTTCTGGAGAAGTCATCCGAGCTTTGAATAAAGAAGTTTTAACTGTGATTGATTCTTCAGATCTCATGACGCTAAATTAAAAATTGGTAATTCCCGCCATGCCATCCCAATCGTAGCGATGGGCTCTCTGCATTGACACAATTCGGCCCATTCAAGGTGCTTGTTGATCAAAGGTAAAAAGACTTCTTTGTAAGTATCCGTTCAGGGAAATGCACCTATAAAGACTCCGACATCTGGCATAGAATGTCGGCTATCCTCACTCTGAATCATGTCTAAGCAGTATCAAAGAATTATCTGGAATGGATGGATATTCGTATGCGGTAATTCCGCACTTACGGATCTATGCAGGGGGTATCAGGTGACTGGTATCTTTACTCCGACCAAAAGAAAGGTGTAAAGCTTGCACATTTATACCTATTAATAAAAAAACAGTAACTGTCAGCTCAAGCTGGAACAACTAGAAATTAGGTCTTTGTTCAATTTTAGTTTTTAAATTTTCTAATGTTTCTAATCCTGATTCTGGTTTAAAAAAACAATAGATTCCCGGTGCTTTGTTTATTAATCATATTCGATGCCCCACCTGTAGCTATTAATATAGGAATATTTTTTATTGCTACTTTAAGATGATTCAACTGGCTATTTTCACAATGTTTTAGTTGTTGTAGATCAACATCGATTTGATTAATAGTATCACTTATCATTTGGCTGCAAAATTGAAGCTCTTCAAAACCAATTTGATTAGAATTATATTGTTTTGAAAAATGTTGCACGGTAGCATAGATCACCTTAACTTTATCCGCGGCAGTAATTAAATCATTAAGAATTAAACGTTGTGATAAGGATTCAAGATTATTCAATTCTTTTTTCAAATTTAATTTTTAGTTTGGCATAATAATTCCCTCCATTATTGCTTAATAAATGAGCAAATAGTAAATCAAATACACATTAACAAAGTATTAACTCAAAAAGTGCTTAGAAACTGCCCGAATTGCCTCAAATTACCTGTTGCCGAAAGGAGGAAAGCAAAAATGGGGGAAGTACGCATGGATTTATATTTAAAAATACAGCGTTGGCGTTATCACAGAGGCAATCAAGAGGTTAAGAAGCGCATATTGGATGAGTTTTGCGAAACGCATGGCTATCATCGCTTTGATAATCCAAAATTAGTTAAACTTATGAATGACTTATATGCGAATGAAATTTCCCTTCTTTTTAATTTTTTCTATCCTTGCATTAAACTCATTGATAAAGTACGTATCCAATCTCGCATTAAGAAAAAGTATGACAAGCCGAAAACCCCTTATCAACGATTAATGGCTTCCAGTTGTCTTACATTAGACCAAAAAAAGATCCAAAAGAAACTAAAATTAGTATTTAGATTGGTTAATGTTCAGTAATCTTGGAATTAATTTAACCTTTTTGCAGTTCAGTATTGCTTTGTATGAAAATTACACTTGAACTTCTTGACTATTTCTGATTAATATGAGGAATGGGAAGGTTGATTTGATTTAAAGGATTTGATATATGGGTTTCCCCAAGAAAGCTCTTAAAGAGAGCCAATTACAATTTTTAACTGCTGGGAAAGCAGTTGACGATGGTTCTCATCAAACATTTAAAGTCGCTTTTATTGAGAATGGAATTCTAAAAGAAGCCTTTTATAAAAAATTAGCCCCTAAAGATCATTATCCGGAACTTCTAGCAAAACTAAGTGTTGCCGCCTCTTTCTTTAAAATGCTTTTTCAGGGAAAAAGAACAGCGGAGGAGCGTTTGGTATTTGACGATAATGGGCGCTTGGTAGGTACTTTATCAATTAGTGTGGAAGGATTTAAATGTTTTAGTTTCTCCCATGAGACAGTTCCTCAAGATCCTATTGAAAAAGATCAAGTAATTCCCAGCACAAAAACACTAATTGAAAAGAATTTTATTGAAATTCTACTAGGAAGATGGTTTCTTGATGACGACGACGGACATCCGCATAATGTGAGTTTGGCAGGAGATATTGATTTTGATATGTTTTGGTATTGGTTTACCATTCATATGAAAGAGCCAAGAGCTGTAATAGGTATCCCTAAAAAAAGAGTTGATTTAACAGTAAGGGATTGGGAGGGTTTTCCTAATGTAAAAGACTCAAAGCCCTATCATTGGGCTACTTATGAGCATCCTGGCCAAGAAACCATACCCTTTGTTTTACCTAAGCAAGAAAAAATAGTTAAGCTTGTTCTTCCAAAAATTTACGCTGATAGAACCAATTTGAACAATTGGCTCATGAACCGGAGGCTCAAGAGCAAAAATTTGCTGCTGCATTAAAGATTTTATTAACTTTTCAACCAGAAATGGTAAGGAAACGTTTAGTTGAGCTCTTTAGCGATATGACTCTGAATTACACTTCTTTGGATGAAACAGATGTCGCGTTGCGTAGTCTCTATGAGAGAGAATACCCCCATTTGTGTAATGGGGAAACTAATATAAAACCATTCGTCGACTTCGTAATAAATTTATATCAAATGCATTACGATAATTTATATCGTGTGGTTGTTTTTTACATGGGCTGCAAAAATAATGGGTATGGGGTGCCTTTGCCTGAGACTTGTTCAGCACTTTATTGCAAACCATCTTTCTATAAAAATATACTGGAATGGGCAAAAACGCAAAATGCTACTATTTTTAGTAAGGATGACAGCAGTATTCAATTTGATGAGAAGGAATTGCAAAAACGATACCATCAAATTTGGAGAGATTCTCATGCTCCTATCTTCAGAGATCTGCTACATGACTCCTATGCATTGACTAATAAACTATTACAACAAGTTTCTACATATCATGTCGTTCTTGACGAAGTAGAGGGTAAAAAAACTACAGATTATAGCTTAACCAACGCATGGGAATTATTTGGTACCATGCCAGAGTTATCAATAGAGAAAATTGAACCGTTAATTAGTGTAGATAAAAATAGCAATCTAAGACCAGCGTTACTCTTACTGGTTGATTTCACAAATAAATTTCATGCAGTAGCTAAAACCTATTATGAAAGAAACAGAGAGGATCTGACAGAAGAAGATAATTTGGCATTTTCCGAACAGTTGATGCAATTATGCGCTACGTATGATGTAAAAATTCGCCAAAATTTAGCCCATACGAGCACTTTAGCTAGTGAATTTAATCAAATTTCTAATGCGTTAAAGCAATATACAGGACGAATAAATTTCCAATTGCATTTAACGACTACTGATGAGCAAATGAAACAGGCAACAGGGATAGCTATTTCTAAAGAAGTGTTGCCTCATACTAATGAACAGGTCATCAGACAATTTAATGATTCGTTATTTCTTTGGGCGAAAAATTTAAGACCCGAAGATTTAACTCATTATGTTAATGAAATCATTGATACTAAATATGCTCCAACAATTGAGTTATTGTCAAAACGACATAGGGCTCAACCTGTAAAAGACTATTTGCAAGCTAGCCTTAAAGAGAGTGGAGATAACAGACTGGCTTATATTTTAAGTTCAGCTGATAATGATACGGGGGCTTTAAATACTTTACTTGTTCAGAATTTAACTCCATACGTACTACAATCCTATTATTTGCCCAGTATTAGTAATGCGGTTAAAGAGGGAAATTTTAATAGGGACATTGGCATTTTTACCAAAGCCGCTGTCGATTTTGCCAAACAGGATAAGCGGTTTACCCATTTGTATAGTACAGAAGGGGTAAAGTTATTTTATGAAACGATGTATGACTGGATTGACAAATTGCCTAACACTCAATTTGACGGATTGCTTGAGTCGGCATTAAAAGAATATGAAGCTGGATTATGGAAATCATGGTGGGGGGCAAATTCACGAAGAAAGGAAGTAACGAAATATTGTGAGAAATATTCTCAACCAAAAATCATAGCGATGACTTTTTTAAATGGGGACGATTCCTCATCTTTAAGTAGCATTTTATTTGATAAAATAATCGCTGCTATTCAAAAAGACGTTAATAAAAGTAAAGAGAAACAAGAAATACCAGGTTTTAGGCTATTTATGTATTATAATTCAAAAGAACATAAGGCTGAGTATTTTAAAGAAGTAAAAACTTATGCTGAACCTATATCACATAAACAAGAAACTAAAGCCGAGTCCCAAAAGAGTTTAGTCATTTAAGTTGGAAATCTATTTTTTTATAAATCACCTTTTTATGACAGTACGATACTCTTTGGGTTATGATTCCTCTTTTCTAATTGTTTGAGTAAGAAGTATGTTTTTTGATGTGCTAAAGATATTTCCCCAATATATTATTCCAAAACAAGCGATTACTACTTTAGCAGGATATTTTGCTAATGTTAAAAATCCCCGGGTTAAAAATTTTCTAATTCAGAGTTTCATTCATAAATTCGATGTCAATATGAATGAAGCCCTCATTGAAGATCCGAAGGCTTATGAATGCTTTAATGATTTTTTTATTCGCCATTTAAAGCCCGAATGTCGCTCTTTAGCGCAGACAGATCTTGTTTGCCCTGTTGATGGAAGTATTAGTGAAATAGGCAAGATAGAACAAGGCCAATTGTTACAGGCCAAAGGCAAATATTATTCTGTACAAGAGCTATTGGCTTGCGATGAGTCATTGGCACAGGAATTTGTACAGGGACAATTTGCAACCCTATATTTATCTCCAAAAGATTATCATCGGGTGCATATGCCTCTGGATGCTGAATTAGTTTCAATGAATTATATTCCTGGTGCTTTATTTTCAGTACAACCAGCAGCAGCTCGTGTTGTTCCCAAATTATTTGCGCGTAATGAAAGGCTTGCTATTTTTTTTAAAACTAAAATTGGTCCAATGGCTATGGTTATGGTGGGAGCTACTATTGTAGGTGCCATAGGAACCAGTTGGCATGGTGATGTAAAAAGATCAAAAAAGATGGAGCATTTTGATTATAAAAACTCTGCTCCAAGAGCTATGACTCAAGGAGAGGAAATGGGTTATTTTAAATTGGGCTCCACCGTGATTGTCTTGTTTGCTAATGGTGAGCAGGTGCACTGGGACAAAGAGTTGATAGCTGGTAGTAAAATTCGCTTAGGTGAGTCATTAGGAACTATAGTTCAATGGTACCGAGAAGAGGACTCGAACCTCCACGGGGTTTCCCCCACTAGCACCTGAAGCTAGCGTGTCTACCAATTCCACCACCTCGGCATTCGACGTTAAGTTACGCAAATTATATAGTTCTGTCAAGACATTCTACATAATGAAGTTAATGCGTATAAGGAAACCCAGCTTTAAAGATTCGTTCTCTTACTCCTTCCCATTCGCTGTTTTCTGGCGGTAATTCAATGGCTATACAAATGGCATCTGAAATATCCGCAAGTCTTAGTTGATAATACAAGTCGTAGGCTGCCTTTTCTGGATGTTTATCCAGTGGGTGGAAATAATTGGCTGCTATTGTTGGAGGTTTCTGGCTTGCTATGACATATATAATTCCTTCTTTTTGTTGACAAAATTGGGAAAGGGCTTCATAACAGTCAAAATAGTATAAAGTTTTATCTGGTTGATAATGACTATCTAATTTGCCTGGGACTCGAATGGTGTTTTTTTGAGTAGAATAATCAGTGGTAATCGTCTCAGCAATAATTTTTTCGTCTATTATGCCGTGACGTAAAATTTGATATAGATTAGGATTTGTTACATCTACGATAGTTGATTCTATTCCTACATGACATCGGCCACCGTCTAGGATAGTTAATTCTTTATCTTTGAATGATTGTTTAACGTGTAATGCGGTTGTCGGGCTAATTTTACCAAAGGGATTGGCCGATGGCGCTACTACCGGGACTTCTAATTGTTGTAATAATTTCTGGGTTAAAGGATGGGCCGGGCATCTTATCGCTATTGTTGATTGACCACCCGTAATAAGAGGATTAATTTTGTCCTTTTTACAATGGAATACCAGCGTCATTGGTCCTGGCCAAAATTTAGAAATTAATTGATGAGCATAATCAGGTATCTCTTCAACAAGCTCATTCAGATTCCAATCGGGTGCGACATGAACTATTAAAGGATGGTTTAATGGTCTGTTTTTCATTTCAAACACAGTTCTAATCGCGGTGTTATTATTTATGGGGGCTGCTAACCCATACACGGTTTCTGTTGGGATCGCTACTGGCTTCCCTTGCTGTAAATCATGAATTGCCCGATTTAGATCGGTAGTAATTGTAGACATATTTAGGTTCAATAAAAAAAATTTGGTGTTCAGCTTCTCGCAGAGAGGAAGAAAACATATTTTTTACCTCTCCCCAACTCTCTCTCCATAATCAGCATAGGCATCAAGTACAAGGAATAAATATATTATCCCCCTCTGCCTTTTGGGCAAGGGGATTTGGTATATTTCTCCTAAGTTGCTGCCTAATCCAAATGGGCGAGGAGATTTTAAGGTGAATATATAATTGGCTTATTATAAAGCATACGTCTCATATTGTGGAGTCCACATGGTCTTTTTTATGGCTTCATCGATCTTGTTATCATCCATATCTTCTATATGCCTTCTTTAATGCCTTGTAAAATAACTGCTTTCGCTATATGTTTGCTTACCTCTCTAATGGTAGTTAGTTCAGGGAGTAGCCTACCTATCCCTTTTTTCTCAGCTGGCGCTAATTCGCTTAAAGCAATGGCGGCAGACATCATCATTGAATTGGTGACCCTTTTAGCTTGTCCTGCCACAACACCTAGACCAACTCCTGGGAAAATATAGGAATTATTACATTGAGCTATGTCAATTCTACGGCCATTTATAGTAATGGGATCAAAAGGGCTTCCAGTAGCAATCAATGCTTTTCCATCTGTCCAATTTAATAAATCATAAGGTATTGCTTCTGCTCGAGATGTGGGATTTGAGAGAGGAAAAATAATAGGGCGCTCACAATAGCCCGCCATAGTTTTAACTAAAGTTTCATTAAATTGGTTTGGTTGGCCAGATACGCCAAGGAGTATGGTTGGTTGGGCATTGTTAATAACATCAGTTAACAAGATTTCCCCCTCCTTTTGTAATATCCAGTTTTTAAGGCTTTCATAAGAGCGTACAAAACCTTTTTGGAATGGTAAGAGATTAGTCATACCATCATGTAAAAGCCCAAATCTGTCAACCAAGTAAAAGCGTGATCGAGCCTCAGCTTCAGTAAGCCCTTGATTTATCATGGCCTGGACTAGTTGCTCACTGATTCCACAACCGGCTGAGCCCGCTCCGAGCAAGGCTATCTTATGATTTTTTAGAGGGACATTTGCAACACAGGTTGCAGCAAGTATGGCCGCTACAGCGACGGCAGCGGTTCCTTGAATATCATCATTAAACGTACACAGCTGATCTTTGTAGCGTTCTAATAAAGGATAAGCATGTTGTTGTGCGAAATCTTCAAATTGCAATAAGGCTTGAGGCATATGCCGTTTTATACTTTGCACAAATTGATCTATAAATTCATCATAATCTTTGCCAGAAATCCGATGATGTCGCCACCCGATATATTCTGGATCGTCCAATCGTTCTTGGTTATTTGTCCCAACATCCAAAACGATAGGTAGGGTATTCTCTGGATTGATACCCCCACAACTAGTATAGAGAGATAATTTACCTATAGGATCCCTAATCCTCCCGCTCCTTGATCACCTAATCCTAATATGCGTTCACCATCAGTAACAACGATGACTTTTATAGAGCGTGAGGATGCTATATGCTCAAGAATAGTGTCCAGTTTGTCGCGCTCGGGATAACTTAGGAATAAACCTCTCGGTTGTCTATATATGTGGGAAAACATTTCACATGCCTGGCCTACAACCGGAGTATAGATGATAGGTAAAATATCGACTAAGTTATCCATTATAAATCGATAAAAAAGCACTTCATTTCGATCTTGTAAAGCTCGTAAATAAATATGTTTTTCTAATGGAGTTTGTTTCGCACTATAAGCATCAAGACAGCGAACTACTTGTTGTTCAAGTGTTTCAATAACTGGTGGAATTAATCCATGCAAGGCGAATTCATTTCTTTCTTGGAGGGTAAAAGCAGTGCCTTTATTAAGCAGGGAATCTCTTAATAAATCCATTCCCTTCTTGTTCACTTTAATGGTCATTGAAACACTCCTTGTAATTATTTTACGCACATTTTAAGAGGACAAATCTTTAATTAATTCTTGCTTAGCTTCAAGTTTAGTTGATTTTTTTGATTTTGGGATAGGCGACTATTTTGCCTTTTATTTTTTACCAACATAAAATAGATCTTTTTCTGGTTTCAATTATTAGGAAAACCTGTTTGTGTTACTCAAATTGATAGAAAAGCTAGTAGATGGATTCTTTGCTGCTATTCCCAGAGCAAAACCACAACCTGAGAATATCATTAATGCTTTAGTGATTGCTCATCGAGGAGCTCACAACAATACGAGAGGAATAATTGAGAATACAGCGGATGCTTTCCGAATAGCTAGGGAAGCTGGTTGTTGGGGGATTGAACTGGATGTGCACCCAACTCAAGATAAAGTCTTGGTTGTTAATCATGATCCCACTCTAAAACGATTATGGCATAAGGATATTTTAATTGCTCATTTGACTTTTAAGGAGTTACGAGCACTGGAACCGCGGATTCCATCTCTCGAGGAAGTGGTTAGGGAGTATGGTAGCCACATGCATTTGTTTATTGAATTAAAAACAAGCATAGAAGATGAGGAAATATTACTACAACCCTTAAGCAATTTAATTCCATGTGAGGATTATCATTTATTAAGCTTGCATGAAACTTATTTTAAGAAATTGTCTTGTTTTCCTAAACAATCGTTATTGTTGGTTGCAGGGCCTAATAATGTTAGGATGTTTTGCGAACTCAGTCTAAAAGAAAATTATGGTGGAGTATTAGGTAATTATTTATTATTCAATGATAAAGTAATAAAACGACTGCAAGCGGCTAATCAACATTATGGGGTTGGTTTTGTAGACTCTAAAAATAGTCTCTATAGAGAGTTGAATAGAGGAATCCAATGGATCTTTACTAATGAGGCTGTGAGAATTAATCAACATTTGTGTTATTTAAAAAAATGTCTTAACCATAAGTCTTAATCTTGTTGTTTTGACAATTCTATGTTCATCACATAGTCTTAAATTAACAACTGAGATTTATTTTTATTTCTAACTTTTAAGATGGAATTTTATAAAGAATAAAATGTCTTAGGTGGGTATTTGGCAGGGAGATAAAATGACACTAAAAATTACTTTTTTAGGTTCTGGATCGTCCTTTGCTATTGGGCCCGAAAATTATCAATCTAATGTTCTTCTAGAGTTAAAAAATAATAAACTATTAATTGATGCAGGGACAGATATCAAATACTCATTACGTGATCAGGATTGAGTTACAAGGATATAAAAAATATTTATATAAGTCACTTGCATTATGATCATTGTGGTGGACTACAATGGTTAGCACTCATTACTTATTTTGATCCTAATTACTCAGGAAAGCCTTGCTTAATTGCATCTGATAAAATAATTAGCGAATTGTGGGATAAAAGTTTGTCAGGAGGATTGAGCACTCTGCCTAATGTTAGAGCAAATCTTAATAAATTTTTTGATGTACACTCAGTAAAACAGTATGAAGGTTTTATTTGGCAATCAATACAATTTAAATTGGTACAAACAGTTCACTATTATAGTGAATATGAATTGATGCCAAGTTTTGGGTTAATATTTAGTTATAACAAATCACGTATTTTTTATACCTCTGATACACAAAGCTCCCCAGCGCAATTAATTTCTTTTTATGAGGAATCGGACATAATTTTTCATGATTGTGAAACTACAGAATTTAAAAGTGGTGTACATGCTCATTATTCCGAACTTGTTGAATTGCCAGCGCATTTAAAGAAAAAAATGTGGTTATATCATTACAATTCGGGAAAATTACCTAATGCTAAAAAGGATGGTTTTCTGGGGTTTGTAACGAAAGGACAAAGTTTCTTATTCTAGCCTATACGTTTTTAGAGATTTGGGAATTAGGTAGCCCAGATAACCTCCGAACTACCATGAATACATGAATAGAAACAGGGCATTTTGCTCTGTTATTGCTCTGTAAACTGATTAATAGTCAGCGTTAATCGATTGACCAACTCATCAATCTCATCTTCATTAATAATAAGAGGAGGTAGCAATCTTACTACAGTTTCCGCTGTAATATTAAATAATACCTGGTTAGCCAAGCCTAATACACGCATGTCATTTGCAGGTCTGTCTAATTCTATCCCTATCATATAGCCTTTACCACGAATGGCTTTAACATGAGGGTGTTCTCCCAGGTTACTAATTAATTTATCCATTAATAAGGCGCTGTTTTTGGTTACTTTTTCACATAATTTATCGCGTTCGATGACATCCAAAACGGTCAAGGCAGTTGCACAAGCCAGAGGGTTACCACCAAAGGTTGAGCCATGATTTCCGGGTTTAAATAAATCCTTAGCTCGTTTACTCATCAAGCAGGCCCCAATAGGTATTCCATTGCCAAGTCCTTTGGCAGTAGTGAGAATATCAGGTTGTATATCATAATGCATACAAGAATAAAGCTTACCCGTTCTGCCATTGCCAGTTTGTATTTCATCCAAAATTAGCATCCAGTCGTGTTGTTCACAAAGTTTTGCTAAAGCTCGTAAATAACCCTCTTCGGCAGGATGAATCCCTCCCTCACCTTGAATGGGTTCTATCATAACAGCAACAACATCTTCTCTATTGGCTGCAATGGTGTGAATAGCATCAAGATCATTGAAAGGTGCGCGAATAAATCCGGGAACTAAAGGCTCAAAGCCAGCCTGGACTTTTCGACTGCCTGACGCGGTTAAAGTGGCCATGGTACGGCCATGAAATGCCCTTTCCATAACTATAATTGAAGGAGTTTCAATTCCTTTTTTATGGCCAAATAGTCGGGTGAGTTTAATGGCTGCTTCATTGGCTTCTGCTCCGGAATTGGCGAAAAAAACTTGTTCCATCCCAGCCATTGAAGTTAGTTTGGTCGCCAGTTGCTCTTGTTCCTTAATGTGAAACACATTAGAAGTATGAAGTAGTTTTGCTGCTTGTTCTTGTATAGTGCGGGTAATATCGGGGTGCGCATGACCTAATCCACAAACTGCTATCCCACTTAATCCATCGAGGTATTTTTTTCCTTGTTCATCATACAGCCATACCCCTTCACCGCGTGAGAAGGTTACAGGCATTGGGCTGTAACTTGTAATTAAAGTCATGATATCTCCCTAAACATATTAACATCCAGTAATGGATTGCTGTAATTGCTATTTATTTTCAATTTATTTCAGGTGACTGCTTACAAAGTCCCAATTGACTAATGACCAAAAAGCTTCAACATAATCAGGACGTCTATTTCGGTAATCGATATAATAAGCATGTTCCCATACGTCACAGGTTAATAAGGCAGTAAGCCCTTCGGTCATAGGGGTGCCTGCGTTGCTTGTGCTGATAATTTTTAGAGCATCTGATTTGTCCTGGACTAGCCATGCCCAACCTGAACCAAAGGTAGAAATTGCTGTCTGGTTAAATTGTTCTTTGAAATCAGCAAAAGAACCAAAATATTTTCTAATAGCATCGGCTAACTTACCTTGAGGTTCACCACCACCATTAGGCTCATGCAATGCCAATAAAAGGTGTGATTCCAAACTTGTGCTGCATTGTTGAAAATGCCTCCTTTCGCTTTCATAATAATGCTTTCCAGAGTCAGGGATTCAAATTCTGTTCCAGGAATTAATTTATTTAAATTAGTAACATAAGCATTATGGTGTTTGCCGTAATGATACTCCAATGTTTCTTCGGAGATATGTGGAGCAAGAGCGTCTAATGCATAGGGTAATTGTGGTAAGGTAAAAGTCATAGCAATCTCCAGATTAGAAAAAATTTAGCTTAAAGTCAGTTCATCATAAGAAAATTGAGTTGCTTCTTATACGGACTCCGGTTATTTTAAAATGGTACGTCTTCGAGCTGTAAGTTTAGCAGGAAGAATTTGATATTCAATGTACTTTGCATAGGATAAAAATTTTTATAGCCGCTATTACGAACGAAGCAAGATAACGATAGGTTTCGATTTTTGTTCTAAACCATGTTTCATGTGTAAGAAAAGGCGATAATTAACGGTAGATTTTTTTAACTCATAGAATGGTTGGTTTTTATCCATCTAGTACTATATTAGTATTTTATTAGCCGCCCAAGTAGGGTAAAATATAAAAGAAAGGGCAAAAGATAGGATTATTAATATTATTAGGGTTTGTTGATATTCATTTTCATGGTCCTGCTTAAACGCCTACCTGCTGCGGTTTATCCGCGACATCCATGAGATGTGGATACTATGGTTATAGAGCAATTGTTGATAGACCCTAGTTGCGGCCTTTTTAGGTTTTCGCCATAATTGTGTTGTTTTATTTTATGAAAGGTGCATAAGTGGATACTTTAGAAAAAATTCAAAAGCAAATTGCTGAAAATGCGATAATACTTTATATGAAAGGCACTCCAAAGATGCCGCAATGTGGGTTTTCAGCTCGCGCCGTACAATGCATTGAAGCTTGTGGAGTAGATTTTGCTTACGTAGATATCCTTGCTAATCCTGATATTCGTCAGATTTTACCTCAATATTCTGATTGGCCTACCTTCCCTCAACTTTACGTAAAAGGGGAGTTAATTGGGGGATCTGACATTATTGCTGAAATGTTTCAGCAAGGAGAGTTAGAGCCTTTATTGCGTGATGCAGTAGCGGTATGATTTTAATAACGATAGTGGGATTTTATACTTACCCCCTAATAATGGAGATTATAGAATGAGTGTATTAGTTGGGCGTAAAGCACCGGATTTTACTGTAGCGGCAGTGACGGGTGATGGTGAAATCGTTGAGAAATTTAATTTGCATGATCACTTGAAAGGTAAATACGGATTGGTGTTCTTTTATCCACTGGATTTTACTTTTGTATGCCCTTCTGAGTTAATTGCCCTAGATCATCGTATGGAAGAATTTAAAAGACGTAATGTTGAGGTGGTTGCTGTATCTATTGATTCGCACTTTACACATAATGCTTATAGAAATACTACCTCGAAAAATGGCGGAATAGGTCACGTTAGATTTACTATGGCAGCGGATGTGACTCATAGTATTTGCCAATCCTATGGTGTAGAGCATCCTGTTGCTGGTGTTGCTTTCCGAGGGGCTTTTATCATTGATACGAATGGTATGGTTCGTTCACAAATTGTTAATGATTTGCCAATAGGAAGAAATATTGATGAAATTCTTCGTATCATAGATGCAGTTCAATTCTTTGAAGAAAATGGCGAAGTTTGTCCAGCTGGTTGGCAAAAAGGACAACCAGGTATGAAAGCATCTCCTAAAGGTGTAGCAGAATATCTTTCTGAGCATTCAGAGTCATTATAGAATTCAAAAATTCCCATATTAGCGCAGCATGATATGGGAATGAAATGATAATGGGCTACGGTTCCCCTTAATCCAGGTAATCGTTCCTCTTATGCTGCTTTAGCACGATAAACACATTGTTCGCCATTTATTTATCATATAACAAAACAGATCGGCTGTTTTTTCTGCATCATAAATAGCAGAATGAGCCTCATGGCTATCAAAGGATAAACCTGCTGCTTGAGCCGCTTTTGCAAGAACAGTTTCTCCAAAAATTAATCCAGCCAAAGTTGCTGTATCGAAACAGGTAAAGGCATGGAATGGTGATTTTATGCCAGTTCTTTTAACGGCTGCTTTTACAAATAATAAATCAAACCAGGCATTGTGTCCTACTAATACAGCTCTTTGACAATGAGTGCGCTTTAGTAAACTGTAAATAGGTTTAAATAATTGTTCGAGAGCGATTTGTTCTTCTACTGCAAAACGAAGAGGTTGATAGGGATCTATCTGATTGAATTCTAGTGATTTTTGATCTAATTCTGCTCCTGCAAAAGGTAAAATATGTTCAAAGTAACTCTCTCTTCTTTTAAGGAAACCCTGTTCGTCCATGTCTAATAACACAATACACATCTCCAGAAGAGCATTTTTCTCAGGATCAATGCCAGCTGTTTCAACATCAACAACAACGGGTAAGAAACCACGAAATCGATTTTTAATGGTGTTCTTTGGAATGTTATTACGAGAAATCATTAATACTCCATTCTATAGTGCTTCCAGCAGCAATGGGTACTACTAGTGTTGATCCAAATGGCATAGAATTGGGGATTCTTTGAGCTGTTTTAATTAATTCTATTTGTTCTGTATTAACAGGTAGTTGGTAAAATTCAGCTCCAAAACGACTGACGAAATCA
This sequence comes from Legionella norrlandica, assembly GCF_000770585.1. GTDB lineage: Bacteria > Pseudomonadota > Gammaproteobacteria > Legionellales > Legionellaceae > Legionella > Legionella norrlandica. Next base: position 3,409 of record NZ_JNCF01000010.1, on the reverse strand, counting down.
TTCAGTTTTGTGAGTTGTTGGTGTTCATCAAAAATCTGAGTGTATAAGGCTATTGCAAATGGTGCTGAATAGATCCCTGCACATCCGCATGCATTTTCTTTTGTATTTATGCCATGGGGAGCACTATCAGTGCCGGCAAAAAATTTTGGATTTCCACTTATGGCAGCAAGTTGCAAAGCTTTTTGATCCTTTTCATGCTTTAAAATAGGTAAGCAGTAATAATGAGGCTTAATGCCACCAACAAGGAGGTTATTACGATTATAAAGTAAATGATGAGGGGTTATTGTGGCTGCTACGTTAGTTGGAGCTTGATAAATATACTCAACTGCAGTTTTAGATGAGATATGCTCTAGCACAATTTTTAATTTAGGGAAATTTGTGACTATTGGTTTGAGGTATTCCTCAATAAATAATGACTCACGCTCAAAGATGTCGCTATGTGTGACTTCACCATGAATTTGCAGAACTAAGTTATTAGATTGTAATACTTCAAAGAGAGGGTAAATTTCTTTTAAAGATTTTGCTCCTTCTTCAGCATTTGTCGTTGCCCCAGCAGGATAAAGTTTTGCCCCAAGAAGATAAGGCAGTGAGGCTGCTTGTTGTAGTTCTTCCGGGTTAACTGACTCATTTAAATAAAAAGTCATATAGGGTTGGAATGTGTATTGCCTAGGAACAGCTTCAATTATTCTCTTCCTATAACTTTCAATGGCTGTCAGCGTAGTCAAGGCAGGCTTTAGATTAGGCATAATCAAGGCACGAGCAAAGTGTCGAGCAGAAGCTTGAACGGTGTGCTGTAAAAATTCTCCATCTCTGAGGTGGAGGTGCCAATCATCAGGTCGGTTAATTATTAGAGTTTGCATCATATAAAGTTCTTGCATTATTACTGATTAAATAAGAATATCATGAATTCAGATATCTTGGATGAGAAAAAAACCATTAAGGAATTTATTGTACAAAAAAGTTAAAATTATCGCAGTAAAACTAATTTAATTCCTGCAATTTCAGTAGTAGATAAAGTAAAATATATGTCTTTTTCAAAAGGCTTGCATTTTACTAAAATAAGATTTTCAGATGATATAGAATGCTTATTAGTTCCTTTTCTTTTGCTGCATTCTTAATGATGTTTTCGAAGTTTTATGAAATAGGATAGGACTGGTTATCTTATGCCAAATATGATGAAAAAATGAGATTGCTGTTCAAATTTAGACATATCTTTATGAAAATATTCGAATTTTTAATAAATTTTCTTGACTTATTTGAAATCACTGCAGATACTCTAATCGTTGCATGCTTCGAACCTAAGCGACGATGCGTGCTATTGACAACTCCAAATGGTGAGTTATCAATAAAATGGAAACTCAATAATAAACAAGTGGAGACAAGGCATGTTTAGTTTGAAAAAAACAGCAGTGGCAGTACTCGCCTTAGGAAGCGGTGCAGTGTTTGCTGGAACTATGGGACCAGTTTGCACTCCGGGTAATGTAACTGTTCCTTGCGAAAGAACTGCATGGGATATCGGTATCACCGCACTTTATTTGCAACCAGTTTATGACGCTGATTGGGGCTACGATGGTTCTACTACAGTTGGTGTTTGGAATAATTGGCATGATGTGGACCTTGATTGGGATTGGGGCTTCAAACTAGAAGGCTCTTATCATTTCAACACAGGCAATGATATCAATGTGAACTGGTATCATTTTGATAATGATAGCGATCATTTCGGTGGCATAGATCTATTGCTGGGTTCTGAGTTCAACAACTACAACCATAAGTGGGATGCTGTTAATGCTGAATTAGGTCAATTCGTTGATTTCAGCGCTAACAAGAAAATGCGTTTCCATGGTGGCGTTCAATATGCGCGAATTCAAGCTGATGTAAATCGCTATTTCAATACAGTATTTTTTGATAGTTTCAATTCTAAATTCAATGGTTTTGGTCCTCGAACTGGTTTAGACATGAACTATGTATTTGGTAATGGCTTCGGCATTTATGCTAAAGGCGCTGCTGCGATTCTAGTTGGTACCAGTGATTTCTACGATGGAATTAACTTCATCTCTGGCTCTAAGAATGCCATTGTTCCAGAGCTAGAAGCCAAGCTAGGCGCAGATTACACTTATGCTATGGCTCAAGGTGATTTGACACTGGATGTTGGTTACATGTGGTTTAACTACTTTAATGCTTTACACAACACAGCCGTATTCACTGGTGGATTAGAGACTGATTTTGCTGCCTCTGGCCCATACATCGGTTTGAAGTATGTTGGTAATGTGTAATTTGTTAACTTTATAAGAAATTTCAGCAATACTGTTGACTTTATATAAGTCCGGCTGGATAATTTATCCAGGTACGCTCTCGATTAGAGCGAAGAATGCGTACTGTTGCTGATATACTGTTTATTAGTAACGAACGGAAATTAATAATAAAAAAGTGGAGATAAGCATGTTAAATTTGAAAAAAACAGCGGTGGCTGTCCTTGCTTTAGGAAGCAGTGCAGTGTTCGCTGGAACAATGGGACCAGTTTGCACCCCAGGTAATGTAACTGTTCCTTGTGAAAGAACTGCATGGGATATTGGTATCACTGCATTATATTTGCAACCAGTTCATGATGCTGATTGGGGCTACGATGGTTTTACTCAAGTTGGCGCTTGGAGTAACTGGCATGATGTAGACCATGATTGGGATTGGGGCTTTAAATTAGAAGCTTCTTACCACTTCAACACAGGTAACGACATCAATGTGAACTGGTATCATTTTGATAATGATAGCGATCATTTCGGTGGCTTTGATGAGTTTGGTCCTTTGTACCGCAACTATGACCACAAATGGGATGCTGTTAACGGTGAATTAGGTCAATTCGTTGATTTCAGCGCTAACAAAAAAATGCGTTTCCATGGTGGTGTTCAATACGCCCGAATTGAAGCTGATGTCAATCGCTTTATAAACAATGCAGTGTTCTTTAACAGATTTAATTCTGAGTTCACTGGCTTTGGTCCTCGTACTGGTTTAGACATGAACTATGTATTTGGTAATGGCTTTGGTATTTATGCTAAAGGCGCTGCTGCAATTCTAGTTGGTACCAGCGATTTCTACGATGGAGTTAACTTCATAACTGGTTCTAAAAATGCCATTGTTCCAGAGCTAGAAGCCAAACTAGGTGCAGATTACACTTATGCTATGGCTCAAGGTGATTTGACACTAGATGTTGGTTACATGTGGTTTAACTACTTTAATGCTTTACACAACACAGCCGTATTCACTGGCGGATTAGAGACTGATTTTGCTGCTTCTGGCCATACATCGGCTTGAAGTATGTTGGTAATGTATAATTTAATAAGTAATTAAATTCTTTTAGAGCCCGTCACAAAATGATGGGCTTTTTTTTTTGAAATGGAGTCCATATGTTTAAAAA